>CAXBGQ010000065.1:0-12201 GCA_963975135.1 uncultured Nioella sp. | reverse complement strand
GGTTCACCCGCCCCAAAATGCCGTTTTGTTCATGGATCATGCGCGGGCGGCGGGTAATCCAGGCGGCCGCCAGCGCGGGAATGGTCGGATAGCCGCCAAACCCCACCACCATGGCCGGTTTCTCACGCATCATGCGCCATGTGGTCGCCAAAATTCCGCCGATGATCCTGATGGGAGCGACCAGTTTGGCCGCAACGCCGCCGCGCGCGAAACTGGCCGATGACACCTGGACGATCTCCACCACATGCGGAAAGCCACCAGTATATCGCGCGCCGCGCGCGTCGGTCGAAAGCCGCACCCGCCATCCCTTGCGGATCATCGCCTCGGCCAATGCCTGGGCGGGAAACATATGCCCGCCCGTGCCACCTGCCGCGATAATCAGAAGAGGACCGTCTGCCATCGTCTCACCTGCGCCGTGCCAACAGAATGTCACCGATATCGCCCTGCGGCCGCGACCGGGTAAAGGCCAGCAACATACCCACGGCAATGCCCGTCGCGATCAGGCTGGACCCGCCATAGGAAACAAAGGGCAGCGTCATGCCCTTGGCCGGCAACAGCCGCACCGCCACGCCCATATTGATGATGGATTGCAGCGCGAATGTCGCGGCAAGACCGGCACCGGCCAGCCGCGTGAACGGATCGCGTTCGCGCATCAGGCGAAAGAACCCGCGCATCGCCACAATCGTAAAGAGCACGATGATCAACAGCACCAGCAGCAGCCCGTATTCCTCGGCCGCGACCGCGATGATGAAATCGGTATGGGCATCGGGCAAGGTCCATTTCACCGCGCCCTCGCCCAGGCCCGCGCCGAAAAACCCACCCTCGCGGATGGCATTGGCGGCATAGGCAAGTTGCGTGTTGGCCTCGACCTCTGGCGACAGAAACCCGTCGATCCGGCGCGCCACATGTTCAACCGAGCTATAGGCCAGGATACCGCCCGCGACCGTAACGAGCGCAATGATCCCAAGGATCCAGATCGGGGCCCCGGCCACGAAATAGATCACCGCCCAGGAAAACAGGACCAACGCGCCTTGCCCGTAATCGGGCTGCATCACCAACATGCCAACGACAATCAGCATCGCCAGCAAAGACACCGTTTTGCCGGGCGGGCCGTTGATTTCCTGACTGGCCGCGATCATCCAGGCGACGAATACCACGAACACGGGCTTCAGAAACTCCGCTGGCTGCAGCGACGCAAAGCCAAGCGAATACCACCGCGTGGCCCCCTGCCCGTAATCGGTGCCAAGCACCGGCAACAAGGCCAGTGCCACAAACGCCCCGAAAAACCCGAGCACGCCGATCCGGCGCACCTGTTGCGGCGTCAGCATCGAAGTCAGGATCATCGCGACAAAGGCCATGCCGCCGAATATCGCCTGCCGTGAGACATAATAAAACGGCGACAACCCGTTGCGCGCGGCCAACGGAGGCGATGCGGCAAAGCCAAGCAACAGCCCGATCAGGAAGAGCGTGAAGATACAGGCCAGCGTGACCCGATCCACGGTTCGCCACCAGCGGGGCAAAATCGCCTCGCCCGATTGCACAAGAACTGTGCCATGCGCCATTTCTGTCATGCGTACCGCCCGATACTGCCTCTGATCGCCCGGTTTGTTCCGGGTCTGCTTGGCAGAGTAACGCGATTTTCGGCACGGGGCCAGAGAAATGCCACATCAATTGGGATTGGGCCGGGGATTTGCTTGCGTTAGGATTGTGCAATGAAGGCAACCCCGCCCTTTGACAGCACCGATGTCGCCGCCGCGTTTGCGGGGGTCCCCGATTCTGCGCGGGACCGCCTGCTGGCGTTGCGCGCGCTGATCTATACAGTCGCGGCGAGTACTCCGGGCGTGGGCCCGGTGCAGGAAACCCTGAAATGGGGTCAGCCCGCCTATCTTACGCCTGAAACCCGCGCTGGCACCACGTTGCGCCTTGGGGTGCCGAAAACGGGCGGCTGCGCGCTCTACGCCCATTGCCAGACCACGGTCATCGCGGATTTCCGTGCCCTCTTTCCCGACGATTTCACCTATGACGGCAACCGTGCCGTGATGTTTCCGGATGGGACAGCGATAGAAACCGACAAGCTGCGCCTCCTGATCGCCAGCGCGCTGACCTATCATCTGAATTGACCGGGCCCGTGCTGCGGTTTGCGATCCATCCGCGCCGCGGATGTCGAGACCTGCGCCTGACCAATGGCGCTATCCCGTGACCACTTTCGCGACTTCAGCCATGAAATCCTCGCCGCGCCGCTCGAAATTGTCGTATTGGTCAAAACTCGCCGCCGCCGGGGCCAACAGCACCACATCCCCCGGTGCCGCATCGGCCGCTGCCTGCGCGACCGCCGCCGCCATCGTTCTACAGACCGCCACCGGCACGTCGCCCAATTGCAGCGCGAACGCCTCGGCCTCGCGCCCGATCACATAGGCCTTTGCCACATTTCCGAGCTCGGCCCGCAACCCCTCCAGCCCGCCATCCTTCTGCAAGCCGCCGCAGATCCAACGGACTTTCGGGAAAGCCGCCAGCGCCTTGGCCGCCGCATCCACATTGGTGGCCTTGCTGTCATTGACGAACCGAACACCGCCCTTCTCGCCCACCATCTGCGAGCGGTGCGGCAGGCCGGCAAAGCTGTGAAACGCGGCCTCCACCACCTTCGGAGCGACGCCCAGAGCGCGCACCGCCGCATAGGCACAGCAGGCATTCTGGTGATTATGCGCCCCCGGCAGACCCGCCACGCCCCGCAGATCAATCGCTGCAATCTGACGGCCCTTGCGCATCTCCGACAACCAGCCCTTGCGGGCAAAGACATTCCAACCCGGCCCGCTCAGCTTGCGCGCCACCGACACGCGGATCAGCCGTCCATCCGCCGCGCCCTCGCCCATCTGCCCCGCCAGATAGGCTCCTTCCGCCTCGTCGACACCGATCACCGCGCGATCCGGGCCGCCCTCGGAAAAGAGCCGCCGCTTGGCCGCGAAATAGCCGCCGATCCCGCCATGCCGGTCCAGGTGATCCGGCGACAGATTGGTGAACACGGCCACATCGGGCGTCAACGCGCGGGCCAATTCGGTCTGGTAACTGCTCAGCTCCAGCACGATCACCTCACCGTTTTCGGGAGGGTCCAGGTCCAGAACCCCGCGGCCGATATTGCCCGCCAACTGGCAAGGCGTGCCGTTTTCCGCCAGGATATGCGCGATCAAGGCCGAAGTGGTCGATTTCCCGTTCGATCCAGTCACCGCACCCTTCTGCCTCTGCGCCCGCGCGCCCGGCCGATCCGTCATCCCAGGCCAAAACCTCGGCACCGCCCGCGCGCAAGGCCCGCGCCGCCGACAGGCCCGACAGGCCAAGCCCCAACACGGCCACGCATTTACCCTTAACGCCTTGAACCGGGATCATCGCCATCGCCCTTCACACAGAACCTGCTTCTTTGCGCCCCCAAATATCCCCGCCGGAGGCATCCCGCAATCACCACATGGACCGCCGCCCGATCGGAAACGCACCGCAGCGAGGCGACCCCGACAAGGGGTCGAGGAGCAGCCCGCTCACCTCAACTTCAGCGTCGCCAACCCGATCAGCGCCAGGATCAGCGAGATAATCCAGAACCGGATCACGATCTGCGGCTCGGCCCATCCGCGTTTCTCGAAATGGTGATGGATCGGGGCCATCAGGAACACCCGTTTGCCGGTGCTTTTGAAATAAACCACCTGAATGATCACGCTCATCGCCTCGGCCACGAAAAGCCCGCCAACGATCGACAGCACGATCTCGTGCTTGGTGGCAACCGCGATGGCCCCAAGCGCGCCGCCAAGCGCCAGCGATCCGGTATCGCCCATGAACACCGCCGCGGGCGGCGCGTTATACCACAAAAATCCAAGCCCGCCGCCGATCAAGCCGGCGGTAAAGACCAGCAATTCACCGGTGCCCGGCACGTAATGCACATCCAGATACTCGGTGAAATCGACCCGGCCCACGGCATAGGCAATCATGCCCAACGTCGCCGCCGCGATCATCACCGGCATGATCGCCAACCCGTCCAGCCCGTCGGTCAGGTTGACGGCATTGGCACTGCCGACAATGACCAGCATGGCGAAAGGCACATAGAAGATGCCGAGGTTCAGCAGCAGCGACTTAAAGATCGGAAAGGCCAATTGCCCCGATAAACCTTCGGGATGGGCCATCATCGCCATGACACCGGCAAAGGCCGCAATCAGCAAACCGATGCTGAACCGGATGCGCCCCGGCACGCCTGCCGTGCTTTGCTGGCTGACCTTGCGGTAATCGTCCAGAAACCCCAGGGCACCAAAGCTGACGGTGACGAACATCACCATCCAGACATAAGGATTATCGAGCCGCGCCCATACCAGCGTCGACAAAGACAGCGCCGCGAGGATCAAAAGCCCCCCCATCGTCGGCGTGCCGGCCTTGGTCTCCAGGTGGCTTTCGGGGCCATCTTCGCGAATGGGCTGGCCGTTCTGGTATTTCCGGCGCAACAGGTTGATCATCGGACGACCAAAGACAAAGCCGAAAATCAGCGATGTGAAAAACGCGCCGCCGGCGCGAAAGGTGATGTAGCGAAACAGATTAAAAAAATCGCCGCCATCCGACAGGCTGCTCAGCCAATACAACATCTAGTGGGTTTCCTCGCGCGTTTGCCACGCCGCTTGGCCCAATTTGCGCAGCGCGTCAACCGCCAGCGACAGTTTTGCGCCCTTGGAGCTTTTGATCAGCACGATATCGCCGGGCCACAATATCGCGGGCAACGCGCGGGCCATCGCCTCGGGGGTGTCGGTATGAAGGCCGCGCTTTTCAGCCGGCAGCGCGGCGTCGAGATGCGCCATCAGCGGCCCCGAAGTGCAAATCAGGTCAAGCTCCGCAATCGCCGGATGTTGCGCAATTTCAGCATGCAGCGCCGAGCCGGTCGGGCCCAGTTCCAGCATGTCCCCCAACACCGCCACCCGGCGGCCACGGCCTTTTGGCGTGCTGGCGGCCAGCACCTCAAGGCTGGCTCCGACCGACATCGGGCTGGCATTGAACGCATCGTCGATCAGCTCGATGGCCTGATCATCGGTCATGTTCAAAACGATCCGCTCGCGTTTGCCGCGCCCCGAGACACCGCTCCAACCCGCCAGCGCCAGAACGGCACGCGCGATATCGCCGCCAAGCCGGTCGACCACCGCCAGCGTCATCAACGCGTTCCGCGCCAGATGCCGCCCCGGCGCATTGAGCTTGAACAGCAGCGGCACGCCATCCAGTTCGGCCTGCACCACGGTCACCGCATCGCTGATCGTGACTGCACCCAGATGCGCCTCTGCGCCTGCGCTCGCGCCAACCTGCACAATTTCAGCGACATCCGTCGCGGCGACGGCCAGGCGCGGCGTCACTTCCAGATCGGCGTTGATCACGGCAATACCGCCCGGCACCAGCCCCTCGAATATCGCGCTCTTTTCCACCGCGATCTCCTCAACACTGCCAAAAGCCTCCAGATGTACGGCGGCAACGGTGGTGATCACGGCGACATGCGGGCGGGCCAGGCGTGACAGCGGCGCAATCTCGCCGGGCGCGTTCATGCCGATCTCGATCACCGCATATTCGGTATCGACCGGCATCCGCGCCAGGGTCAGCGGCACACCCCAATGGTTGTTATAGCTGGCCTCGGCGGCATGGGTCCGCCCCAAAGCGGAGAGCGCGGTGCGCAGCATCTCCTTGGTGGTGGTCTTGCCGACCGAGCCTGTGACCGCAACAACCCTGGCCGTTGTCCGCGCGCGGGCGGCGGCACCCAGAGCCTCCAGCGCAACCAGAACATCCCGAACGATCAAAAGCGGCGCATCGGCATCCACGCCCTCGGGAATATGGCTGACCATCGCCGCGGCCGCACCCTTTGCGAGGGCCTGCGCGACAAAATCATGCCCGTCGCGCGCGGCGCTGAGGGCCACGAACAGATCGCCGGGGCAAAGCGTGCGTGTGTCAATCGAGACGCCGCCCGCCTGCCAATCCCCCTGCGCCCGCCCGCCGGTGGCCTTTGCCGCCTCGGTTGCGGTCCAGAGCGGGGTCATTCCAGCCCCTCCAGCGCGGCCACGGCGACACTGGCCTGTTCGACATCGTCGAACGGGTAAACCACATCGCCCACCTGCTGGCCGCTTTCATGGCCCTTGCCCGCGATCAGCAACGCATCGCCGGCCTGCAACGCATCGATGCCGCGCAGGATGGCCTCGGCCCGGTCGCCCACTTCGGTCGCGCCAGGACAGCCCGACAGCACCTCGGCCCGGATCGCGTCGGGATCTTCGCTGCGCGGGTTGTCATCGGTCACGATCAGCACATCGGCATGGTCCTGCGCCGCCTGTCCCATCAGGGGCCGTTTGCCACGATCGCGGTCGCCGCCGGCGCCGAACACCACGACAAGACGGCCCAGAACATGCGGGCGCAGCGCTTGCAGCGCGGTTTGCAGGCTGTCGGGCGTATGCGAATAATCGACATAGACCGGGGCCCCGTTTGCGCGCCGCGCGGCCAGCTCCATACGGCCCCGCACACCCGATATCTGCGACAGCACGTTGAACACCGCCTCGGGCTCCTCGCCCGCGCCAATCACAAGCCCCGCCGCCGTTAGCACATTCATCGCCTGAAACCCGCCGATCAGATCCAGCCGCGCCTGATAGGGCGTGCCCTGCCAGCGAAACAGCACGTCCTGCCCGGTCTCATCCATCCGCCGCCCGGTGATCTTGAGCCGTGCGTCATCGGCATATTGCGCCACCGTCAGCACCTCGATCTCGCGCCGTTCACAGGCCTCGGCAACCTCGGGCCCGAGCGGATCGTCGAGGTTGATCACGGCGGTGGTCTCCTCGGGCAAAAGCTCCGTAAAGAGCCGCAGCTTGGCCTGAAAATAGGCCTCCATCGTGTCGTGATAATCCAGATGATCCTGGGTGAAATTGGTGAACGCGGCGGCGGCAAGATGCACCGCCTCCATCCGCGCCTGATCCAGCCCGTGCGAGGACGCCTCCATCGCGACATGGTCCACGCCTGCCGCCGCCATATCAGCCAAGAGCGCATGCAGCGTCAGCGGGTCGGGCGTGGTGTGGATGCCGGGGGCGGAATAGGCACCTTCGACGCCCGTTGTGCCGATGTTGGCCGCCTCAAGACCAAGCGCGGTCCAGATCTGGCGGGTGAAACTTGCCACGGATGTCTTGCCATTGGTGCCGGTTACCGCCACGACGCAGGCGGGTTGCGCCCCGAACCAGAGCGCGCTGGCATGGGCAAGGGCCGCGCGCGGATCCTCGACCGTGATCAGGGTTGCATCGGCACCTTCCAGCACCTCTGCCGCGATCTCGGCCCCCTGCCGGTCGGTCAGAATCGCCGCCGCCCGCATCCTGAGCGCGTATTGGATGAACGCGCCACCATGCACGCGTGATCCCGGCAGGGCCGCAAAGAGGTGGCCCGGCTTGACCTTGCGGCTGTCGGTCGAAAGGCCGGTCACCGCGCGATCGCCGCCGCGCGGGGCCGTCAGCCCCAGTTCGGATAAGGTTTTCTCGGTCATCCTGCCCCCAGACACCCGCACACGCACATCACGAGTCGGGCTTATTCTGAAGCGCTGGATAGCTGATAGGCAAGCTCGGGATCAACGCTTTCCGGGCGCAGGCCCAACAATGGCGCGGCGCGGCGGATAATTTCGGCGGCCACGGGCACGGCGGTCCAGCCGGCAGTGCGCCGTTCCTCGCCCAGCATTACGATGTTGGGTTCATCGAGCGTGACCACCAGCACATATTGCGGATCGTTGGCCGGAAAGACCGACGCGAATGTCGACAAGAGCCGGCCCTCGTAATAGCCGCCCTCAGGGTCGGGTTTGTCCGCCGATCCGGTCTTGCCGCCAACCTCATAGCCTTCGACCTCACCCAAGGACGCGGTGCCGTCGGTCACGACCTGGCGCAGCATGCTGGCCGCAATGGCCGACACTTCTTCGGACACCACCCGCGCGCCTTCCTGCGGCGTATCGCGGCGCAGGATCGTCGGCTGCACCCGGGTGCCGCCATTCAAAAGCGAGGCATAGGCCGCCGCCAGATGCAGCGGGCTGACGGAAATGCCGTGCCCATAGGAGATTGTGGCCGTCGACAGGTTGGTCCAGCGTGACGGATAGAGCGGGCGCGCCGCGCGCTGTTCGACAACCTCGATGCCGGTGGGGTCAAACAGACCCAGAGAGTCCAGAAACTCCTGCTGGCGTTCGGTCCCGATCATCTCGGCCAGGCGCACGGTGCCGATATTGGAGGAGCGCACGATCACATCGGTGACCGAGTTTTCCGGCCCGTAATTCGAAAAATCCTCGATCTCGAACCCGGCCATACGCAACGGGCCGGTTGTGTCAATCATGGTATCGGGCTCGACCAGCTCCAGTTCCAGCGCCTGCGCCGCGGTGAATATCTTGAACACGGAGCCCAGTTCATAGACCCCCTGCAGCGCCCGGTTGAAAAGCGGGCTTTCGGCCTGATCACCCACCAGCAAGGGCCGGGGCCGCGCGTTGGGGTCGAAATCGGGCAGGCTGGCCAGCGATATGACCTCGCCGGTATTCACATCCATCAGCACCGCCGCCGCCCCGATGGCGTTCATCAGGGTCATGCCGCCTTCCAGAACCTCCTCGACCGCCGCCTGCACGGTCAGATCGAGCGACAGCTGCAAAGGTTCACCATTGCGGGCAGGGTCGCGCAATTCTGCGTCGAATTGCGCCTCGATGCCCGCCACGCCCAGAATCTCGGCTGAATTCACCGCCTGCTCGCCAAACCGCGCGCCGCCCAGGATATGCGCGGCCACCGCACCATTGGGGTAGAGGCGCATATCGCGCGGGCCAAAGAGCAGCCCGGGCTCGCCCAGATCATGCACGCGCTGCTGCTGTTCGGGACTGATCGAGCCGCGCAGCCAGGCAAAACTTGAGCCCGACGTAAACCGCCGCATCAGCCAGTCCAATTCCAGATCAGGGAAAATCTCGGCCAGTCCCGCGGCGGCGGTGGCCGGGTCAATCAGGTCGTTGGGCTGCACATAAAGCGAATTGGTGATCAGATTGGTGGCCAGCACCCGGCCCCGCCGATCAACGATATCGGCACGCGTGCCCAATGCGGCGGCGGCGGTCGATGCGATATGCGGCTCTTCGGGCTCGGACCCGGCCAGCGCCGTCATTTTCACGCCCACGGTCAGAAAAGCCGCAAAGAAAGCCATCGCCACCATCAACAGGCGGCTTTCGGCCCGTTGGCGCATCTTGTCGCGCGCCTGTTCGTGGCGCAGCGCCACGTTCTCGCGCTCGATCCTGTCGGGGTTTTCGCCGATCGCTCGGGCTTCCAGAATGCGGGCCAGCGGGCGCAGGGCGATGCGGCGGGTCATAGCGGCTCCTCCGTTTCGGATGCGCTGAAGAGGATGTTTTCAGGCTCTGACGGGGCCGCGGCCTCGGGCAGGCTTTCGGGGCGCCAGACGACCTCGTCCATCACCGCGAACTGGCTGGGCGACATCGGCAAGAGGCCAAGCCGGTCGAAGTTCAGATCCACCAGTTCGCGCAGACGGTCGGGCCGGTTTAGATAGGCCCATTCGGCCCGCAGCACGCCCAGGTTTTCGCGCTCAAGCCCGATCTCGCGTTGCAGCCGGTCGACCTCGCGCAGGGATTGTTGTGTCAGGATGTTCTGATGATAGGCCCAATAGCCCAGGGCGACGACGGCAAAGGCGGCAAGAAAAGTCACAAAACCACGCATTGGTTACAAAATCTCCGTCAGGGGTGGCAGGCCCAGAATATCGGTTTGCGGAACGCCCGCGGGGGCCTCGGTGCGGCGCGCCACCCGCAGCTTGGCCGATCTTGCGCGCGGATTGATGGCGATTTCGGCGGCATCGGGCGCAATGGCGCGGCGCGGCGTCAGGGTAAAGGCGGGCTCGCGTTCGGCGGCCTCGGGCGCGTAGCGCGACCCGCCGCCGCCAAAGCTGGCGCGATCCTGCAAAAAGCGCTTGGCAATCCGGTCCTCCAGCGAGTGGAAGGTCACCACCGCCAATTGCCCGCCGGGTTTCAGGACGCGTTCAGCGGCCGTTAATCCCTGCACAAGCTGGCCGAATTCATCGTTTACCGCGATGCGGATGGCCTGAAAGCTGCGGGTCGCGACATGGCTTTGGCCCGGCTTGGCACGCGGCAGGTTTTTCTCAATGATGGAAACGAGTTGCGCGGTGGAAGCAATTCGACCCAACGCCCGCTCCGCGACGATGGATTTGGCGATCCGGCGCGCGGCGCGTTCCTCGCCATAATGATACAGGATATCGGCCAATGCGGCCTCGGGCGCGTCATTGACCAGATCCTCGGCCGACGGCCCCGCCTGCCCCATCCGCATATCCAGTGGCCCGTCCCGCATGAAGGAAAACCCGCGCTCGGCCTGATCAAGCTGCATCGAGGAGACGCCCAGATCCAGAACCACCCCATCCAGCGCGGGATGGCCCGCGTCGGCGGCGAGACTGTCGAGATCCGAAAAGGTGCCGGGCACCAGAATCAGACGCCCCTCATAGTCGGTGGCCCAGGGGGCGGCCATCTCAAAGGCCAGCGGGTCGCGGTCGATGCCAATCACGACATCCGCCCCGGCCCCGAGCAATCCGCGCGCGTAGCCGCCTGCCCCGAATGTGCCATCCAGCCAGACGCCCTGAACCGGCGCAACCGCCTTGAGGATCGCAGTCAGCATTACAGGAATATGGGGTGCGGAAGTCGGGGTATCGGACACCGGCGCGGGCATTACGCGCCCTCTCCGCCGGAATTTCCTGCCAGGCTGAGCGGGTCAAAGAATTCGCGCCCACCACCAAGTTGCGCCATCAGTTTCTCGATATTTTCTGCGGCGGCGGCACCCTGATCGGCGCTGAGGATATGGAATTTGTCGCCCTTGCCCTGAAACAGCGCCTCGGGGCCGAGATTGATCTTTTCACGCGCGGCGGGCGGCAGGACCAGACGTCCGGTATCATCGACCGTGGTCTCGTCGCATTTGGAATAATAGAGCTCTTCCAGCAGGGTGCGCAGCGCGGTGCCGCGCCCCTCGGCCTGGATCATCGCGTCAATCTCGTCATAGGCATCGCCCGAGAGGCATTCGAGAAAATTCTTGGAGGGGTCGCCATAGGCGATGTAAAGGCGCGGCGCGCCGCCGGGGCTATATTGGCTGTCGGAATTCTGCAGAACGCGACGAAACTTGACCGGGATCGACACCCGGCCCTTTCCGTCTACCTTGTTCCGGCTTTCGCCCTGAAACCTGCGCTCCACTGTCCCCGGCCCCTTTATTGCCTTGTTTCGTGCCCTGAAATGGACAACGGCGGATCGAGCTAGCTGCCACTGCTCAATCCGCCGCCCTCGTCCCATTTCTGGGTATTCCGGCGGGCGCGCATACCTGGGGGGGATGTCTGCTCTGCCCGCGCGCCGGATCTCTCATCGTCAGCGTTAGAGTGCCTGTATGAACCTGCTTTTATTATCGTTCCGGCCAGTGGTTTTCCGCTATCCCGGTGCATCTCGTTTGCTGTGTCATGTTTGTGCCATGGAAGAATTTCCCATGCAATCCCCTTTTATGGGAATTTTATCCGTTCATGCGTCGAAGGCCCAAGGAAGGACGAGGGATCGCGCCCAACCCGGGTGGAAATAGCGCACAGATTGTGGATCCCTGCATTTAGACCCACTAGATATAGCTGTGATCCTTGTGCCACAGCAGATGGTGATTTTTTCCAGGAATGGCCGAAAAACCCGGCGCAGGCGGCACCGGGGGCGGATTCATGCGAGTCGCCGGGACGAGGGAGGGCGCTCAGGCCAGCCCGCCCTCCACCAGACGGGCAGCCAGCGCGGCGTAGGCATCCGACATCGCGCCATCGCCGGCCGCAATCGGCGTGCCTGCATCGCCCGCGATCCGGGTTTCAAGCGAAATCGGCAGCGCGCCCAGGAAAGGCACGTCCAGCCGGGTGGCCTCGGCGCGCACGCCGCCTTCGCCAAAGATATGCTCCTCATGGCCGCAATTCTGGCAGACATAGCCCGACATGTTTTCGATCAGGCCAAGGATCGGCGTTTTCAGCGTCTGGAACATGTTGATCGCCTTCTTGGCATCCATCAGCGCCACATCCTGCGGCGTCGAGACGATGATCGCCCCAGTAACCTCGGATTTCTGGCACAGCGTCATCGCGACATCGCCGGTGCCGGGCGGCAGATCGACGATCAGAATATCCAGATCGCCCCATTCCACCTGCGTC
>CAXBGQ010000064.1:0-12235 GCA_963975135.1 uncultured Nioella sp. | reverse complement strand
CCAACATGAACTACTCGATCAGCAACACCGCCGAATATGGCGAATATGTCTCGGGCCCCCGCATCCTGCCTTACGACGAGACCAAGGCCCGGATGAAGGCGGTTCTGCGCGACATCCAGACCGGCAAATTCGTGCGCGACTTCATGCTGGAAAACCAGGCCGGCCAGCCATCGTTCAAGGCCACGCGCCGGTTGAATGACGAGCATCAGATCGAACAGGTCGGCGAGAAGCTGCGCGGCATGATGCCGTGGATTTCGGCCGGCAAGATGGTGGACAAGGCCAAGAACTGAGCCTTTTGGTCATTGAAATTCGCGGCCCCGGCGGGACACCCTGCCGGGGCCGTTTTCTGTTTGCCTTGCATCTGCGCACAGTATCCGTGCGGGCGGGAAGCTTGTTATAATATAACGCCACCCCCATTTTGCCCCGTATGACCCAAACCAGCATCGACACAAGACAGGGCCTGCCCTTTGAGATGCAGATCCTGCTTCGGGATTATCCGCGCGCGACCTGGCCGCAGAACCCGAACCTCGCCCGGTCCACCCAGAACTGGATGGCCGCCCATTCCATGTTCCGCCAGCTGGCGGAGATCATCACACAGGACACGCAAGGCTTTCTGGATAAATCCAGCGACCCGCAACAATACGCCCGGCGGCTGGCGCATTTCGGCAATCTGCTGGTGCGCAATCTGCACGGCCATCACCATTGGGAGGACCGGGATTTCTTTCCCGAGCTGGAGGCCGCCGATCCGCGATTCGCTGCCGGGCTGGCGATGCTGGAGGGTGACCATGCCGCGCTGGATGCGCTATTGGACCGCTTTACCCGCACTGCCAACCGGGTGGTGCAACTGGCCACCCTGGAGGAGACGCAGATGGCCGATGAAGCCGGGCCGCTGGCCGACATCAGCGCCGGGATCGAACGGTTCCTGCACCGCCACCTGAGCGATGAGGAAGAGCTGGCCGTGCCGATCCTGCTGCATCACCGGTTGCGGGGATAGGCGCGCCGACCGGGCGGACGTTTCGCAATTGACCCCGGCCCTCTGCCGGGGTCTTTGTCTGCTCACACCGGAAGGGACCACATGATGACCGCACCCCAGATCACGCCGAAAAGCTGGCTGATGATCGCCATTCTGGGCCTGACCTGGGGGGCGACGTTTCTGGCCATCGAGGTGGCGCTGCGCGGTATCACGCCGTTCTGGCTGGCGGCGGGGCGGATCGGGTTTGCGGCGGCACTGATGTCATTGGTCTGGGGCCTGCGCGGCGCGCCTTTGTTCACCAGCCCGGCCCGCGATTGGTGGGGAATGTTTTTCGTCGGGCTGCTCAGCTCGGCCCTGCCCTTCACCCTGCTGTCCTGGGGGCAGCAATATGTCACCTCGGGATTTGCCGGTGTTTCCATGGCGGCGGTGGCGCTGATCGTGCTGCCGCTGGCGCATTTCCTGGTGCCGGGCGAACAGATGACGCTGCGCAGGACGGTGGGCTTTGGCATCGGCTTTGTCGGTGTCGTGGTGCTGATCGGGGGCCAGGCCTTTGAAAGCAGCGGCGCGCAGATGGAGACCTGGGGGCGGCTGGCCGCTCTGGGTGCTGCCGGATGCTATGCGGTCAGCTCGATCTATCTGCGCCGCCTGCCGCCGGTGGACCCGATCGGCCTGGCCACCGTTCTGCTTTTCATCGGTGCGGTGATCGTGGTGCCGCTGGCCTGGATCGTGGAGGGCCCGCCACCGATGCCGCCCACCGACACGCTGCTGTGGATCGCGGGGCTTGGCCTGATCCCGACGGCGGCGGCCAATTTGCTGCGGGTGATCGTGGTGCGTTCGGCCGGGCCGGTATTCATGAGCCTGGTGAATTATCAGGTGCCGCTCTGGTCGGTCCTGTTGGGGGCCGCGTTTCTGGGCGAGCCGCTGCCGCCCGCGCTCCTCTGGGCGCTGGTGTTCATCCTGACGGGGGTGGCGTTGAGCCAGTGGGGCGCGCTGCGGCGGTTGTTTCGGGCCGGATAGCGGCCGTCAGATCGCAGATTTCACCGCCGCCACGACATCGCCCACCACAGTCTGCAACAGGCCCGGATCCTCGCATTCCGCCATAACCCGGATCAACGGCTCGGTGCCTGATTTGCGGATCAAAAGCCGCCCGGTGCCGTCCAGTTGCGCCTGTGCCTCGGCGATTGCGGCCTGGACAAGGGTCGCCTCCAGCGGCGTTTGCCCCGCCGCATAGCGCACGTTTTCCAGAAGCTGAGGAACTTTCTCGAAACTATGCGCCAAGTCGCTGGCACGCTTGCTGGTGCGCACCATTTCAGCCAGAAATTGCAGCCCCGCAATCAGCCCGTCGCCGGTTGTGGCGTAATCGGTCATCACGATATGGCCCGATTGCTCACCACCCAGGTTAAGCCCGTGTTCGCGCATCGCGGCGACCACGTGGCGATCGCCCACCGGGGTGCGGTGCAGCACGATGGACCGATCGGCAAGGTAGCGTTCCAGCCCCAGGTTGGACATCACCGTGGCGGCCAGCGTGTGGCCCTTCAGGCGGCCCTCATCGGCCCACCGATTGGCAAACAACGCCATGATCTGATCGCCATCGGCAACCTGGCCCTTTTCGTCGATCAAGATGACACGGTCGGCGTCGCCATCGAGGCAGATGCCCAGATCGGCCCCGGTTTCCAGTATCTTTGCCGCCGCGGCACCGGGCGCGGTCGAGCCGACCCCGTCGTTGATGTTGAAGCCGTTCGGGCTGACGCCAATGGCGATCACCTCGGCCCCCAATTCCCACAAAACCTCAGGCGCTGCGCGATAGGCGGCCCCGTTGGCGCAATCGACCACGACCTTGAGCCCATCCAACGTCAGACCGGCCGGAAAAGTGCCCTTGACCCGCTCGACATAACGGAACCTGCCATCGTCAATGCGTTTGGCGCGGCCGATGTTTTCGGCCTGCGCGGGCACGATATCAGAAAAGACCAGGCGTTCGATTTCCATCTCGGCCGCATCGCTGAGCTTGTAGCCGTCGGGGCCAAAGAGCTTGATGCCGTTATCGGTGGCCGGGTTGTGGCTGGCGGAAATCATCACCCCGACATCGGCCCGCATCGAAGGCGTGAGCAGCCCCACGGCGGGTGTCGGCACCGGCCCGAGCAGCAGTACGTTCATGCCGGTCGAGGTAAACCCCGCCGTCAGCGCGTTTTCGATCATGTAACCCGACAGCCGGGTATCCTTGCCGATCACCACGCGGTGGCCGGGGCTTTTGTCGCGGCGGAAATAGCGGCCCGCCGCGGCCCCCAGTTTCAGCGCCATTTCGGCGGTCATCGGGTCGGTATTGGCGCGCCCGCGCACCCCGTCGGTTCCAAACAGCCTGCGTGTCATGGGGCCCCTCTTTGCGCCGCGCGCCAGAGCGCGATCATTTGCCTGTGAACTTCTGTATCATGGACACGCAGCATCTGAACCCCCTGCCCCAGCGCATATAGGCCAATAGCCGCCGAAGCAGGCCCGCGGTCGTGAGGATCGGGGATGGTACCGATGCGCCCGATACCGGCCTTGCGCGACACGCCCAGAAGGATGCCGCAGCCAAGCCCGTGAAACAGCGAAATACGGTTTATCAGGGCCATGTTATGGGTATCGGTCTTGCCAAAGCCAATGCCGGGATCAACGAGGATGTTCCGGCGGGCGATGCCGGCGGCTTCAGCGGTGCGCAGCTGTATTTCAAGGCTGTCATAAACGTCGAGCAGGACATTGCCGTAATCGGGGTTGTCCTGCATCGCATCGGGCAGGCCCTGGGCGTGCATCAGCGCCACCGGGGCACCGGCGCGGGCGGCGGTGGCGGCCATGTCCGGGTCGAAATGGAAGGCCGAGACATCGTTGATGAGGTTCGCGCCGGCCTCGAGTGCCGCGCGCGCCACAGCCGATTTGCGCGTATCGATCGAAATCGGCGCGGTGATGCCATCGGCGCGCAGGGCGGCAATAACCGGCGCGGTGCGGGCGGTTTCTTCGGCCACCGGCACTTCTGTGGCACCGGGGCGCGTGCTTTCGCCGCCCAGATCCAGCATATCGGCCCCCTCGTCCAACATCCTTTGCGCCTGATCCAGCGCCTTTTCGAGGTCGCTGAACTCACCGCCATCCGAGAAACTGTCGGGCGTCAGGTTGAGGATGCCCATGAGGCGCGGGGTATCGAGTGACAGCCCGGCGATGGCGGGTCTCGGGGCCGTCAGGCGGGCAAGCGCGGGGCCGGGCACCGCATCGGCGGGGATGATGCGCGGGGGGGCGTCGCGGGAAAGTTCCTCGACATGGGTGAACCAGGCCCAGGTGCCGGCCAGGGGCGCGGCATGGCCGGGCCGGGCGGCGTCGATCTGGGCGATGGGGCGGTAATAGAGGGTCATATCCGGGGATCCAGCGAGGAGCGCCGCGAAGGCGCGAGGAGCGGTCAGGTGGCGGGCAGTCGGGTGATCCCGACCCTGTCCGAGCGCGGGGCCAGACCGCCAAGGCAGATCATCCTTTCGGCGCGAAACTGCTCTGCCAGCCATAGTGCCAGCGCCTCGCCCGCCATGGTGTCGGGCGCGTCGAAACTGTCAAGCACCAGCTTGGACGGGGCCCAGACCGATACCCGGCCGTTCTTCAACGCCCAGTCCAGCTCGGTCCGCGTTGCAGCGACAACGCAGCGCGTATCGCGCGCGGCCAGCGCCCAGGCGTTCTGTTCAATCTCCAGCAGATCGATCCGGCGCTGCGCGGTGGCATCAGCCACCGGCATCCCGGCAACCGCCGCCCCGACACAGAGGATCAGAGGCGCGCCCTGCCGCTCCAGATCGTCCAGAACCGCGCCCAGATCGGGGCGGCGTGCGGCATCTTGTGAGAAATAAACCACCAACGGGCGCGGCGCATCGGCATCCTCGGCCACAGGTTCCGAGGTGCTACGCACGATCTCGACCCCCAGAACGTAGGGCCCGCGATCCAGCTTTTCGATGCGCAGAAAACAGCGCGCCGCCAGCGGATGCGCCAGGATACGGGTCGCGATGCGGGCGGCCAGCGTTTCCAGAAGATCCAGCCGTTCGACGGTCAGCTCGGTATCGACCGCCTCGCCGAGCGCGTCATAGGACAGGATCCGGTCGACATCATCGGCGGCCTCTTCGGCGGCGCTCAGCACCTCGACCACAATATGGAACCGCAGGCGCTGGATGGTTCCGCGCTCCTGCTGAAAGGCACCGATCTCGACCGCGCGCTCCAGACCGGACAGGCTGATCCGGTCCAGCGGGGCCGAGCCCGCGGCGGATTTTGCGCGGGCCTGCAGCGGGGAAAAGGCGAGGGGGATCTCGTCGGAGATGGGTGGCGGGGGCATGAAGAGGCTCGGGGTATGGGGCAATCCCTGCCTTTTAACAGCCGCGGGCGCGAATGGAAGCGCCTCAGGAAGGCCTGCGGTAAAACAGATGATCGCCGATCCGGGCGGTCTGCGGATAGACCCGCGCCCAGGACGGGCTGACCGAAATGGCGTGATAATTCGTGGCCCCGCCGGTCAGGTTGCGCGGGCCGCCATCCATCATGATGCGCGCGATCTTGCCCAGGCGGCGTTCAATCGCGGGTTCTCGCACCACTTCCGGTATGCCGTCGCATTTATAGGAGAACTGGCAGGCATTCCGCTGTCCACTGCCTTCGTTCACAACGCCGCAGATGGAGTTGGGGTAATCGGGGCTGTCGACCCGGTTCAGGATCACTTCGGCCACCGCGAACTGACCGGCGGTGATCTGACCGCGCGCTTCGAAATAAAGCGCCTCGGTCAGACAGCCCCATTGCCGGTTGCCGCGCGCGGCGGGCATCGCGTCAAGTTCAGCGGCGGTGTAGGGGGCGTCGCCGTCGCGGACCAGACCGCCGCCCGTATAGGGCGCGCCAAGGGCGCGGACCCGTCCCGGGCTGAGTGCGCGCAAGGCGGAGCGTTCGGTGCCCATCACCGAGGCCAGCGTGGCATTGAGCGAAAAGGTCGGGTCGGTCGCGGTCGAAGCCACCACCTGCGCCTGAGCCTGCGCCTGCGCCGACCCGCTGACGACAAGAAAAACCGATACGGCCACGCAAAGCGCGTGTTTGATACGCAAAGATCCCATTCTGGGTATCCCCCATCCGCCGGATCGCCCGGCCATCCAAATCCGCATTCTACCCTGACCCACCGGCACGGCCGGCCGTCAGGCTGGCGCATAACCTAAGCACCCCGGGGTTAACATCAACCCAAAGGATGATTCGGATGCGCACATGCCGCAATCATTTCACAGATAGGGGTAATGACAGAAAATAGGGGCGATTATGTGTCGGAATCGGACAATGATTGTGTGTCCGCCACCGCCAGCTGCGCCGCCGCCAGCTTGGCCACCGGCACCCGGAAGGGCGAGCAGGAGACATAGGTGAACCCGGCATTGCGCGAAAAGGCGATCGAATCGGGATCGCCGCCATGTTCGCCACAGATCGAGAGCGTGATATCGGGCTTGACCGCGCGGCCACGCGCCGCCCCCAGATGCAGCAATTCGCCCACCCCGTCCATATCGAGACGCTGGAATGGATCCTCGATGAAAACGCCCTGATTGACATAGGCCGACATGAAGCGCCCGGCATCGTCGCGGCTGAGGCCATAGGTCATCTGCGTCAGGTCGTTGGTACCAAAAGATAAAAACGCCGAATGTTCGGCGATCTCACCGGCGCGCAGCGCGGCGCGCGGCGTTTCGACCATGACACCGAGGCGAAAGGCGAAATCCTGCCCGGTCTCGTTGCGCACCGAGGCGGCAATCGCATCGACCCGATCCTTGATCAGTTCAACCTCGCGCTTGGCGCTGACCAGCGGGATCATGATCTCGGCCAGCACCGGGTTGCCCGCCTTGGTGGCCGCGGCGGTGGCCTCGAATATGGCGCGCGCCTGCATCTCGTAGATCTCGGGCATGGTGATGCCGAGCCGCACGCCGCGCATGCCGAGCATCGGGTTGAACTCCTGCAAATGCTCGATCCGGGTGGCCACACGGCTGACCGGCAGATCCAGCGCCTCGGCCAACGCCCGGATGCCATCGCGGTCGCCGGGCAGGAATTCGTGCAAGGGCGGGTCAAACAGGCGGATGCAGACCGGTTGGCCCTGCATCAGCTGAAACAATTCGCTGAAATCGGCGCGTTGCATGGGCAGAAGCCGGTCCAGCGCGGCGGCGCGGTCGGCGGCATCCTCGGCAAAGATCATCTCGCGCATCACGGTCAGGCGGATGGGGTCGAAAAACATGTGTTCGGTGCGGCAGAGCCCGATGCCATCGACGCCGAATGTAAGCGCCAGGCGGGCATCTTCGGGCGTGTCGGCATTGGCGCGGATGCCGATATCGCGCGCCGCATCGGCCCAGTCCAGCAGCGTCGCAAAGGCCCCGCCCATGGCCGGTTCAATCATCGTTGCAGCCCCGGCCAGAACCTCGCCGGAACTGCCATCGACGGTGATGATATCGCCCTCGTGAAACACCTTGCGCCCCGGCACGGTCAGGGTTTTCTTGCGCATGTCGAGCTGCAATTGCGTCGCCCCCGAGACGCAGGGCACGCCAAGCCCGCGCGCGATCACGGCGGCGTGGCTGGTCATGCCACCGCGTTCGGTGACGATGGCGTCGGCGGCATGCATGCCGCGAATATCCTCGGGGCTGGTTTCGCGGCGCACCAAGATGCAGGGCTCACCCTGGGCGGCCGAGGCCTGCGCGGCAGCAGCGGAAAACACGATCTTGCCGGTGGCCGCCCCCGGAGCCGCCGAGATGCCTTGCGTCAGCACATCGCGCGCGCCGTCGGGATTGATCTGGCGGTGCATCAGCTGGTTCAGTGTAAAGGGTGCGATGCGCAGCAGGGCCTCGTTGCGGGAAATCACGCCCGATTCCGCTAGATCGACCGCAATGCGAACCTCGGCCCGCGCCGACCGCGGCACGGTGACCGCGTCCAGAATGGCAAGATTGCCCTCCATCAGGGTGAATTCGATCTGCATTTCCTCGCGCAGACGCTGGCGCATACGCTGTCCGGCGGCGCGCAGGGCCATCACCTGATCGGGGCAGCGATCCTCCAGCGAGGGCCCGCGCGGGTCGTGTTCGATGAACTGGGCATCGACCTCGCGCAGGGCGGCGCGGCCCTGGCTTTGCGGCAGATAGCGCCCGGTGATCTGCGCCTCGCCGGTTTCGGCGCTGACATATTGCACCACACCCGCCCCGGTTTCACCGCTGCCGATGCCAAGCGCCATACGCTGCACCACCAGCCCCAGACCGGCATCGGCCGGTGCGCCCTTGGCCTGTCGCAACAGCCGCGCGGTGGTGCCTTCCCAGGCGCGCGCCATGGAGCGCAGCACTTCGGTCAGCTGGCTGACGATATCCTGCGGGAAAGGTTCCTCCATCTCGTCTTCGAAATGCATTTTGGCGATGCGCGGCGTGATCGGATCGGCAAAGAGATCTTCATCCAGCCGCAGCACATCGACCGCATAGGCGCGGATGAAGGAGAGGTAGAGCGCATCGGCCGCATCCTGACCGTGATCGGCCGCAATGCGCGCGGCCACGGCATCGTTCATGCCGATATTGAGCACCGCGCCCGGCCCGCCCCAGTCGGGCGATTGGCTGGAGCCGCGCACCGACAGCAGATCGCCATCATCGAAGATTGCCGCCAATGCCGCGAAATCGGGCATGTCGCCCTTGGCCAGCCGACGCACGGCGTTTGACGACAGTGCCACCGATAGCGGCACCGGCAGATCAAGGCGCACCAGCCGTTGCAGACATTTCGCCCGGCTGCCATGCTGGCCGGCGGTGATCTCCGCCGTGGGCGTGATCTGGAGCATGTCGGGCGGTTGCGGCATCGGCGTATGTTGCACCTGCGAAGGGGATTTCCGCGTGACCATACAGGGTTGCGGTCGTGGGTCCAGCCTGTGATGCCGCAAGTGCGAAATTACAGGGAGGGTGTGTGGCCGTGGGGTTTTCGGGGGCGCTGCCCCCCGTCGCCCTTTGGGGCGACGCCCCCCGAGGTATTTCGGCCAAGATGAAAGGCGGGCGGGGCGTTAACCTTAATGCCGGGTTAGCCCTCGATCATCGAAAGATCGGCAATGCGCGCGCAGGCCCCGGTGATTTCATGCAGCAGGTTGAGACGGTTGCGGCGCAGGATCTCGCTCTCGGCATTGACCTGCACCGTCTCGAAAAAGGCGTCGATCGGGGCGCGCAGCCCGGCTAGCGCCGTCATTGCGGCAGCGAAATCATCGTTTTCCAGCACCGGGGTAACGGTGGCCTCGGCCTTGGTCAGGGCGGTGAACAGGGCCCGTTCCTCGTCGGTTTCGGCGAATTTTGCATCGGCCCCGTAGCGATATTCGACGCCGTCCTTTGCCTCGGCCTGGGCCAGGATATTGGCGGCACGCTTGTAGCCCTGTACGAGGTTTTCGCCATCATCGGATGCCAGGAAACTTGAGAGCGCCGTGGCGCGTTTGACCAGCAGCGTGAGATCGTCATTGGGCGGAAAGGCGAGGCAGGCGTCGATGACATCGTGGCGGATGCCTTCGTCGCGCAGGTGTACCTTGAGCCGGTCGTGGAAAAAGCGCAGCAGGTCCACGGATTTGTCGGGCACCGCGGTTTCGAGATCAGCGAAACCCGCCTCCGCGCCGGTGTCGAGACGATCGCGCACAGCATGCCAGGCAGCGCCGAAAACGCCGTGATCGGCGATCTCTTCGAGCAGCGCCAGCACGGTTTCATCCGAGAGATCGGCCATCGCCACGGCTTTGGCGCGCACCAGTTGCGCATCGAAGAAACGATCCAGCGAAAAGCGCAGTTTGTTGGTCAGGATCAGGCGGATCACCCCCAAGGCCGCGCGGCGCAGCGCGAAGGGATCTTTCGAGCCCGTGGGTTTTTCGTCAATGGCCCAGAAGCCCGCCAGCGTGTCGAGCTTGTCGGCCAGTGCGACGGTGACCGAGATCGGTCCGGTCGGCACGTCATCGGAAGGGCCGAGGGGGGAGTAATGCGCCTCGGCCGCTTGTGCCACCTCTTCGCTGTACCCGGCGGCACGGGCGTAGTATTTGCCCATCAGCCCCTGCAATTCAGGGAATTCATAGACCATTTCCGAGCTGAGATCGGCCTTGGCGATGCGGGCGGCCTGTTCGGCCTGATCGGGGTCTGCCCCGACCACGGGGGCAAGTTCACGCGCCAGCGCCGCGATCCTGTCGATGCGAGCGGCCTGGGTTCCAAGCCGGCCATGGAAGGTCACGTTTTCCAGCGCGCGGGTCCACTGCGACAGGTCCGATTTTGCCACCCGCAGATCGTTTTCCCAAAAGAATTTGGCGTCCGACAACCGCGCCGACAACACTTTGGCATTGCCCGCAAGGATGGTTGCGCCGTGATCGGCGGTTTCGCGGTTGGCCACCGTGATGAAACGCTCGATGCGGCCCGTTGCCGGGTTGCGGACCGAAAAGAATTTCTGGTGTTCGCGCATCGAGGTTTGCAGAACTTCCGCCGGCAATTCGAGGAACTCCGCGCCAATCTCGCCCATCAGGACCACGGGCCATTCCACCAGCCCCGCGACCTCGGCCAGCAGGCCCTTATCCTCGACCACCTCCATCCCTGCGGCGAAGCCCATGTTGGTGGCGTCGTGCCAGATATGATCGGCGCGTTCTTCGGCCGAGAGGATGACGTTGGCGCGTTTCAACCGGGTGGCGTAATCCTCGAATGAGGTGCCGGAAAAGGCCCCAGGCGCCATGAAACGATGGCCGTGCGTGGTGTCGCCGGCCTGGATGCCGTCGACCTCGAAGGGAACCACGGCGGCCCCGTTTTCATCGCTGAGGATGCACAGGATGGAATGCAGCGGGCGCACCCATTTCAGGCCGCCCGCACCCCATCGCATCGATTTGGGCCAAGGGAAATTGCGGATCACACCGGGGATCAGATCCGCGATGATGGCATCCGCCTTGCGGCCCGGTTTAGTGATGCGGGCAAAATAGGTCTGGCCCTTCTTGTCGTCGCGGATTTCGAGCTGATCGCGGGTCAGGCCGGTGGCGCGCAGGAACCCTGCAAGCGCTTTTTCGGGCGCATCCGCGCGCGGGCCTTTGCGATCCTCGGTCACCGTCGGGCTTTCGCCGGTCAGGCCTTCCACCGTCAACGTCAGGCGGCGCGGCGTCGAAAACGCACCCGCACTGGCATAGGTGAGGCCCGCCTCGACCAGCCCGTCAGTGACCAGTTTCTTCAGATCGGCGGCAGCGCGCGCCTGCATCCGGGCCGGGATTTCCTCGGAAAAGAGTTCGAGCAGAAGATCGGGCATGTCAGTTTCTTTCCGGTGGGGCTGGACAGCCTTCGGGGGCGGGATCGCCTTCGTAAATCGCCTCGCCACAGGGGTTGGTCTGGTGCCAGGCATAGCCCTGCCCGGTTTCGGTCACCAGGATCACGCGGTCAAAGCCATAGACGTAATTGGCCTCGCTTAGATAGGCGCGCGCGCTGCCATCGGCCAGCGCCGCGGTCAGGGTTTCGGAATCGAAACAGTCGAACCAGCCCGGTGTGCCCAGGGGCGTCGCCTCCGGGTAGGGCTGATAGGCGGCGTCCATTTCGGCGAGGCTGAGCGGCGTGGTGAAACAGCCGCGAAAGCGCAGCGGCGAGGTGTAGGCGTCGATGCCCTCGAAATCGTCGAGGGGCAACAGCTCGGGCGTGCCTGCCAGCGTTGTGACGAGGATTCGGGCGGCGGGGGCATCGACGGGCACCGGCTCGTAATAGGCGCGGGTCTGGGCCCACCACAGGGCAGCGGTGAAAACGACAAGGAAAATCGCCATCCCCGAGATCAGATACTTTCCCTTCATGACACACTACTTTCATTGGCGGAAAACCCGCCTGCTTCGGTTAACAGGAACGCATCCGCGCAGGCCCGGGTCAGTGCCCGCACCCGCCCGATATAGGCCTGCCGCTCGGTTACGGAGATTACGCCGCGCGCATCCAGCAGGTTGAACACGTGGCTGGCCTTGATCGCCTGATCATAGGCGGGATGGGCCATCACGATGCGCTGCCCGGTCTTGGGGTCGTCACCCGCCGCCGCCAGGATGGCCTGGCATTCGGCCTCGGCATCCACGAAATGCCTGAGCAGCGCATCGGTATTGGCGGCGTCGAAATTCCAGCGGCTGTATTCCTGTTCGGTCTGGCGAAAGACATCGCCATAGCTCAAAGGGATCGGCGCTTGCGGATCGTTAAACGGCATGTCCATCACGTGATCGACCCCCAGCACATACATCGCCAGCCGTTCCAGCCCATAGGTCAGCTCACCCGAGACGGGGTGGCAATCATG
>CAXBGQ010000063.1:0-12332 GCA_963975135.1 uncultured Nioella sp. | reverse complement strand
GCAGGCGACGCTTGAGCGTGCAGAGGCCACCGAAACGGTTGCGCAATCGGATCTGGACCGCGCAACCGCGCTTTTTGAGCGCGGCGTGACCACGCGGGCCGAGTTCGATCAGGTCGTGGCCCGCGCCAATGAGGCGGGCCGCGATGTCGAACGGGCGCTGGCCACGCTGTCGCGCTATGCCACGGGGTCCGAAACCGTGCAGGCCG
This sequence comes from uncultured Nioella sp., assembly GCA_963975135.1. Lineage (GTDB taxonomy): Bacteria > Pseudomonadota > Alphaproteobacteria > Rhodobacterales > Rhodobacteraceae > Alterinioella. The sequence continues at coordinate 12,126 of CAXBGQ010000063.1, read as the reverse complement.
ATATCGCGGTGGCCGAGGCCAATCTGGACGCCGCCCGCGCCGATCTGGACCGTGCGCGCCAGGATCTGGAACGCGCCTATGTGCGCGCGCCCGAAAGCGGCATGGTGTTGGAGATCAATGTGCGCGCCGGTGAACGACCGGGTTCCGCCGGTATCATTGACCTGGGCGACACCAGCCAGATGACGGTCGAGGCCGAGGTCTATCAGACTATGATCGGGCGCGTCACCATCGGCGATCCCGTCACCGTCAGCGCCGATGCCTTCGCGGGCGATCTGGTGGGCGTGGTGTCGGCCATAGGGCTTCAGATCGGGCGCCAGTCGATCACGTCGGATGATCCGGCGGCCAACACGGATGCGCGCGTCGTCGATGTGATCGTGACGCTGGATGCGGCGTCCTCAGCCACGGCCACGCCGTTTACCAATCTTGAAACAATCGTGCGCATCGATGCGGGCCGCGTGGAATGAGCCGGATCCTGACCCTGCTCTTCGGGCGGCTGCCCATCGGCTGGCTGCAACTCAGCCACAGCCGGGGCCGGTTTTTTGCCGCCGTGGCGGGCGTCGCGTTCGCCAATCTGCTGGTCTTCATGCAGCTTGGCATCATGGGCGCGCTGAACGGCTCGACCGTCGCGCCCTATGCGCTGCTCAGGGCCGATATCATCCTGTCCTCCGAGGATGGCAACACCCTGACCGACGCCGGCCATATTCCGCGCGCCCGGATGTTTCAGGCGCTCGGCGTGCCAGGCGTGGCCGCGGCCACGCCGCTTTTCATCGGCAACCTGCCCTTTACGCTGCCGGATGGGTCATCGGTCTCACTGCAGAGCTTTGGCATGGATGTTGCGCAGCCCGGCTTCGCCGCGACCGAAATCGCCGCCGCGCTGGCGCGCTTGAGCCTTGAAAACACCGCCCTTCTGGATGAGGCGACGCGCGGCATGCCGCCGGACGTGATCGCGGATCTGACCGCGGGCACACCCTTCACCTTCGAGACCGGTGGCAACACCCTGACCGCCATCGGCACGATGCAGGTGGGCGGCGGGTTTATGGCCGATGGCATGATGGTGATGTCCGATCAGACCTTTCTTCGGGTCTTTCCAAACCGCAGCAGTGGCGCGCCCAATCACATCCTGATCCGCACCGATGACGGCGTGTCGGTCGAGGCCGTCATCGCCCGCCTGCAAGCCGCCCTGCCCGCCGGCAATCTGAGGGTGCAGAGCCTGGTGGGTGCCGCCGAGGCGGATCAGACCTATATGTCGGTCGAGCGACCCACCGGCATCATCTTTGGCTTTGGCGTCTTCATGGGCATTCTGGTGGGGCTGGTCATCGTCTATCAGGTGCTGTCGACCGATGTTGCCGATCACCTGCGCGAATACGCCACCTTCAAGGCGATAGGATATGGGCAGCCATTCTTTCTGGGCATCGTGTTCGAGGAGGCGATCATTCTGGCGGTATTCGGTTTCATCCCCGGGTTCCTGGTGTCTTTGGGGCTCTATGCCGGGCTGGTGAACGTGACGGGCCTGCCGGTGGCGATGGATGCAAGCCGGGCGATCCTGGTCTTTCTGGGCACACTGGCCGCCTGCACCCTGTCGGGGGCCATCGCCACGCGCCGCCTGGCCAATGCCGATCCGGCGGATCTGTTTTGATCGAGGATGCCGCGATCGAGGTTCAGGGTCTGAACCATTACTTTGGCTCCGGCGAGGCGCGCAAACAGGCGATCTTTGACATCGACCTCAGCGTGGTGCGCGGCAGCCTGACCATCCTGATGGGCCCGTCGGGGTCGGGAAAAACCACCCTTCTGACGCTGATCGGATGCCTGCGCGAGGTGAAGGAGGGCAGCGTCCGGGTTTTGGGCCATGAACTGCGCGGCAGCGATGAGGCCACGCTTGTCGGGTTGCGGCGCCGGTTGGGCTTTATCTTTCAGGCCCACAATCTGCACGAAAGCCTGACCGCGGCGCAAAACGTGCTGATGGGGCTTCAGGTCCATGGCGGCGTCAATGCTGCAAAGGGGCGACGGGCGGCGCATCATGTTCTGGATCTTCTGGGGCTGGCGGATCGGCGAGATTATCTGCCGGGCAACCTGTCGGGCGGGCAGAAACAGCGTGTCGCGGTGGCGCGCGCGCTGGTCTCGAACCCCGAGATCGTGCTGGCCGATGAACCGACGGCGGCGCTCGACAAAGCCTCCGGGCATACCGTGGTCGAGATGCTCAAGGCGCTTGGCCAGGCCCGCGGTACCACCACCGTGATGGTGACGCATGATCCCCGGATTCTTGAAATGGCGGACCGGGTCATCACGCTTGAGGATGGGCGCATCGTGGCGGATCGCACTGGCTAGATCGAAACCCGTCAATCCCGGAGTGCCGCAGATCTGATTGACAGGTTAAGCAGCTTGATAAACCAAGTAACGATTGGGAGGTCCGGTGCCGTATATTCAGACCGACTATTCCCCGAATTTGGAGAATCGTTTTGATATTACGGGGCTTTGTGCCGCTCTGCACGAGGGCCGCGATCTGACCACACGCAGATCCGCGACCGCCGGCATCTCTGCCGTGGCCGAGGCGGATTTCGGTCCCTTCGGGCGGGTCGATCTGAGTTTCGCATAGCTGGAATTTCCGCGCCGGACCGCGCGGCATGCGTCAATCCGCCTGGACCAGATCCTGAGCAGACGCCGCCGTCAGCGCAGGACGTGAACCGAACAACTGGCACGGCGCACGACGCGCGACGCGGTCGATCCCAACATGTACTCGCTGGCCCCGGGTGCCTGGGATCCCACCACGATCAGGTCACAGCCATTGTCCCTCGCGTAGCGGGCAATCTCGACACCTGGTTTGCCGGTGATGACCTTGACCTCGATATCGCTGGCCCCGCCCGTTACTGCCTCCAATCGGCCAAGCAACCGTTTGGTCAGGTGGTTTTCTTCTCGGGTCGTGACGAATTCCGCCACAAAGCCGCTGATCTGTTCCAGAACAGTCACCAGCGTGATGCGCCCCCTCGGTGACAGCAGCGCGCGGGCGACCTCGATCTTGCGCGCGACCATGGGTTCATGGTCGATGGCGACGGGTATGAGGATGTGTTTGTGCATGGGGTCGGTCCTCTTTCCTGCGTGTTTCCCGCTACAAGCCGCGAAGGGTGCCGGCATCGGATCTTTGGATACGCGCGGCGGTCGGTCGGGGCGGCCATTGGAGGCAACGGCCACCCCGTGCAATCACGCGCTGCGATAAAGCTTGGTCATCGAAAATTCCCGATGGCCAAGCGCTTCGGCGGCGGTGTTGCGGCCATTGGCGGTGCGCCGGATCATCTCGATCAGGTCATCACCAGCCTCGTCGATGGTCAGATCCCGGCGCAGGATACCCGAAACGTCGACATCGACATGCTCCGACATCGTGCGCACGGTGCGCGGGTTCGCGGTGATCTTGATCACCGGCACGATCGGGTTGCCCACCACATTGCCCTGGCCCGTCGGGAAGGTGTGGATCACGGCACCGCCCGCCGCCATCAGCGTCACGCATTCCGCCGCGGCCGAAGAGCTGTCCATGAAATAAAGCCCGTTGCCCTGCGCCGGAGCCTCTGCCGGTTCGAGAATGTCGATATATGTCGACGTCCGGCCGATCTTTTCCAGATTGCCCAGGGCCTTTTCCTCGATGGTGGTCAGCCCGCCTTCGATATTGCCCTTGGTGGGCTGGCTGTCGCTCAGATCATCGGTCTGATGGGCAAAGATCACATCGTCCTGATAGGCTTTCCACATCGCGTACCAACGCTCGCCCAGTTCGGGCGTCGCGGCGCGGGCCTTGCAGATATGCTCGGCCCCGGTGATCTCGGAGGTTTCGCCGAAAAACCCGGTGATGCCCTCGGGCAGCAGCTTGTCATACATATTGCCCACCGTCGGACAGGAGCCGAGCCCGGTGGTGGTGTCGCTTTCGCCGCATTTGGTGGAAACCGGCCACATTGGGGTTGGCACCGGTGCCGATGATGGTGCGGAAATGCACGTCCAGATCTTCGCCGAATTGCAGGCGGCCATAGGCATGCGGGATCGCCATGGTGCCCTTGACATTATTGGCCACCGCCTCGCAGGCCGCGTTCGAGATATCGTCGACCGGCAGGATGATGACATGGTTGCGCACACCCACGCGCCCGTTTTCGCGCCGGTAGCCGTGGATCGTGGTGTTTGAGTATTTCGAGGACATATTCGGGGTTCCTACCAGCGTTTGGTTTTGCAGTTTTGCGTGTGGACATGCGCGCCCTTGGCGATGTCGGCGGTGATCTTGCCGATATCCTCGCCGTATTTGATGGCGGTATCGCCGGCCTTGAGGTCGGTCAGCGCGATCTTGTGGCCGATCGGCACATCATCGCCCGCGGTCAGGTGAAAGGTGGAATTGTCATGCGTGATGCAGCACAGCATGTCGGTGCCCGCGGTCAGGCCCTCGACAACGACGACGCCGACATTGTCGGCTTCTTCATGAACCAGAAGTTGCGGAATTTCATTGGGGATGGGTTTGGTCGTGTCGGGCATTGACGTCTCCGGGATGTCAGGGTTTCAAAATGATCTTGGGCGCGGCAACCCGGCCCGAACGGATATCGGAAAAAGCGGCCGCGCCGTCGCTTAGATGCCGGGTTTCAATCCAGTCGAGCGGGCCAAGACGGCCATCGAACATCGCGGCACAGGTGTCGCGGAAATCCTGCGCGGTATAGGTATAGGTGCCGATGAAGGTGATTTCCTGCAGCGTGATCCGGCGGATATCGAGACCGGCCCCGCCGCCGCCAAGCCCGACATGCACGATCACCCCGCCGGGGCGGGTCGCGGCGCAGGCGGTGGTGCGGGTGGCCTCAAAGCCGACGCCGTCGACGGTGATGTCGAACAGCTGGCCGTCGATCTCATCTGGGGCCAGAACGGTGATTTGGGCGCTCAGGGTCAGATAGGCCCGGCGCAACGGGTTCGGCTCGATCAGAGTGACCTGCGCGACGCCCTGCGCGATCAGGCTGAGCGCGGCGGCAACCCCGATGGCCCCGCCGCCAATGACCAGCGCGGTTTGCGCCATATCGCCGGGCAGCGCCGCGATGCCAAGCCGCACCGCGTGCCAGCCGACCGCAACCGGTTCGGCCAGTGCCGCCTGTTCCAGGCTGATTTGGCCTGGCACGGTCACAAGGTTGCGTTCGGGCATGGCGACGAATTGCGCGAACGCGCCTTCGCGCGGCGGCATCGAGATGATCTGCCGGGTTTCACACAGGTTGTCGCGCCCCGCCCGACAGGCCGGGCATGTCCCGCAGGTGACCAGCGGATTGATCGTCACCCGGTCGCCATCACGGGGCCCGCCGGTGATGATCCCTGCGCCTTCATGGCCAAGGATCAGCGGTGCCGGGCGGCGGTCATCATGGCCCAGATAGGCATGCATGTCCGAGCCACAAATCCCGACGCTGTCGATGCGGATCAGGTGGTGATCCTCGGTCCCCACCGGCTCCGGCACATCGCGAAACTCCAGAGCCTCGGGCGCGGTGTAGACGAGCGCTTTCACTTCGCGGTGAACCCCCCATCGACCATCAGAACCTGACCGGTGACATAGCCGCAGGCATCCGAGGCGAAAAACATCAGCGGCCCGTCAATGTCTGAGGGCTCGCCATTGCGCCCGATGCAGGTCTGTTCCGCATTGCGCGCGGCGCGGTCGGGGTCATTGAACACCGCCGCCGTCAATTCGGTGCGGAAAAACCCCGGCCCGATGGCGTTGACGCAGATACCATCGGCTGACCAGGCCTCGGCCATGGCGCGGGTCAGTTGCGCGATGCCGCCCTTGGATGCGCCGTAGCTGAGCCCGCCGGGAAAGGCGCGGCTCGATTGTAGCGAGGCGAAGTTGACGATCCGCCCCCAGCCCTTGGCGCGCATCGCGGGCACCATCAGTTGCGACAGGAAAAACGGCACTGCGAGGTTGAGGTTCAGCGTCGCATCCCACCCTGCGGGCGTCACCTCATCGGCCGCCTCGCGGGTGTTGATGCCCGCCGCATGGACCAGAATATCGGGCGGGCCGAACGGCTCTGCCGCGCGGCGCGCCAGATCGGCCAGCCCGTCCCGGTTGGCCAGATCAAAGGGCAGCGCCGCGATATCGCCTGCCGCCTCGGCCTGCAAATCCGCCAGCGCATCGGCCCGTCGCGCCACCGCCACGACCTTTGCGCCGGCCTGCGCCAGCACCAGCGCCGCGCGGCGGCCAAGCCCGGAACTGGCCCCGGTCACGCAGGCGACATGGCCGGACAGATCTGAGGTGGCGGGTGCCATGGGTCAACCCTCCGCCGTCAGGTCAAAGGTTTCATCGGGGAAGAATTTGGCCAGCCGGATATCGGCGGTGCGGGCATGGCCCTCCATGCCTTCAAGGCGCGCGATGCGGGCGGTGGCCTCGGCGATCGGTTTGGCACCGTCGCGGGTAGACCGCTGCCAAGTCACGATCTTCATGTATTTATGCACGCTCAGCCCGCCGGTATAGGTCGCGGCCCGGCTGGTCGGCAGCACATGGTTTGTGCCCGACGCCTTGTCGCCAAAGGCCACGGTGGTTTCCTCGCCCAGAAAGAGCGAGCCATAGCAGCTGAGCTTTTCCAGCCACCAATTCAGATCGGCGGCCTGCACGGTCAGGTGTTCAGGCGCGTAATCATCCGAGGTGGCGGCCATCTCGTCGCGGTCGGCGCAGAGGATCACCTCGGCATAGTCGCGCCAGGCGGCGGTGGCGTTTTCGCGGTTCACCTCGGGCAGATCGTCGATCAGCAGCGGCACCAGGCGCATGACTTCTTCGGCGACGCTGCGGGTATCGGTGACCAGCCAGACCGGCGAGTTGTAGCCATGCTCGGCCTGTCCCACCAGATCGACCGCCACCACCATCGGATCGGCGGTGGCATCGGCCAGGATCAGGCTGTCGGTGGGGCCTGCGATCATGTCGATGCCGACGCGGCCAAAAAGGATGCGCTTGGCCTCGGCCACGAACTGATTTCCCGGACCCACCAGGATATTGGCCCTGGGCAGGCCAAAGAGGCCAAAGGTCATGGCGGCCACGCCCTGCACACCGCCCATGGCCATGATCCTGTCGGCCCCGCTGATATGGGCGGCATAGATGATGGCGGGCGGCACGCCTTCGCCGGGGCGCGGCGGCGAACAGGCCACGATATGGTTGCACCCGGCTACCTTGGCGGTGGTCACGGTCATGATGGCGCTGGCGATATGGGAATAGCGCCCGCCCGGCACATAACAACCGGCGGCGGCGACGGGGATGGATTTCTGCCCCGCGATCATGCCCGGCACGACCTCGACCTCGACATCCGCAAGCGTCGCCTTCTGCGCCTCGGCAAAGCGGCGCACATTGTCATGGGCGAACTGGATGTCGGCCCTGATCTTTTCGGGCACTTTTGCAATGGCGGCCTCGATCTCGGCCTGGGTCAACAGAACATTGCCGTCATATTGGTCGAACTTGGCCGCGTATTCCAACGCCTTGGCGTCACCGCCCGCTTCGATATCGGTCAGAATGCCCTGCACAATCTCATGCACATCCGACGCGCCGCTGGAGGCGGTGAGCGTCGCTTTCTTAAGGTATTCTCGGGTCATTCCTGTGGCGTCCTATCTGTAGATTTCCGGAAGAAGAGAGGTTGAGATTGCCGGGAAATAGGCGATCATCAGCGTCACGATCAGCATGAAGAAGACAAAGGGAACCGCGCGCGCCGCGATCTTCAGGATCGATTCCCCGGTAATGCCGGACACCACAAAGAGGTTCAACCCAAGCGGCGGCGTGATGAAGCCCACGCCCAACGCGGTAATCATCATGACCGCGAACTGGATCTCGTTCATCTCGATATTCTGCGCCAGCGGGAACAGGATCGGGGCCAGGATCACGATGTTGGGCGTGGTCTCCATCACGCAGCCCGCCGCGATCAGGATCAGCACCATCATCAGGATCAGAATGCGCGGATCGTCGGTAAGCGACGTCACCGAATAGACGAAGCCCTGCGGCACGCCCAATATGGCCAGCGCCTGCGCCAGCGGCAGCGAAAAGGCGATGATCGGCAGAATTACACCGTTGACCTTGGCCGAACTGACCAGCATGGCGGGAAAATCGGAAAACTTGAGGGTGCCAAGGATGAACCCGATGGTGATGGTCACGACCACGGCCACCGCCCCTGCCTCGGTCGGCGTCAGGCGGCCCGAGAAGATGCCGTAGAAGATGATGCCGGGAACGATGAAGGCATACCAACCCGATTTCAAAGATTTCAGCAGGTTGGTAGCCCACTCGCCCCAGGACAGCAGGCCACCCGATTCATAAGCGTGGCGGCGGTTGATGATCGAATTGGTCAGCAGGATCGAGCCCAGAATGGCCACCCCCGGAATGACCGCCGCCAGAAACAGGACCGAGACATTGATGCCCAGAACCAGCCCGATGATGATATAGGCGATCGAGGGCGGGATCAGGATCCCGGTGCAGGCCCCTGCGGCGACCAGCGCACAGGCATAGGGGCGCGGATAGCCGCTTTCGACCAGACGGTCGATGGTCATGCGCCCGACGGCGGCGGCCCCGGCAGCATCCGAGCCCGAAATCGCCGCGAACATGCCACAGACCAGAACGGTGGCCGAGCCAAAGCCGCTTTTGGCCCATGTGGTGAGGGCCTCGGCCACATCGAGGAATTTCTTGCTGAGCCCGGTGCGCACCAGCACGTCACCGGTCAGAATGAAGAGCGGCACGGCGGTCAGAGCGAAATGGTCGATGCCCTGAAAGAGGCTTTCCCCCACCAGCGACAGCGGCAGCGCGCCGGATATGATCAGCATCAGGATCGCGGCCGATCCGATCGCGGCCCAGACCGGCACCGCAAGCGCGATAAGACCCACAAAGACGAGCACGGGGATATAGAAATCCCATCCCAGCACGACGGCCTGGTTTTGAAGTTGTTGCCAAAGCATGGATCTGCCCCCTCAATCGAAGAGCTTGTCGCCCTCGTAAACGGGACGCCCGTTACGAAGGTCGGAAATGTCACGCAGAAAGGACTGAACCAGGCGCAGCATGATCAGCGCGAAACCAAAGGGCACGGCAAAGAGGAACCAGACCTGGCTGATGCGCAGCCCATGCGTCACCGAGCCGAACCGCCAGGACACGGTCACCGTGTCCCAGGACCAGTAGAACGCAACCAGCGCCACCGCGAACATCACCAGATCGCCAAAGATATAGAGCAGCGTCTTGAGGGTTTTGGGCACGTAATTCATCAGCACATCGATGCGGATATGGCCGCGTTCCTTGACCGCCGACGCCGCCCCGATCCAGGCCAGATAGATGAAGGAATAGCGCACCATCTCTTCGCCCCAGATCGAGGAATAGGAAAACACCTCGCGCCGGACCACCTCGATGAACATGGTGCCCACCAGCATCACGTAAAACACCAGCAAGAGCCAACGCTCGCCGTTCTTGTCCAGGGCCTTGTAGATCCGTGACATGTCTGCCCTCCATCGGCGCGCAGCGAACCTGCTGACCGCCCCTTGACTACGCGCAATTCCGGAATTCGGGTCGGAGGACCGGCACGCCTGTTTTTTCGGCGTGCCGGCCCGGACTGTTTCAGGCGTCGTGGACGTAGTAGCGGCCCATCGTGCCGGCCGCTTCCTCGAGCCGGGCAAAGGTCTCCATCGACCCCGCCAGATCGACCTTGAACTGATCCCATTCGCTCAACTGATACCCACCGGCGGCCTGCCATTCGCCAAGCTGATCTTCGTTCAACTGATGGAACTCCACGCCGTTGGCCCTCAGCTGCGACATCGCATAGCCGCGTGCGGCGGGCACTTTGGCAAGGTTCTGCGCCTGGGTGATTTCACCGGCAAATTCAATGCCTTCCTGCACATCCATCGGCAGGCTCTCGAACCATTCCAGGTTGACCGAATAGACCTGACTGTCGGGCACGGCCTGGGTGAAGGTGACGTGGCTCAGGATCTCGCCAAAGCCAAAGACATGCAGCGCACCGACCGACGGATCGAGCGCGTCGGCCACGCCCTGACGGATCGCCGAAGGCGTCTCGCCCCAGGCCACCGGGGTCGGGTTGGCCCCGACCATGCGGTAATATTGCTGCAACATCGCCGAACCCGGCACGCGGAATTTCACACCGGCCATATCGGCGGGCGTGATGATGGCGTTGCCACCCTGGCGCACGGCCACGACACGCGGGTCGATCACGATATAAAAGAGCGATTTGAAGCCCGATGCCGCAATGCGCGGGTCAACCTCGGATTTCCAGGTCTCGGACGAGGTCAGGTTGGTAAAGCGCTGATTGGAACCACAGAAATACGGCAGATTGATCAGATCGACGACGCTGGCGAAGGGGGCAAAGTTCGACAGCGAATGCTGCGCGCATTGGATGGTGCCCGATTGCACCGCCTGCGCCAATGCGCCACCGGCCCCAAGCTGACCGCCCGGTGCCAGACGCACATAGACCTTGCCGTTGGTCATGTTCTGGATGTTTTCCTTGAGATCCAGCTGCATGATCGGATAGCTGCGCGAAGCCCCCAGCACATAGGCGGTGGCCAGCGTCATGATGTGATCGGCACCGGCTTGACGGTCGCGTTCTTCGGCGGCGGTCTGAGCCACGGCCGCATCGGACCACAACATGCCCCCCGCGCCCGCGACCATGGCGGCGGTAAAGCTGCCGGTTCCGGCCAGTTTCAGAAAATTCCGGCGCTCGGTCGAGGCCAGATCCTTACGTGTCTTGTCCATGTGGTTTCCTCCCAAAAACTCAGTTGTCATTTTCGTTTGCCCTTTTGGCAGCGGCTTCGCGCATCAGGATTCCGGCGACAAAGGCAATCGATGCAGTGAACAGCATGATCATCTCGGAAACATTGCCCAGGATTGGCGTTCCGGTGATGGCCCCGATCGTCACGTTGCCGGTGAAGGCCACCAAAAGCACTGCCGCTATAACAAAAGCCATGGTCCCTCCGCGTCCTTGTTGATGTGCGATTCGAGATCAATGTAAGCGCTTACATAGATCCGCGCAAGCGCTTACATTGCACCCGTGCCGTCTCATGCGCTAAGGTCGGACGACATAAGCGGCGCTATGTGAAGGTGCCCGGTAGGAAAGCGGGCCAGACGTTGAAACACCCCCCATCGCAATCGCCACCGCCCGTTCCGACGCTGGCCGATGTTGCCCGTTATGCCAACGTATCGACGGCAACAGTGTCGCGCTGCCTCAACTCTCCCGATCAGGTGGTGGGCGAAACCCGCGAGCGGGTGATGGCGGCTGTGCACGACCTTGGCTATGCGCCCAATTTCAGCGCCCGCGCCCTGGCCGCGAAACGCACCAACACGATCGGGGCCATCATCCCGACGATGGAAAACGCCATTTTTGCACGCGGCATTCAGGCCTTTCAGGAGGAATTGGGCAATCACGGCCAAACCCTTTTGATCGCGAGCTCATCCTACCGCGAGGATCTGGAGGAAGAACAGATCAGAACGCTGGCCGCGCGCGGGGCCGATGGGCTGCTGCTGATCGGGTACCACCGCAAGCCGGAAATCTACGAATTTCTGAAACGGCGAAATCTGCCGGCGCTGATTTCCTGGGCCTATCGGAGCGACGCTCCGCAGATGTCTATCGGGTTTGACAATGTCGCCGCGATGGCCGAATTGGCCCGGCTGGTCATCGCCAAGGGGCACCGGCGCATCGGGTTCATTTCGGCCCCCATGCAGGCCAATGACAGGGCCCGCGACAGGGTCAGCGGCGTGCGCCTTGCCATGGCCGAGGCTGGGCTGAGCGAGGATCACTTCATGCTGATTGAAACCCCATACGGGTTTGAAAACGGCGGTGCCGCGTTCCGGCAGATGATGATGTCGCAGGACGCGCCGAGTGTCATCATGTGCGGCAATGACGTTCTGGCCATCGGGGCGCTGCGCGCCGCCAGGGAAATGGACCTGCTTGTGCCGCAGGATGTCTCGATCACCGGCTTTGACGATATCGAGCTTGCCGTTCTGGCCGAACCGGCGCTCACGACCGTGCATGTCCCGCATCGCGAAATGGGCCGCCGCGCGGCGGATATTTTGGTCCAGGCCGTCAGAAATCAGGACATGCCGCAGAATATCGAACTGAAAACGGATATCCGGTTGCGGCAGACTTTGGGTCCGGCCAAGACCCGCTGAACCCGACCCCGCAG
>CAXBGQ010000062.1:0-12380 GCA_963975135.1 uncultured Nioella sp. | reverse complement strand
AGACCAGTCCGGGATGGCGCTCGTTCACATCCAGCGACCGGGTGCCGAAAATGATGGTAAAAAGCGCCAGCCCCCCGGCCACCCAGACCGCCGTTGCATCGCTGCCCAATTCCTCGAAGGCCCCGGGCTGTGCAAAGACCGAAAACGACAGCGTGACCGATTGCAGTTGCAGCGCCAGATAGGGCGTGGTGCCGACAACCGCCAACACGGTGACCAACGCCGCCAGACCGCCCGATTTTCCGTAACGGCTTGAAATCATGTCGGCAATCGAGGTGATCCTCTGCGCCCGCCCGATCCGCACCAGTTTGCGCAACAGCCAGAACCAGCCGATGAACACAAGCGTCGGCCCCAGATAGATGGTCATGAATTCCAGCCCCGAACGCGCCGCCGATCCGACAGCGCCGTAAAACGTCCAGGCCGTGGTGTAGATCGACAGCGACAAGGTGTAGACAACGGGCGAGTTCAGCCAGCGCGCGCGCCCCTCCGTGGCCCGTTTTTCGGCCAGAAACGCCACCGCGAAAAGACCCGCCACATAGAGCACCGAGATCGCCACCAAGCCGTTCAGCGAGAGCATCAGTCGCCCTCCGCATCACCCGGTGAGCTATCCGGTGGAAAGGCCCGTCCAAGTGCGGCCGACAGCGCCGCGGACAAGATCACCAGCCCGGCCCAGATCAACAGAAAATAGACCAGCCAGCCGCCCGTGCCACCGCCCACGCCGGTATCGGATGTCAGAATGAAGACCGGCCCAAAGAACAGGAACCCCGCCAGAACCGGGGCCAGCCGCGCCGCATCCTGCAACCGGTTGCGCCGGTAGGTGCGGCGTTCCAGAAACAGCCGCCGGTTCATGTCGCGGGCCCGTAGCCGCCCTTGGCCACATCGCGCAGAACCGCCACCATTTCGACGTTCGAGAACGGCTTCGTCAGATAGGCATTGGCCCCAAGCGCCAGCGCCAGATCACGATCTTTCGATTGGCCCTTGGCGGTCAGCATCAGCACCGGCAGATCGGCGGTCTCGGACGCGCCGCGCAGATCGCGCAATATGTCCAGACCCGAGCGCCCCGGCAGCATCACATCGAGCACCAGAACATCGGGTCTGGTGCGGGCGATCTCCTCCAGGGCGGTCGCGCCATTGCCATGACCACGCACCTCCCATCCGTCGCGCGACAGGATGAAACTGATGGCTTCGAAGATGTTGACCTCATCCTCGATAAGCAAAACCCGGCCTCCCAATCAAGCCCCTCCCCGACGTTGATCCCGATGTCCGCCCAGCTTGCCGATGCCCCGGCGGTTGTCAAATGGTTGTTTGAGGCGGTCAGAGGCACGAGGAGGGGCCGGTGGCCCTGCATCCGCCTCAGCTCAGGCTCGCATCGACGCGCCGCGCGGCGCAATCATCGCGCGGGCATAACTCGCATCCCGGCCCCACAGCGCGCGTGTCTTGTTGCGCCTCGGTGTCGTCCACCGCGCGCAGCAACATCATCGCCTGCATAACGGGTTGGGCACCAAACCCCGCCGCGCCGACCGGATGAGCCACCGCCCAGGCCCGGAACCGCGATCCGTCGGGTTGCTCCAACAGCGCCATATCGGGCACCATCGGGCGCGCCAACGCCGAATAAAGCGGCCACAACGCACAGCCCGCCCCGTAACGCGGTATCGAAAAGGCCGGGATGCGGCGGCGAAACACCAGCGCCCCGGCCCCATCGCAGATCGCCAGACCAAAACCGGGCACGGCCTCAAGGCCACCCTCGGGCAGGCTCGCCAGGCGGCGCAGCACCAGGGCCACATCGCCGCCCGCAAGACCAAGCAGCGCGCCGGGGTCAAAATCGGCCGCCACCGCAGCCTCCAGAAACGGGGCCAGCGGCAGTCGCGCGGCGTCCTTTGCATAGCGCCGCAACCACTGTTCCGCCAGCGCCGCCGCCGCCGGCTCCAACCCATCCATCGTCGCGACAACCCCACCGATCGCAGCCGCCCCGTCCTTCTCAAGCGCCGCGAAATGATGCCCCGCCGCGTCAAAAGCGGCCTCCACCCTCTCCTGCGGCGTTGCCATCAGCCCGGTCTGCGCCTCGCTGCGCTCGAAATATCGCAACAGCGCGGTGGCACTGGCCGAGAGCCGCTCCGCCTCCTCGTGCAGGTTGCGATGAAACCGGGCCCGCCAGGCTGGCTCCAGATCGGGCTCACGCACCAGGATTTCCGAGGTCGCCCGCACCGCCGACACGGTCGACAGCACCTCATGCATCGACCCCGCCAGAACCGGGTCATGCGCCAGCCGGTCCTGCAACCCCTCGACAGCAGCCTCCAGATCGGCAATCCGCTTTTGCTGCGCCGCGACCACCCCGGTCCAGCCGGGAAACCGCCCGGCAAACTCCTCCACCCGGTCCAGCTCGGCCGCCGGCCCAAGCTGCGCCAGCGGTGCCCGGGCCGCCGCTTGCACCATATCGCTCAGGCTGGCATCCATGCCTTCGGACAGGCGCGCAGGCTCCACCTCAAGCGCGCGCGCCAAGATCAACAACAACTTGCCGCCGATGCGCCGCTTGTTGTGCTCAATGAGGTTGAGGTAGCTGGCCGATATCCCCGCCGCCTTCGCCAGGTCGCTCTGGCGCAACCCCATGGCACTGCGCCGTTCCCGGATCCGGCTACCGGTCAGCGTATGACGACGCGATGCAGGTGTCTTGGGTGGCATAGACGGGGTATCCCTGAGCCGAATTCCTATACCCAGGAATTAACAACAAATCCCAACCCAGTCAAAACCTTGAGTGCGGCTTTACAATTCAAACCGGCCCGGAAAACCACACAAACACCGCGCGCGACGCCCAACCTGCCACGCCGCAAGCGACACGCGCCACGCTCAGGGCCCATCCGCACCGCCCGCTTCTTTGTGCCGAAAATATCCCCGCCGGAGGCTCCGACAGAGGTCGCACCCACCACCTCGGCGGACCCCTGCGCAACATCCGCTACAAGGTGCCAATCAGAAAAAAAAGCGGCGCGGCCCTGCACTTCGCAGGGCCGCGCCTCAATTTAACACCAGTCGCCAGGTCTCAGTTGCCCAACGCCATATCCGTTACCACACTGGTCCAGGCCCCTTCCGGCTGGGCCGTAATCACCGGATCCGATCCGCCCGCCAACAACGTCGCCACCGTGCGCTCATAGGCCGCCTCATCCAGACGCCCGTCCGATCCCGCCGTCAAAAGCGAGATCTCGCCCATCATGCGGATCTGATGCGCGGCGGTCTGGGCACCGGTCTCATCATAATCCAGCACGATCATCGCGGCGTCCTCGGGGTTTTCCTCGGCCCAATCCCAGCCGCGCATCGAGGCGCGCACGAACCGCGCCATGCGGTCGACGAAATCGGGATCCTCGAGGTTCTCCTCCAGAACCCACATACCGTCCTCCAGCGTGGCAACCCCCTGATCCTCATATTTGAAGGTCACAAGGTCATCTTCACTGACACCGGCATCCAGCACCTGACCATATTCGTTATAGGTCATGGTCGAGATACAATCGGCCTGACGCTGCAACAGCGGATCGACGTTGAACCCCTGCTGCAACACGGTCACGCCGCCCTCAGATCCGTCGGTCGCAATGCCCAGCTGGCTCATCCAGCTCAGGAACGGGTATTCATTGCCAAAGAACCAGACGCCGATGGTGTTGCCCGCCAGATCGGCAGGCTCCGAAATCCCGGTATCGGCCCAGCAGGTCAGCATCAGCCCCGACCGCGCGAAAGGCTGCGCGATATTGACCACCGGAAGCCCGCGCTCGCGCGCCGCCAGCGCCGAGGGCATCCAGTTCAGCATCACATCGGCCCCGCCACCGGCCAGAACCTGCGGCGGCGCGATATCGGGCCCGCCGGGCTGGATCGTGACATCGAGGCCCTCGTCCTCGTAAAACCCGTTCTCCAGCGCCACGTAATAGCCGGCGAACTGGGCCTGGGTCACCCACTGCAGCTGCAGCGTCACTTCATCGCCATTGCCGTCGGCCTGGGCCATGCCCGCCGCCATCGACAGCGCCAGCGCTGAGGTCATCAGATGTTTCATGATTTTTCCTTCCATGTTGGTTTTCGGTTTCTTGTTTTATTATCGTTATCTCTGTTGCGACGGGTGCCAAAAGGTCATCCGCCGTTCCGCCAGCGCAACCAGCCCGTAAAGCCCCGATCCCGCCACCGCCGATACCGCGATCTCGGCCCAGACCATCGCCAGTTCCAGCGTCCCGAACGAGGTCTTGATGCGAAACCCCATGCCGACGATGGGCGAGCCGAAGAACTCCGCCACAATGGCCCCGATCAACGCCAGCGTGGTGCAAACCTTGAGGCCATTGAAGATAAAGGGCAAGGCCGCCGGCAGGCGCAGCTTGAACAACCCCTGCCAATAGCTGGCTGCATAGGTGTGCATCAGGTCGCGCTGCATGGCCTCGGTGGCCTTCAGACCCGCCACCGCGTTCACCAGAATCGGAAAGAACACCATAACCACCACGACCGCCGCCTTTGACTGCCAGCCAAAGCCAAACCACATCACCAGAATGGGGGCGGTGCCCACGATCGGCAGCGCGGCGATGAAATTGCCCACCGGCAGAAGCCCGCGTTGCAGAAACTGCGACCGGTCCACGGCAATCGCCGTGCCGATGGCCAGGGCGGCACCGATGACATAACCGCTCAATGCGCCCTTCACCACGGTCTGCATGAAATCGGCCCAGAGGATCGGCACGTTCTGCACGATCGCGGTCCAGATATCCGACGGGGCCGGCAGGATCACCTGATTGACCCCGAAAGCCCGGACCGAAATCTGCCACAGCACCAGCAATGTCACCCCGAAGATCACCGGAACCGCCAGCCGCGCTGCCCGGCTGCGCTGCCCGGACAGAACCACATTCACGCCCCAGGCCACGAACCAGATCGTCAGCAGCAGCCCGACCCGCCAGTCATAGGCGAACCCGGCCACGCAGGCCGCCGCCGCCATCCAGATCTTCGGATTGAGCCCCGCAAAGCCTCTGTTTGCCACCACACTCATCGCGCCAACCCCATGCCGGTCAGAACCCGGCGTTCAATCGCCCCAATGATCCAGACCAGCAACGCGGCACTGATCGCGGCGGTGAAAAGTGCCGCCCAGATCTGCACCGTCTGGCCGTAATAGCTCCCTGTCAGCAGCCGCGCGCCCAGCCCGAACCGGGCCCCGGTCGGCAGTTCCGCCACGATCGTGCCCACCAGCGCCGCCGCGATGCCGATCTTGAGCGAGGTAAAGAGATAGGGCAGCGAGGCTGGCAGCCGCAATTTCCAGAACACCTGCGCGCCACTGCCCGAATAGGTGCGCATCAGATCCAGCTCCATCGCGCCGGGGCTGCGCAAGCCCTTGACCATGCCGACAACGACCGGAAAGAAACTGAGATAGCTCGAGATCAGCGATTTCGGCAGCAACCCCTGCACGCCCACCGCATTCAGCACCACGATCACCATCGGCGCGATGGCAAGGATGGGAATGGTCTGGCTGGCAATCGCCCAGGGCATCACGCTCAGATCCATGGTCCGGTTATGCACGATACCGACCGCAAGCAGGATACCCAGCCCGGTGCCGATGGCAAAACCCACAAGCGTCGGGGCCAGCGTCTTCCAGGCGTGAAAGATCAGCGACCGGCGATTATTCACCACGCGCAGGCAGCCATCGCTGAAGCCGGTCCAGTTTTCCGCCTCTGCCCCCCACCCGGTCCATTCGCACCCCCGCGCCAGCCCGACGGTATTGTCGCGCATCTCGATCAGCACATCCTGCGGGCGCGGCAGGCGCGGGCGTTCAAACACATAAGCGGCGGGCAAAACGCTCGGATTGTCCAGCATCAGGCGGATCAGACCGGTCTGTCCCTGCTCCTGCGGCGTGGCGGGCACCACATCGGCCCCGCCCCGCGACGCCTGATCCAGCGCAAGGCGGAAATTCATCGGCCCCACAGCGGCCAGCCAGATCCCCAGCAGCAAACCCACCACAACTACGACCGGCAACGCACCGCGCGCCACGTTCAACAGCCCCAGCGACAGCCCCGACCGGGGCGCGGTTTGGGTCAGATCGCTCATCGCGCGCACCTGCGTGTATGCACGGGAAATGCACGCCTTGTGTACGGGATGTGCATTGCGTGTTTCGCGCCGTCAATCATCATAGGCATGCCCCGCGCGCAGCCCGTCGCGCACCCGGTGCGCGATGGCCAGAAATTCCGGCGTGTCGCGAATATCGAGCGGGCGTTCGGCTGGCAGATCGCTTTCGATAATATCCGTGATCCGCCCCGGACGCGGGCTCATCACCACGATCTTTGTGCTGAGATAGACCGCCTCGGGGATCGAGTGCGTCACAAAGCCGATGGTCTTGTTGGTGCGCGCCCAGAGCTTCAGCAATTGTTCGTTCAGATGGTCGCGCACGATCTCATCGAGCGCGCCAAAGGGCTCATCCATCAACAGGATATCGGCATCAAAGGCCAGCGCCCGCGCGATCGAGGCGCGTTGCTGCATCCCGCCCGAGAGCTGCCAGGGATATTTCTTACCAAACCCTTCCAGATCAACGAGTTGAAGGACGTTGTTCACCCGCTTTTCCTGCTCTGCCCGGTCAAACCCCATGATCTCCAGCGGCAGTTTGATGTTCTTCTCGATGGTCCGCCAGGGGTAGAGCCCGGCCGCCTGAAACACATAGCCATAGGCGCGTTTGCGCCGGGCTTCATCAGGGGTCATGCCATTGACGGTGATGGTGCCACCGGTGGGCTCCTCCAGCGCCGCCATCACCCGCAGAAAGGTGGTCTTGCCGCAGCCCGACGGGCCGATGAAGCTGACGAATTCCCCCTTTTGAATGTCGAGACTCACGCCCTTCAAGGCATGGACCGGACCATCATTGGTCTGAAAGGTCAGGTCGAGATCCGTTGCCTGGATCACGGGCTCCCGGGGCGCGGATTGGTCCGTGGCACCGATCGAATCTGTCGTCATTTCAGCGTTCAAGCTCAAATCCCCGCCGGAATGTTCAGCGGATCGCGGTTGATCTGCTTGGGCGCGGTCAGCGCCTTCCATTTGCTCAGCGCCTCATGCGCCGAGGGGAAGGGCGGGCGCGGCACGAAGCGGCCCCGGCCCGGTTGCGGCTGGCTGTTCTGCCCCCAGGCCCAGATGACCTCGCCCCGGCTCAGCGTGTAGCGTGATTGCGCGGTGACGTCGAAGCCGTCAAAGACGTTGTAATCCAGCACGGAATGGTGGTTCGAGGCCGAAATCGTCTTGGAGATTTTGGGATCCCAGACCACGATATCGGCATCCGCCCCCTCAACGATCGCACCCTTTTTTGGATATATATTCAATATCTTGGCGACGTTTGTTGAAGTGACTGCAACGAATTCGTTCGGCGTCAGACGACCCGTTTCCACACCTTCGGTCCAGAGCACCGCCAGCCGTTCCTCCAACCCGTTCGAGCCATTGGGGATGATGCGGAAATCGTCGCGTCCGGCGCGTTTCTGTTCGGTGTTGAAGGCGGCGTGATCGGTGGCGACGACCTGCAAAGATCCACTTTGCAACCCGGCCCAGAGGCTTTGCTGATGTTCCTTGCTGCGGAACGGCGGCGACATCACCCGCCGCGCCGCGTGGTCCCAATCGGTGTTGAAATACTCCGATTCATCGAGCGTCAGAAATTGGATCAGCGGCTCGCCATAGACGCGCATGCCCTTTTGCCGGGCCCGCCGGATCGCCTCATGCGCCTGCTCGCAGGAGACATGCACGATATAAAGCGGCACGCCCGCCGCATCGGCAATGGTGATGGCCCGGTTTGCGGCCTCGCCCTCGAATTCGGGCGGGCGGGAATAGGCATGCCCCTCGGGCCCGGTGATGCCCTGCGCGATCATCTGTTCCTGCATGTCAGCGACCAGATCGCCGTTTTCGGCATGCACCATCGGCAGCGCGCCCAGTTCCTTGCAGCGCTTGAAGGACGCGAACATCTCGTCATCCTCGATCATCAGCGCGCCCTTATAGGCCATGAAATGCTTGAAGCTGTTGACGCCCATGTCAACCGCGTCCTTCATCTCATTGAAAACGCTCTCATTCCAGCCGGTGATCGCCATGTGATAACCGATATCGGAACAGATCTGCGGGGCCGATTTGCGGTGCCATTCATTGATCGCGTTCCTGATGGACCCATCCGCACCCGGCAGGCAGAAATCGACCAGCATCGTGGTGCCCCCCGCCGCCGCCGCCCAGGTGCCGGACTCAAAAGTTTCCGCCGCCGTGGTGCCCATGAAGGGCATTTCCAGATGGGTATGCGGGTCAATCCCGCCGGGGATCACATAGGCCCCTTCGGCATCGACGTAAGTATCGCCGGTCAGATTCTCGCCGATCTGTTTGATGGTTTCGCCCTCGATCAGCACATCGGCTTTCCAGGTGCGATCGGCGGTGCAAACGGTGCCGCCCTTGATGACTTTGGTGGTCATATCACTCTCTCCCTTTTCGTGCCGCAGGGGCCGGTTCTCGCCTGTTTCACCTGCATGATCACACCACGATCTCCGCCGTTTCGACCACCGCATGCATCAGCACATTGGCCCCGGCCTCGGCCCATTCGGGGCTGATTTCCTCGGCCTCGTTATGGGAAAGGCCATCCACGCAGGGGCACATCACCATCGCCGTCGGGGCCACGTCGTTGATCCAGCAGGCATCATGCCCGGCACCTGACACAATATCCATATGGGAATACCCCAACCGTTCCGCCGCATTGCGCACCGCGGCGACGCAGCCCTCGTCAAAAGCGGGCGGATCGAACTGGCCGACGATCTCGCAGGAAAATTCGGTGTCGATGCCTTCGCAGAGCGCCGGCGCGCGGGCCATGAACTCATCCACCATTGCGTTCAGTTTATCCAAAAGATGCGTGCGCATGTCGACGGTGAACACGACCTTGCCCGGAATGATGTTGCGGCTGTTGGGGTAGACGTCGATATGACCGATGGCCCCGACCGCATTGGGCTGGTTCGCCATCGCGATCTCATGGACCAGCTCGGTCACCAGCGCCAGGCCGCGACCGGCGTTTTTGCGCATCGCCATCGGGGTCGATCCGGTATGGCTTTCCTTGCCGGTGACGGTGCATTCGATCCAGCGCAGGCCCTGCCCGTGGGTGACAACGCCGATATCGCGGCCCTCGGCCTCAAGAATCGGGCCCTGTTCGATATGCAGTTCGAAAAAGGCATGCATGTTTCGCGCGCCGACCCTTTCGTCGCCTTTCCACCCAATGCGTTCCAACTCGCTGCCGAAGGATTTGCCCTCGGCATCGACCCGCTCGTAAGCCCAGTCACGCGTGTGTTTGCCGGCAAAAACGCCCGAGGCCAGCATGGCGGGGGCATAGCGCGTGCCCTCTTCGTTGGTCCAGTTGGTGACCACGATCGGGTGTTTCGTCTTGATGCCCAGATCGTTCAGGGTGCGGATGATTTCGAGCCCGCCAAGCACGCCCAACACGCCGTCATATTTGCCGCCAGTGGGCTGCGTATCCAGGTGGCTCCCGACATAGACCGGCAACGCATCCGGGTCGGTGCCCTCGCGGCGGGCAAACATGTTGCCCATCTCATCGAGCCCCATGGACATGCCCGCCGCCTGGCACCAGCTTTGAAACAGGGCGCGGCCCTCGGCATCTTCATCGGTCAGGGTCTGGCGGTTGTTACCGCCCGCGATTCCGGGGCCGATTTTGGCCATTTCCATCAGGCTGTCCCACAGCCGCGAGCCGTTGATTTTCAGGTTCTCACCGGGGGCGGACATCGGCCTCTCCTTGCTTCGGTTTCACGCCGGGCAATGGGGCATCGCTGCGCCGCGGATCAGTTTTGCGATCTGTCATGCGTTCCCCCCGATCCGGCAGCCCGGTGGCAGAAATCCGGGTCGTGTAATTGTTCTTTTGACCAATCGGTCAAGAACACGCTATCAGAGGGATATGGACAGTCAAGAAATTGAACGCCGCAGGCGGCGAATTGCCGGACAAAAGGCGCAGAAAACGGGCCAACCTGCTTGCGCGGAGTGCAAACCATGAATTTGCATCCGCCGCGCACACGCATTCAGCGCAAAAATACCGAGAGCATCCTGAATGCGGGGCTGGAGGTTTTCTCGCGCCAGGGGTTTCGCGGCGCGACGCTGGATCAGATCGCAGTCGAGGCGGAGATGTCAAAGCCCAACCTGCTTTATTATTTTCCGTCCAAGGAAGCCATTCATGTCACCCTGCTGGACCGGCTGATGCAGACCTGGCTGGATCCACTGCGCGCGCTGGATGCCGGTGGCGACCCGGTCGAGGAACTGTTGGCCTATGTCCGGCGCAAATTGCAGATGAGCCGCGATTATCCGCGCGAAAGCCGCCTTTTCGCCAATGAGATCCTGCAAGGCGCGCCGCGTATGCTGACGGCGTTGGAGGGCGATCTGAAAACCCTGGTCGATGAGAAATCGGCCGTGATCCAGGGCTGGTCGGATGCCGGAAAACTTGCCCCCGTCGATCCCCGCCACCTGATCATTTCGATCTGGGCGCTGACCCAACATTATGCCGATTTCGACGTCCAGTTGCGTGCGGTTCTGGGGCCGGGGCATGATCCGTTGCAGGAGGCCGAAGGGTATCTGGAGCAGCTTTTCAAAAAACTCCTGACGCCCTGACCATGCCGCTTGCCTTGGGGGGAAAGCCGCTTCGAAGCGGCTTGACAACGCGGTTTCGAAACCGCGTCTGAAGGGCTTTGAAAGCCCTTGAAACAAGGCGTTTCGAAACGCCTTGTCGCCCTCGTCAATCAACCTCGTCGATTTGAAAATCCACATGGATGTGGTTGCCATCGGGGTCATGTATATTGACCTGCACTACATCGACCGGTCCGGGCGGTACGCGCGACAGGCGGTAGGCGATGCCCATCCCCTCTAACTTGGCGATAAACGCCTTGTAGCCACTTGCGTTCAGGGCGAAATGCTCCAACGCCAGTTTGTCGCCGCCGGGCCCGTCAATGGCGCAATCCTCAATCAGATGCAGCACCGCCTGTTTGCCCGCATATAGCCACGCACCGGGAAAGCCGAAATCAGGCCGGCGGCCGGGATGCAGACCCAGAACCTGACCATACCAACCCACCAGAGCATCCAGTTGCGCGGTGCGCAGGTTCACATGATCAAGCCCGGCGATCATTCGGCGGCACAGCTGCCGGGGTTGTTGGGATGCATGGTCCAGTTGGCATAATCCTTTTCCACCACCTTGCCGGTGCGTTCATCAATCTGGCCCGGTTCCAGCGTCAGCATGGTAATGCAGTTTTCGACCGGGCAGACATTGACGCAGAGATTGCAGGCGACGCATTCATCATCCTGCACCTCGAACACGCGATCTTCCGACATCGTGATGGCCTGATGCGAGGTATCCTCGCAAGCCGCATAGCAGCGACCGCATTTGATGCAGGCGTCCTGGTCGATGCGCGCCTTGGTGATGTGGTTGAGGTTGAGATAGTTCCAATCCGTCACGTTGGGCACAGCCTTTCCGATGAACTGATCCGTACTGGTATATCCCTTTTCATCCATCCACTGCGACAGTCCCGAGATCATTTCCGACACGATCTTGAACCCGTAGGTCATCGCCGCCGTGCAGACTTGCACATTGCCCGCGCCAAGCGCCATGAACTCGGCCGCGTCACGCCAGGTGGTGACGCCGCCAATGGCCGAGATCGGAAAGCCATGCGTGTCGGCATCGCGGGCGATATCGGCTACCATATGCAGCGCAATGGGCTTGACCGCCGGGCCGCAATAGCCGCCATGCGTGCCCTTGCCGTCGATCATCGGCTCGGGACTCATGACATCGAGATTGACCGAGGTGATGGAATTGATCGTGTTGATGAGCGACACCGCATCGGCCCCGCCCGCCTTGGCGGCGCGCGCCGAGGTGCGGATATCGGTGATATTGGGCGTCAGTTTCACGATCACGGGTTTGGAGTAATATTTCTTGCACCATTCCGCGACCATCTGGACATATTCCGGCACCTGACCCACCGCAGATCCCATGCCGCGCTCGGCCATGCCATGCGGACAGCCGAAATTGAGCTCGATCCCGTCGGCCCCGGTCGCCTCGACCTCCGGCAGGATGTCTTTCCAGGCCTGTTCCTCACACGGGACCATCAGCGAGACGATCACCGCGCGGTCGGGATAGTCCTTCTTGACGCGGGTGATCTCCTCCAGATTTACCTGCAAAGGCCGGTCTGTGATCAACTCGATATTGTTCAGCCCCAAAAGCCGCCGATCCGCGCCCCAGATGGCCCCGTATCGAGGCCCGTTCACATTGACGACGGGCGGGCCTTCGGAGCCGAGCGTTTTCCACACAACGCCGCCCCATCCGGCCTCGAAGGCGCGGCGCACGTTATATTCCTTGTCCGTCGGCGGGGCCGAGGCCAGCCAGAACGGGTTGGGGGATTTGA
>CAXBGQ010000061.1:0-12401 GCA_963975135.1 uncultured Nioella sp. | reverse complement strand
AGAACCCGGTTGGCATAGGCATCGGCCTGGCGTTGCAGCTGGTCGCGTTCCTGTTCGGCGGCCTGCACGTCACGGAAGGCGTCGATCACCTCGTTGGGCGGATCGGCGCGGTCAAGGTTGAGGCGAACGACATTGATGCCGCTTTCATAGCTGTCCAGTGTGGTCTGGATCAGTTCCTCGACGGTATCGGCAATCAGCGCCCGGTCGCGGTTGAGGATCGGGGCCAGTTGCGAGGCGGCGATAACTTCGCGCATGGCGGCCTCGGACACGGCACGCACCGTGGCCTCGGGATCGCGCAGATTAAAGAGGTAAAGCCGCGGGTTCGAGATGTTCCAGACAACTTCGAAATCGATATCGACGATATTTGCATCCGTCGTCAGCATCAGGCCGGTATCCGACCCGCCCGACCGGTTGTTGCCAATCGATTCGGTTCGGTTGGTGGTAACCTCCAGCACTTCCGCCGTCACCAGCGGCCAGGGCGCGAAGTTCAGACCGGGATCGTTGACCGAGGAAAACTCGCCCAGAAACAATTCAACCGATTGTTCTTCAGGCTGCACCGAATAGACCGAGGCATAAAGCCAGAGGCCGATCACCGCCAGCACAGCAACGCCAATGCCGCCGCGCCCGATCTGGGGGCCGTCTCCGCCACCCTCGCCGCCGCCACGATTGCCGCCGCGCCCGCCCATCAGGACACGCAGCTGTTCCTGACCTTTGCGCACAAGCTCGTCGATCTCGGGGATCTGCTGGCCTTCGCCGGGCCTGCGCGGCCCGCGATCGCGATCATCATCACCTCGGTTGTCCCCCCCATCGGAGCCGCCACCGCCGCCCCAAGGTCCGCCAGAATTACCTGCCATACCAGCCAATTTCCTTCTGTTTTACATGCCGCGCCCCGAACGTGCGCAGGTTTCCATTGCTACCTGTGCCCAAACGGCGCGGAAATCAAGCCGTGCGCACCGGTGTTTTCATTGTCACCAATTCCTCGGACATCGTGGGATGCACCGCAACCGTGCGGTCAAAATCCTCTTTCGTGGCCCCCATCTTGATGGCGATGCCGACCAATTGGATCAACTCGCCGGCGTGATCGCCCACCAGATGCACCCCCAGAACCTTACGCGAATCGGCACAGACGATCAGTTTCATCAGCACCCGTTCCTGATGGCCGGCAAAGAGGGCCTGCATCGGGCGAAAAAAGGTGGCGTAAATCTCGATCGGTCCAGCGTCGCGGGCGGCTTCCTCGCTCAAACCCACGGTGCCCAGTTCGGGCTGCGCGAACACCGCCGACGGGATCAGATCGTGATCGGCGGCGCGCGGTGTGCCGCCAAAGACGGTATCGGCAAAAGCGTGGCCTTCGCGAATCGCCACCGGCGTCAGGTTGACCCGGTCGGTCACGTCGCCCACCGCAAAGATCGAAGGGATATTGGTCTGGCTGTAGGCGTCGACTGCGATGGCACCGTTGCGTTTCAGCGTCACGCCGACCTCCTCCAGCCCCAGACCTGTCGTGTTCGCCGTGCGCCCGGTGGCATAAAGCACCCTGGAATAGACCTCTTCGCTGCCATTGGTGGCCTTGACCTGGATCCCCCCCTCAACCTTGCGCATTTCCATCACGTGACAGCCCAGATGCAGCTCGATGCCGCGCGCCTGCATGGCATCGGCGACATGGCCGCGGGCCTCGTCATCAAAGCCGCGCAACACCTGCGCGCCGCGATAATACTGCGTCACTTTGGTGCCAAGGCCATTGAAGATACCGGCAAATTCACAGGCGATATAGCCGCCGCCAACGATCAGGATGCTCTCAGGTTGCGCCTCAAGCTTGAAAACCTCGTTGGAGGTCATGGCCAGATCCGAACCCGGGAATTCGGGCACAGAGGGCCAGCCGCCGGTGGCCACCAGAATATGCTTGGCGGTGACCCGCGTGCCACCCGACAGCGCCACGCTATGCGGATCGGCAATCGTGGCGCGGGTGTCAAAGACGGTGACCCCGGCACGGTCCAGATTGGCGCGATAGGCCGCCTCCAGCCGGTCGAGCTCAACATCCAGTTTTCCCCGGAACGCCCCCCAATTGAAACCGCCCATCTGCACGTCCCAGCCATAGGCGGCAGCGTCGCGCATCTGCCCGGCATAGCCCGAGGCATAGACCATCAGCTTTTTCGGAACACAGCCGCGGATGACGCAAGTCCCGCCCATGCGGTATTCTTCCGCCAATGCGACCTTTGCGCCATGTTCCGCCGCGATCCGGCCCGCGCGCACCCCGCCCGAGCCGCCACCGATCACAAAAAGATCGTAATCAAATGCGCTCATTCCGTCCAAATCCCTCAATCTTTCACTCGGCAAAGCCCTCGCACACCCGCGCCCGCCCTGACCAGCCCCGAGCGCCGCACAAGGTTATGTGCAGGCGCGGCTGCCCCGCTTAGTCGGCGATATCGACAAACAGGTTATCGGTGTCGATGATCTCGATCCGCTCATGTTCGACGGTGCCGTTATTGATGTCGCGCACTTCGACGGTGCCATCGCCATTGCCGATCACCACGACATCGCAGATATCGAGGAAGAGACCGTTTTCCACCACGCCCGGCACCTGATTGAGCACCAAGCTCAACTGTTGCGGGTTGGGGATATGGCGCAGATGCAGATCGAGGATGAAATTGCCCTCATCGGTGCGGAACGGTTTGTCATGGTTCAACCGCAGTGAAGCGGTGTTGCCCAGAACATCCAGATTTCCCAGCATTTCCTCGACCAGCGCCTTGGTGGTCTGCCAGCCGAACGGGATCACTTCAATGGGCAGCGGAAAGGCCCCGAGGGTCTCGACCTGCTTGGTGATATCGGCGATCACGATCATCTGATCGGAGGCGGTGGCCACGATCTTTTCCTGCAACAACGCCCCGCCGCCGCCCTTGATCAGGTTCAGCTGCGGGTCGTATTCATCGGCCCCGTCAATCGTCAGATCCAGCCATTTGACCTCATCCAGCGTGGAAATCGGCACGCCGACCTGGCGCGCCAGATCCGCCGTGCGGGTCGAGGTCGCGACGCCGGTGACCTTGATCCCCTCGTCGCGCACCAGCTCACCCAGGCAGCGCACCATCCAGGCGGCGGTCGATCCGGTGCCAAGCCCGATGCGCATGCCATCCTCGACATAATCGACCGCGCGTTTCGCGGCCACGAATTTGGCCTTGTCGATGGGGGAAAGCTTTGCGGACATGTCAATGGCACCCTTGCTGCGATGCCTGCGGGTTTACACAAGGCATCCGGTGCTGGCGAGAGAAAAAGCGCTGCTAGAACAGCGCCGCACACATCGCCCCAAGATGCACCTTGGGCAGAATCACCAGCATGGCGGCGGTTTCCATACACAGACGCAGCTCGGCCCGCGCGGTCCGGTTTGACGTGCCGATGCGTGTCCCCGGGGCAAAGGATATGCCATCAATCGGCCATTCCAGCCCCTCGGACCGGCCTGTGACCGGGGCCATCGGAAACAGCGAGACCCGGGTGCCGACGGGCAGGTCGATCCGCAGATCGGCGGGGCACAGAAACACGATATCCTCGGCCGCCACGACGATGCAGCGCGGGCTCGGCTGCGCCAGCAACACATGCCAGGCCGCCAGTTCATGATCGCTGCGCCCACCGGTCAGACCCAGCGCCAGAACCCCCGGCGCCACGATCCGCGACAACGCTTTCTGAAAATCGGTGCTCTCCTGCTCGGGCACATGTATAAGGGTATCGTCCGGCAGTTCAGCGCGGGCGCGATCGGAAATCGAATCCAGATCGCCGATAACCGCGCAAGGCCGGTGACCGAGGGCCAGAGCCCGATCCGCGCCGCCATCAGCGGCCACAAGCAGCGGGGCTATGCTTAAAGATTCGGCAAGATCGCCCGGGTTAAGCTGCCCCCCGCCCAATAGTGTCACCAAAGTGTCAGATTGGATATTCGACAATGAGACTGGCAAATTCTCGCCTTTTTTTCGGTCAGAAATCTAACAATGGCCCAATTGGTGTCGGGATTGAATGGAATAAAATTGTCAGAAGATTTCTCAGGATGGTAAATTCCGGGGTTACGCCGGAGGAGCAGAGATAAGACCATGAGCGATGCAAACAAGATTTTGACGGTCTCCTACGGGACATTTTCCTGCACCCTGGAAGGGTTCAACGATCCGTTTTCGGCGATGAAGGCGATTGCGGAATATTTCCGCGACCTGGCCGCCGGGGACCGGTTTTTCGGGGCCGAACCGCCGACGCCGGATGCCGAAATGCTGCACCGGATCACCGAACAGGCCACCCAGGCCCGTGTCGATGCCCGTATGTCCGAAACCGGTTTGGTCCTGCGCCAATCGGGCGGTGTTTATGACGGTGCCGACGCCGATGCGCCGCTTGATGCCGGCGACGTGACCGAGGCCGCCGATGCCCTCGCCCCGGCCGATGTTGGCCTGGCCCCGGCTGCTCCCGAAGCCGAAGAAGGCGTGCAAGAGACCGAGGAGGATGCAGCACCCGAAACGGAAGAAGACGCGCAAGCCACCGAGGTGGAAGCAACGCCCGAAGCCGAAGAGGACGTGCGAGCCACCGAGGTGGAAGCAGCGCCCGAAGCCGAAGAGGACGTGCAAACGACCCAGGAGCATGCGGCACCCGAAACGGAAGAAGTTGCGCTAGCGACCGAAGAGGAAGCGGCACCCGAAACCGAAGAGGACAACACAACCACCGCCGATGCGGCGGTCGTTCCCGCCGCCGTTGCTGATGCTGATGTCGCGCAGGAGGGCACCGCGCCTGAGCTCGATGACGGGGCCGATACGCTCTCGGCCGTCATGCAGGCGATGGCCGGATTTCCCACCGATGACACGCTTGAAGAGACGGCCGAAGAGATGGCGGATCTGACCGGCGATATCACCGCCGATGCGGATGATGGCCCGGAGGCGGGCCCCGCAGTCACAGACGACGCCGCGCCCGACACCGTTGAGACCGCTGTCGAGGCCGCTCAAGACATCGTGCCGGACGCCGTCGCCGAGGCCGCCGACACCTATCCCGACCCCGATTCCGTGGCCGCGAAACTGGCCCGCATTCGCCGCGTGGTCGCGCTGGAAGAAGCGCAGGACGCCGCCGGGGATGATGGTTATCGCGAGGACGAGGATGTCGCCGACCCTTTTTCCGCTGGTCCCGAGGCTGGTCCCCAAGCTGAGGCCGAGGCCCCGGTTTCGGGCACCAGCGCCACGCCTGGCGCGCTGATCGCGGCGCTGGCTGCCGCCGGTTCCGAAGATATTTCCGAGGACGCGGTTCAGGAGGTCGCCGAAGAGGCCGCAGACACGCCGGAAGAACCGGCTGAACCCGCCTCTGACGCCGCTGCCGCGCGTGTCTGGGTTATCCGGGGCAAATCAGCCGGAACCGCGCCGGAGGCAGACGCCCCGCAGGAAACCCCGGCCGAGGCAGACCTCGCGGCGACCGACCCCACGCCCACGGATCTCGACCCCGAGGATGAAGCCGAATTGCAGCGCGAGCTGGCCGATATCGAATCCGACCGGGCCTCGCGCCGGGCGACCCGTGAGGCCCGCCGCCAAACCCTGGAAGCCGAGACCGAAACCGGCGAGGAGGATGTCCGCCGTCTCTTTGAGGCCACCGACAGCCGCCTTTCGACCGATGAAACCAGCCGCCGTCGCGCCAATATCGAGCATCTCAAGGCCGCCGTCGCCGCACGCGCGGCCGAGGAACAGCTTGGCGATACCCGCGAGCCGGAAGACGATACCGTGCAATACCGCGAGGATCTGGCCCGCGTCATGCGCCCGCGCCGGGTGCAAAAGGACGGCCAACGCCGCCTGGACCGCCCCGCCGGCGAGACCGCGCGCCCGGCCCCTCTGGTTCTTGTTTCCGAACAGCGCGTCGATGCCACCTCAGGCAGCAGCCCGGCGCGCGCCGCGCCCACCGCAACCGTCGTGCGCCCGCGCCGCGTGGTGAAGGGGAACCTGGCGGTTGCGCAGGATCTGAGCCAGGACGAGGACCACGATGACGCCGATACAGCGCCCCTGCGCCTGGAGCCCGAGCAAGCCATCGCCACGATCGTGGAAACGCCCGAAGCCGCAGACGCACCGCAACCGACCGATGCCTTTTCGGCCTATGCCCGCGAGCATGGGGCCACCGACCTGACCGATCTGGCCGAAGCCGCGGCGGGGTTTGCCACGCATCACATGAGCCGTGGCGTCTTTGGCCGCGCCGATGTGATCAACCTGATCCAGCAGGGCGGCGACGGCACCACGTCGCGCGAAGATGCCCTGCGCGCCTTTGGCCTGATCCTGAATGATGGTCAGATCGAAAAAATCCGGCGTGGCGAATTTCGCCTGACCCGGCGCTCGGAATATTACCGTCGCTGACGCCGACTGCACCTGACCGACACGTCCCCGGGCCTCACAGGTCCGGGGTTTTGTCGTTGTCAGGGGCGGCATCGGGGTCGGCCTGGCCGATGCCCTTGAAGATCGATTTGAACGGGATCGCCCAGAGCACGCCAAGCCCCAGATAGATCAGGACCTCGACGAATAGCGAGGATATCTCGAAAAGGCTCATCAAGAACCAGGCCGCCGCGATATAGGCGGGCAGGCCGAAAAGCAGGATCACCAGCGACCAGCGGCGGCGGGCTTTGTAGGAGAGCGCCATGATCGGTCCCTTTTCTGTCAGCTCTGCCGCTGCGTTTGCGGCGATTAATCGGCGAAGGGGTCGGTTACCAGAATGGTGTCTTCCCGCTCGGGGCTGGTCGACAGCATGGCCACCGGGCACTGGATCAGTTCCTCGACCCGTTTCACGTATTTGATGGCATTGGCGGGCAGGTCGTTCCAGCTGCGCGCGCCTTCGGTCGATTCAGACCAGCCCGGCATTTCCTCATAGATCGGCACGCAGCGCGCCTGTTGATCGGCGGCGGTGGGCAGGTAATCCAGATGCTGCCCGTCCAGATCATACCCGGTGCAGATGCGCAGCGTCTCGAACCCGTCCAGCACGTCGAGCTTGGTCAGCGAGATGCCGTTCACCCCCGAGGTGGCGCAGGTCTGGCGCACCAGCACGGCATCGAACCAGCCGCAGCGCCGCTTGCGCCCTGTCGTGGTGCCAAATTCGTGGCCGCGTTCGCCCAGGCGCTGACCATCGGCATCGGTCAGCTCGGTCGGGAACGGGCCCTCGCCGACGCGGGTGGTATAGGCCTTGACGATGCCAAGGACGAAGTCAATCGCGCCCGGCCCGATGCCGACACCGGTGGCCGCCTGCCCGGCGATGACGTTGGACGAGGTGACAAAGGGGTAGGTGCCGAAATCAATATCCAGGAGCGCCCCTTGCGCGCCCTCAAAAAGGATCCGCTTACCGGCGCGGCGCTTTTCATTCATCACCTTCCACACCGGCGCGGCATAGGCCAGAACCTTGGGCGCGATGGCGCGCAGGTCGGCCAAGAGCCGGTCGCGGTCCACCGGAACAATGCCCAAGCCTTTGCGCAGCGGGTTGTGATGCTGCAGCGCGCGATCGACGCGGGCCACAAGCGTCGCGTCATCGGCCAGATCGGCCACCCGGACCGACCGGCGGCCCACTTTATCCTCATAGGCAGGACCGATGCCGCGCCCGGTGGTGCCGATCTTGGTGCCGGTGCTGGCGGCCTCTTCGCGGGCGCGGTCCAATTCGCCGTGGATGGGCAGGATCAGCGGTGTGTTCTCCGCGATCATCAAGGTCTCGGGGCTGATGGTGACGCCCTGGGCAGTCACCGTCTCGATCTCGCGCATCAGATGCCATGGGTCCAGCACCACGCCATTGCCGATCACCGAAAGCTTACCGCCACGCACCACGCCCGAGGGCAGCGCGTGCAGCTTGTAGACCTTGCCATCAATGACCAGCGTGTGACCGGCATTATGCCCGCCCTGAAACCGCGCGATCACATCGGCGCGTTCCGACAGCCAATCGACGATCTTGCCCTTGCCTTCATCGCCCCACTGGGCACCTACCACCACGACATTGGCCATCTCGGTCGATCCTTATATGTCCCAAACCCCGGGGCGGTATAGCGGTGCAGCCCGACCGGCGAAACCGAAAAACGACGCGCGCGGCTGTGGCACCATGCTCACCGTGTTGCGTATAATTCGCCCCCCTTGCTGCACCTGCATTATGGAAGGGCTTGCGGCGGCCTGTCGCATCTCATAAGTAGATCGCAACATAAGCAAGGCCCGGACCCGACCCCATGGAAAACGTCATTCTCGTTGTGCATCTGATCCTGGCCATCTGTCTGATTGGCGTGGTGCTGCTGCAACGATCGGAAGGCGGCGGACTTGGCATGGGCGGCGGCGGCGGTGCGATGACCGGGCGCTCGGCGGGCTCGGCGCTTGGCAAGATCACCTGGGGCTTTGCCATCGCATTTCTGGCCACCTCGATCACCCTGACCATCATTTCGGCGCAAAATTCCGGCTCCGGGTCGATTCTGGATCGCGTCAGCGAGGCCCCGGTTGCCGAACCCGCAGCCCCCGCCGAGGCAACGCTTCCGGGCGATGGCCCGCTGTTGCCGCCGTCTGAAAGCGGTGCGCCGCTTTTGCCGCCACGGGCCGACTAATCCAATAAATCTTGGGGGTTGCCCCCTAATCTTCAACATCATCTAGCGGCTGGCTTGCGTCCGGTGGCCGAATCCTGTTACCCTCAAATCCCGTGAGTATCGGAATTTGGGTCCGCGATTTGCCATCTCTGGCACCGGCCCGACACGGGGGTTTGCACCATATGGCGCGTTTCATTTTCATTACCGGCGGTGTGGTTTCCTCGCTTGGCAAGGGGCTGGCCTCGGCCGCGCTCGGCTCGCTTTTGCAGGCGCGCGGCTTTACCGTCCGGCTGCGCAAGCTGGACCCTTACCTGAACGTCGATCCCGGCACGATGTCGCCCTTTGAACATGGCGAAGTGTTCGTCACCGATGACGGGGCCGAGACCGATCTGGATCTGGGCCATTACGAACGCTTCACCGGCGTGCCCGCCTGCAAGACCGATTCTGTCAGCTCGGGCCGGATCTATTCCAACGTGCTGGAGAAAGAGCGCCGCGGCGCATATCTGGGCAAGACCATTCAGGTGGTTCCCCACGTCACCAACGAGATCAAGGAATTCATTTCAATCGGCGAAGATGACGTCGATTTCATGCTCTGCGAGATCGGCGGCACGGTGGGCGATATCGAGGGCCTGCCGTTTTTCGAGGCGATCCGCCAGTTCAGCCACAACCAGCCGCGCGGCCAGTGCATCTTTATGCATTTGACGCTCTTGCCCTATCTGGCGGCCTCGGGCGAATTGAAAACCAAGCCCACGCAGCACAGCGTCAAGGAATTGCAATCCATCGGCATCGCGCCCGATATCCTTGTCTGCCGGTCGGAACATCCGATCCCCGAGAAAGAGCGCGAGAAAATCGCGCTGTTCTGCAATGTGCGCAAGGAGGCCGTGGTTGCCGCCTATGATCTGAATTCGATCTACGAGGCCCCGCTGGCCTATCACCACGAGGGGCTGGATCAGGCGGTTCTGGATGCGTTCGGCATTGCCCCCGCACCGCGCCCCGATCTGAGCATCTGGCAGGACGTGGCCGACCGCATCCACCACACCGATGGCGCGGTCAACATCGCCATTGTCGGCAAATACGTGCAGTTGGAAGATGCCTATAAATCGATCCGTGAGGCGCTGACCCATGGCGGCATGGCCAACCGGGTCAAGGTCAATGTCGAATGGGTCGATGCGGAAGTGTTCGACACCGAGGATCCCGCGCCGCATCTGGAGGGCTTTCACGCCATCCTGGTGCCCGGCGGCTTTGGCGAACGCGGCACCGAAGGCAAGATCAAGGCGGCGGAGTTCGCCCGCACGCGGAAAATTCCCTATCTGGGCATTTGCCTGGGCATGCAGATGGCGGTGGTTGAGGCGGCGCGCAACCTGGCCGATATGGGCGATGCGGGGTCCGAGGAATTTGACCATGAGGCCGGGGAAAAGCGCTTTACGCCCGTGGTGTACCACCTCAAGGAATGGGTGCAGGGCAATCACCGGGTGGAACGCAAGGTGACCGATGACAAGGGCGGCACGATGCGCCTTGGGGCCTATGACGCGGTGCTGAAACCGGGATCGAAAGTGGCCGGGATTTACGGCTCAACCACCATCGAGGAACGCCATCGCCACCGTTATGAGGTCGACACGCAATACCGTGCCGCGCTGGAGGAAAAGGGTCTGCTCTTTTCCGGCATGTCACCCGATGGCAAGCTGCCCGAGATTGTCGAGGTCAAGGATCATCCCTGGTTCATCGGCGTGCAGTTTCACCCTGAGCTGAAATCGAAACCCTTCGCGCCGCATCCTTTGATTGCCGATTTCGTGCGCGCCGCGGTGGATAATTCGCGCCTGGTCTGAGCCGCCAGATCGCCACCCCCGTGAAACCGAAACCCGCCCCGGCATATCCGGCGCGGGTTTTTTCTTTTGAACCCTT
The DNA here is from genome assembly GCA_963975135.1 of uncultured Nioella sp. Taxonomy (GTDB): domain Bacteria; phylum Pseudomonadota; class Alphaproteobacteria; order Rhodobacterales; family Rhodobacteraceae; genus Alterinioella. The sequence continues at coordinate 1,981 of CAXBGQ010000061.1, read as the reverse complement.
TCACGGCGTCATCCGACCCATGATCACAAAAGATTTTTCATTGACCGAACCACTTTTCATCAAAGGTTTTCCGCCATGACCCTCAAAACCCTCACCGCCGCCGCCCTCATATCCGCCGCCATGGCCCCCGCCGCCTTTGCCGATGCGGCCGCGTTTGAAGGCTTCTACGGCGGTTTTTCGATGGGCGTGACCGCCCCCGATATCAACGCCATTCCGACCGATTTCGACGCGGGCCTCAGCGGCGATGTCTTTGTCGGCTACAATTTTGCGGTCAGCCCCGATTGGGTGATCGGCGGAGAGCTGAGCTATGGCATGTCCGCCGGCCATCAAGCCGCTGGCGGTGCGCTTAACTTTGATCTGGAAAACATCCTGACCGTCAGCGGGCGGGCCGGATATGTGTTTGGCAATACGATGGTCTATGGCCGCGTCGGGTATCAGACCGCCACCATGAATTCCAATTTCGCGCCGGTCAGCTTCGATGCCGACGGCTATGTTCTGGGCCTCGGGCTGGAACAGATGTTTGCCGAAAACATCTCGGGCCGGATCGAAGTGTCGCAAAGCTATCTCGATGTCTCGGGCCTTGGGGTGCCGCCGGGCACCGAGCTGGACTCCACCCGCATTTCGGTGGGCGTGGCCATTCATTTCTGATCCCGTCTCGCCTGCCTCTCCGAAACGGATCGCCTGTTGGCGGTCCGTTTTCGTCTTGCGCCTGCACCGGAAAACCGGCCCGGCTGGCAAGGGTCCGATCCAACCCTGAGGCCCCGATGACTGCCCTGCCCTTTGCCACCACCGACGTGTTCACCGACCGCGCCTATGCCGGCAATCCGCTGGCGATTGTCGAAGGTGCCGATCGGCCTCAGCGTCGATTGCGCCGGCGGGGCGATCACGGCGATCCGCATCGCGGGTTCCGCCCTGCCGGTCATGGCCGGTCATATCACACCGCTGGACGCATGAACGCTTGGCCTCGGCGCTAAACCGCACTATCTGGGAAATATGTTTGGAGAACTTCTCAATCGCCTGACGGCGACCGACCCCGCCCCCCTGCCCGATCCCGATGCGCGTCTCGCGCTGGCCGCTTTGCTGGTCCGCGTGGCGTTGAGCGACGGCCATTACGATGACAGCGAAAAAGCCCATATCGACCGGGTTCTGGCCGAACGCCACGGGCTTGGGCCGTTTGAGGCCGCCAAGCTGCGCGGCCAGGCCGAAGTGCTGGAGGGCGAGGCCCCCGATACCGTGCGCTTTACCCGCGCCATCAAGGATGCCGTGCCCTATCAAGACCGCACCGAAGTGATCGAGGCGCTGTGGTCGGTGGTTCTGGCCGATGGCGTGCGCGACCACGAAGAGGACGCGATGCTGCGGCTCACGGCCAACCTGCTTGGCGTCAATGATCGCGACAGCGCGCTGGCGCGGCAGCGGGTCGAGACGCGGGGCTGAGCCGGATGCTGGCCGCCCTGCCGATGTATGACCGCCCCGAAACGGCGGCGGCACATGACCGTTACTGGGGGCTGATTCGCGACGGGCTGCGCCAGCGCGGGTTTGATGCGCCCGAAACGCTGACCCGGCCGGGCGATCCCTGGCCGATCTGGCAATCGCCCGATCTGGTGCTGGCGCAGACCTGCGGCCTGCCGTTCCGCGCCCGTCTGCATGATCGTGTGCAACTGGTCGGCACGCCCGATTATGGCCTGCCGGGTTGCGCGCCGGGGTTTTACAATTCGGTGGTGATTACGCGGGCCGAGGATGACCGGCCGCTCGATACCCTGCTGCGTGCCCGCGTCGCCATCAACGAGGGGCTCAGCCAATCGGGATGGGCCGCGCTGTGCGATTTTGCCGCCGGACTGGGTATCACCCCCGCTCGGCCCCTGATTTCGGGCGGTCACAGGGCTTCTGCCCAAATGGTGGCAAGGGGACAGGCCGATATCGCCACGATTGACGCCCAGACCTGGGAAATGCTGACCCGGCATGATCCGTGGGCCGCCGATCT
>CAXBGQ010000060.1:0-12428 GCA_963975135.1 uncultured Nioella sp. | reverse complement strand
CGTCCATTTCCAGCAGGCGGATGGGATCGCTGGTGGTGGCGTAGAGCGGCTCGGCGGCGTTCAGAGCCTGCCCGACTGCAGCAATCTCATCGTCGCCCGCGCGCGTCAGCGACAGGCGCAGCGCTTCGCATTCCACCGCCGCGCGCGCCTCATAGAGGTCGAGGATCTTTTCGGGTGTCAGCGACCGGCAGAAAAACCCCTGTCCGCCGGTGAAGGTCAGGAACCCTTCGGAGACCAGCCGATTGAGCGCCTCGCGCAGCGGTGTGCGGCTGACCGAAAGGGCGCGCGCCATCTCGCCCTCGCGGATGCGTTCTTCGGGCTTGATGATAAATTCGGCGGCCATCTGGCGCAGCCGGTCGGTGATGCGGTCAACATTGCTTTGGGGCGTGTCGGTCATCTTGCATGGCCTTTGGGAACCTGTTCGACATGGTGATATTTTTTCTTGAATGACGCAAGATATTTTTACCTGTATACAGCACGTCATTCAGTTGGTGCGAATCGCGGAAAAGGGGGCGAAGATGTCGAACCGGATGAACGGGGCCGAGGCGCTGGTGCGCAGTCTTGAGGCGCATGGCGTGCGCCATATCTTTGGCCTTTGCGGCGATACCAGCCTGCCGTTTTACGATGCCATGCGCGGGCTCGATCACCAGATGACCCATGTCCTGACCCGCGATGAGCGGTCCGCAACCTATATGGCCGATGCCTATGCCCGCGTGACGGGGCGCCCCGGCGTAGCCGAGGGGCCTTCGGGCGGCGGGGCCACCTATATCCTGCCGGGGCTGATAGAGGCTTCGGAAAGCTCCATCCCCGTGTTGGGGATCACGTCGGACATCTCGGTGGGCAGCTATGGCAAATACCCCCTGACCGAAGTCGACCAGGAGGCGCTGATGCGCCCGCTGACCAAGTGGAACACGGTGATCAGGCAGGCCGCCCACATCCCGCGCATGGTGCGCATGGCGTTTCGCGCCATGACCACCGGGCGGCCGGGGGCGGCGCATCTGGGGCTGCCCTATGACATCCAGTATGACGATGTGGACCCGGCCGATATCTGGGCCGATCCGGCGCATGCGAGCTTTCCGGCCTACCGTCAGGCCCCCGAACCCGGAGCCGCCGAGGCGGCAGTGGAGGCGATCCTGTCGGCGAAATCGCCGCTCATCGTCTGCGGCGGCGGTGCGGTCATCGCCGGGGCATGGGAGGAACTGGCGCGCCTTGCCACAAGGCTCGACATTGCCGTGGGCACCTCGATTTCAGGGCAGGGGTCGCTCGCCGACAGCCATCCGCAGATGTTGGGCGTTGTCGGATCGAACGGCGGCACCGACGAGACCTGGGAGGCGATGCAGGCCGCCGATCTGGTGATCTTCATGGGGCTTCGCGCGGGCTCGACCACGACCGCAAGATGGGAGGCCCCCAAACCCGGCACCCGCATCGTCCATTTCGACGCCGATCCGATGGCCATCGGGGCCAATTACCCGACCGAGGTGGGGGTTGTGGGCGATCTGCGCCTGTCGCTGGCGCGCGTCAACGCCGTGCTGGACGGTATGGGGCAGGGTGGGGCGACATTCGGCGGGGCGGCGGCGGTGGCCGAGCGCAAGGCTCGGAAATTCGCCAAGTTCACCGCGCTGGCGGCCAGCGATGCCGCGCCCATCCGCCCTGAACGTATCATCGCAACGCTGAACCGGGTGCTGCCGGCGGGTGCCACCGTAGTCTCCGATCCCGGCACCAGCTGCCCCTACATGTCGGCCTATTACCAACAGGCCGAACCGGGGCGGTTTTTCATCACCAACCGGGCGCATGGCGCGCTTGGATATTCGCTCTCGGCAGCACTTGGAGCGTGGTATGGGCGGCCCCGGTCCAAGACGGTGGCGCTGATGGGCGATGGATCGTTCGGCTTTACGGCGGGCGAGCTGGAGACCGTCGCGCGCCACCGTGCTCCGATCACCTATATCGTGTTTTCCAACGCCAATTTCGGGTGGATCAAGGCCAGCCAGATGGCCGATAAGGGCGCGCGCTATTACAATGTCGATTTTACCCGTGTCGATCATGCCGCCGTCGCCGCCGCCTATGGGGTGAAATCCTTTACCGTCTCCGACCCGGCTGATCTGGAGCGGGTGCTGGCCGCGGCTGTCGCCCATGACGGGCCGACATTGGTCGATGTGATCACGCAACCGTTGGAGGAGGCTGCCGCCCCGGTGAGGCGGTGGATGGGGTAAGCGCCGTCCCGGAAACGCTCCAGTGGAGCGTTTCAGGCGCGAACGGGCGGAGCCCCGGGGGTAAGCAGGCTCCCCGGAAATCGTCCAGTGGACGATTTCGCCTGCCAGAGGGCGGAGCCCCGGGGTCCATTGCCCCAAGCGCGCCGGTGACCAGCACCAAACGGGCGGAGCCCCGGGGTCCATTGCCCCAAGCGCGCCGGTGACCAGCACCAAACCGGCGGAGCCCCGACGTGCCGCACCCATGCTGAACAACTACGCCGCCCGGTAAGGCTCCAGCGCGCCGATCAGCAGCTCCAGAAACTCCTGCCCGACTCCCGACAAGGGCCGACTGCGTGAGGTTATCACCGCCATTTCCATCACCAGACGGGGGCGGAATTTGCGCACGACATGGCCGCCGCCGCTGTCGAACTCCAGCGCGAAAGGATCCAGCAAGGCGCAGCCCATCCCCTCCTGCACGAAGCCCAGAAGGTTCTTGAACAGATGCGAATGCACACGGGTACGCAGCGTGACGCCGGCGGCGTCAAACGCGTCGCGCAGGCGTCGGTGGGTGACATGTTCGGGCCCCATCACGATAAACGGGGCCCCGATCAGCTGTTGCGGCGTCAGGATGTCATGCGCGGCCAGCGGGCTGTCCTCGGGCAGGGCCAGCATCAGCTCGATCGGAAACGATCGTGCGTCCAGCCCGTCCTGCACCAGCGGCAATTCGCACACCCCGATCTCGAACAGGCCAGCGCTGACCCATTCCTGGATCTTGACCGAATATTGCGACTGGAACGAGATCGCCATATCGGGGCGGTTGCGGGCGAATTGCGCGATCAGGCGCGGCATGAAGCCAAAGGACATCGAATGTTGCGAAGCAACCTGGAGCTGCCCGGCCTGCTTGTTCTGCAAATCGACCACGGCCTGCGTGACATGATCGAGGCCGCGCACCACGGTATCGACCTCCTGATACAGCACGCCCGCCTCGGGCGTTGGCACCAGCCGGCCCTTGATGCGCTCAAAGAGGCGAAACCGGGTCTGGCGTTCCAGCTGTGCCAGCAGATTGGAAATACCGGGCTGCGAAATGCCCAATTGCCGCGCCGCCCCGGTCACGGTGCCGGTCTCGAAAATGGCGTGAAAGGCCTGAAGCTGGCGAAATCTGAGGGACATGGCACGAATATATCATTTTAAATGATGCAATCCAGATGTTTTAGTATTTGAAATGATGGCACGGGGCGGGCAGGCTTACCTTGCGTTACGCCGGGGGAAAGCGTGTCACTGGAGCAAAAAATTATTGCCATGGATTTGTGGCATCTGGCGCTGCCGGTGAATGCGCGGCGCGATCATGGCATCGGCTCGGTTGAACATGCCGTCGATATCGTTGTGCTGCGGCTAACATCCGAGGATGGTACCGAAGGCTGGGGCGAGGCCAGCCCTTGGGTGGTGTTCACCGGCTCGGCCGAGGCGACGTTCGCCGCGCTCGACCGCTACCTGCGCCCGCTCGTGGTGGGCCGCAGGCTGGCCGACCGCGCTGCCATCATGGCCGATGCGCAAAACGCGGTCGCTCATTGCACCGAGGCCAAAGCGGCGCTGGAAACCGCGCTGCTGGATCTTGCGGGCCGGGTTCTGGGTGTGCCGGTCTGGGCGCTTCTGGGCGGGCGGGCGCGCGATACGATCCCGCTGTCCTGCTCCATCGCGGACCCTGATTTCGACCGCGATCTTGAGCTGATGGCGCGGCTGAAATCGGACGGGGTGCGCATCATCAAGCTGAAAACCGGGTTCAAATCACACAGGTTCGATATCGTGCGGCTGGAACGGATCCGCGCCGATTTCCCCGAGTTTTCAATCCGGGTCGATTACAATCAGGGCCTGCACCACGACAATGCACTGGCGCGGGTGCGCGATGTGGCCTCCTTTGCCCCGGATTTCATCGAACAGCCCGTGCGCGCGCATCTGCGTGATCTGATGGCGCGGATCAGGGACAGCATCGACGTGCCTTTGCTGGCCGACGAATCCGTGTTCGGCCCCGAGGACATGATGGCGGCAGCGGCCACGGGTCTGGCCGATGGCGTGTCGGTCAAGATCATGAAATCGGGCGGTCTGACCCGCGCCCAGAGCGTCGCGCGCATGGCCGGATCGGTGGGCATGTCGGCCTATGGCGGCGATATGTTCGAGGCCGGTCTGGCCCATCTGGCCGGAACCCACATGATCGCCGCCACGCCCGAGATCACGCTTGGCTGCGAGTTCTACCAGGCCCGGTATTTCCTTGTGGAAGATATTCTGGACACCCCGTTCCGGATCGAAAACGGCGATGTCATCGTGCCCGACGGCCCCGGGCTTGGTGCCTCGGTCAACCCCGAAATGCTGGCGAAATATGCGCGCTTGCAGGCGCGGGGGGCGGCATGAGCGACACGAAACCCGTCATCGTGATCGGCGCGGGCATTGTCGGCGTGTCCACCGCCATCTGGCTGGCGCGGGCGGGGCGGCAGGTCACGCTGGTTGACCGGGGCGAACCGGGCATGGGCACCTCCTATGGCAATGGCGGCGTTCTGGCCGCCTGCGCGATGGTGCCGGTGACCGCGCCGGGGTTGATCCTCAAGGGGCCGGGCTATCTGCTCAATCGCGATTTCCCGCTCTTTCTGCGCTGGTCCTACCTGCCGAAACTGGTGCCCTGGCTGCTGCGCTATCTCAGCCATGCCAATGATGCCGATACACGGCGCATCGCGGCTGGCCTTGCCCCCATCGTGGGAGACGCCATCGAACAGCACAAGGCCCTGACCCAGGGCACCGACAGCGCCGCCTGGATGTCCCAGGGCCCCTACAGCTTTGCCTACAAGGACCGCGCCGCCTTTGAGGCCGACGCCTATACCTTTGGCCTGCGCCGCGATCACGGCTTTACGCCTGAGATCCTCGAAGGCGCGGCGGTGCAGGAGTTCGAGCCCGCCTTTGGCCCGGCTGTCACCTGTCTTGCGGTGATGCGCGATCACGGCTGGATCCGCGACCCCCGCGCCTATGTGGCGGCGCTGACGGATGCGTTTGTGAAACTGGGCGGGGTCTGGCACCAGGCCGAGGTGCGCGATTTCACCCTGACGGACGGCCGCGTCAGCGCCGTGGTCACCGAGCGCGAAACGCTGCCCTGTTCGGAGGTCGTTCTGGCCACCGGAGTCTGGTCGAAGCCCCTGATGGCGAAGCTGGGGCTCAAGGTGCCGCTCGAATCGGAGCGTGGCTATCACATCGTCTATGAGGGGGCCGAAAACGGCCCGTCCAAGCCCTTCATGGTGGCGGCGGGGAAATTCGTGGCGACCCCGATGCAGGACGGTCTGCGCTGCGCCGGCGTGGTCGAGTTCGGTGGGCTGGAGGCCGGGCCATCGCGGGCACCCTTTGCGCTGCTCAGGCGTCAGGTTGCGCAGGCCTTTCCGACCCTGAAGGCGACCCGCGAAGAGGAGTGGCAAGGCCACCGCCCGGCCCCCGCCGACAGCCTGCCCTTGATCGGGCAGGTCGGGGCCACCGGTGTCTATGCGGGCTTTGGTCATCACCACATAGGCTTGACCGGCGGGCCGAAAACGGGCCGACTGATCGCACAGATGATAACGGGGCAAACCCCCAATATGGATATGCGGCCCTATGACCCGCAGAGGTTCGCGAGCTGACAGACCCACAAAAAAAACAATAAAACCAACCCAACAAGGAGAGACAAGACAATGAAAACCTTCACGCTGAGCGTCGCCATCATGGCGGTCGCGACCCCGTCGTTCGCCCAGGTCGTCTGGGATATGCCGATGGCCTATTCCGCCACCAATTACCATTCCGTCACCGGATCCGAGTTCGCGCAATGCGTCACCACCGGTACCGGCGGCGATATCGAGATCGTGACCCATCCCGGCGGCTCGCTCTTTGCCGGAGCCGATATCAAACGCGCGATCCAGACCGGCCAGGTGCCCATCGGTGAACGCCTGCTGTCGGGCCACCAGAACGAAAACGCGCTCTTTGGCTTTGATTCGATCCCCTTCCTTGTCGGGTCCTTCGAAGAACACGCGCTGTTGTGGGAAGCGGCCGAACCCACCATCACCGAGCTTCTGGAAAGCCAGAACCTGCATCTGCTCTATTCGGTGCCGTGGCCGCCGCAGGGGCTCTATTTCAATCAGGAGATCAATTCGGTCGCCGATATGGAGGGCATCCGGTTCCGCTCCTATAACAACGCGACCAACCGTCTGGCGGAACTGACCGGCATGTTGCCGGTGACCATCGAAGCCGCCGAGATCAGCCAAGCCTTTGCCACCGGTGTTGCCTCGTCCATGGTCTCATCCGGGGCCACCGGTTATGACCGCCGCGTCTGGGAAAGCCTGAGCAATTTCTACGAAGTCGATGCCTGGCTGCCGCGCAACTATATCATGGTCAATGCCGATGTCTGGAACGACACCTCCGAGGCCAACCAGAACATCATCAATGCCTGCGCAGATCTGGCTGAATATGCCGGCACATGGCGGGCGCGCGAATATACCGGCTTTACCCTTGCCGGTCTGCGTGCCGGTGGCATGACGGTCGAGCCTGCGGGCGAAGAGCTGATGGCCGAACTGCGCGCCATCGGTGAGATCATGACCGCCGAATGGCTTGAGGCGGCGGGCCCCGAAGGCCAGGCAATTGTCGATGCCTATCGCGAGCTGGCGGCGGCGGCGCAGTAAACCGCCCCGTCCTGTCCGTGGGGCGCGGTGGCGGTGGCCTCCCATCGCCCCCGCCCCCGGACACCTGAATTTTTTCGACACGCAATGCGCAAAGGGCCCGACCCATGGCACGATTATCCGGCTTGCTCCGAACATTTCTTGACGGTCTCTACAAGGTTTCGGGCGTGTTGGCTGCCCTTTGCCTGATTGCCATCCTGGCCCTGATCGTGGCCCAGATGGTGGCCCGCTGGACCGGCGAGATTTTTCCCGGAGCGCCCAATTACGCCGGCTATTTCATGGCCGCCGCGTCGTTTCTGGCCTTTGCCAGCGCGCTTAATCGCGGTGCCCATATCCGGGTCTCGATCCTGTTGAACGCGGTGCCGCCCAAGGCAAAATGGGCGCTCGAGGTCTGGTGCTTTGGTCTGGCCTCGATCATCGTCTGGTATTTCGTCTATTACGCCTATTGGTTCACCTACTGGTCGTGGAAATTCGATGAAGTCAGCCAGGCGCAGGACGCCAGCCCCTTGTGGATACCGCAATCGGTGATGGTGATCGGCGGCGGCATTCTTGGCATCGCTCTGGTCGATCACCTGATCCATGTCATTTTTCGTGGCGATCACCGGATCAAGCGCGATCTCGTCGATCAGAGCTTTGGGGAATGATGATATGACCGAAATTCTCGCAATTATCATATTCCTCTTTGTTCTTTTCTTTCTTCTGGGCACTGGCGTCTGGGTCGGCATCGCGCTGATGGGCGTGGCCTGGGTGGGCATGGAGCTTTTCACCACCCGCCCCGTCGGCGACACCATGATCACCACGATGTGGGCCTCGTCCTCATCCTGGACGTTGACGGCGCTGCCGCTCTTTATTTGGATGGGCGAGATACTATACCGAACGCGGCTATCAGAGGATATGTTCAAGGGCCTGTCGCCCTGGCTGGCCCGGTTGCCCGGCGGGTTGGTCCATACCAATATCGTGGGCTGCACGGTCTTTGCCGCCGTTTCGGGATCGTCTGCCGCGACGCTGACCACCGTGGGCAAAATGTCGATCCCCGAATTGCGGGCGCGCAATTATCCCGAGACGATGATCATCGGCACGCTGGCGGGGGCGGCCACCCTGGGGCTGATGATCCCGCCCTCGCTGGCGTTGATCGTTTATGGCGTCACGGTCAATGAATCGATCACCCAGCTTTTCTTTGCGGGTGTCTTTCCCGGCCTTGTTCTGGCCTTCATGTTCATGGGCTATGTGGCGCTCTATTCGATCTTTTCCAAGAGCTGGCAGCCGACACCCGAAGGCGCGATGACTTTCGTCGAGAAGGTCAAGAACTCACGCTTCCTGCTGCCGGTGATCTGCCTCATCCTGGTGGTGATCGGGTCGATGTATCTGGGCTATGCCACCGCCACCGAGGCGGCGGCCTTTGGCGTCATCGGCAGCCTCGTGCTGGCGGCAGGGCAAGGGTCACTGAACTGGGAGAGTTTTCGCGAAAGCCTGATGGGGGCGACCCGCACCAGTGCGATGATCGCGCTCATTCTGGCCGGGGCGGCGTTTTTGAAACTGTCGATGGGGTTCACTGGCCTGCCGCGCGCGCTGGCCGATATGATCGCCGCGATGGAGCTGACGCGGTTCCAGCTTTTGATGGCGCTCTTGGTGTTTTACATCATCCTTGGCATGTTCCTCGATGGCATTTCGTCGGTGGTGCTGACCATGGCCGTGGTCGAGCCGATGGTGCGCGAGGCGGGCATCGATCTGATCTGGTTCGGCATCTTCGTCGTGGTGGTGGTCGAGATGGCCCAGATCACGCCGCCCATTGGCTTCAACCTCTTCGTGTTGCAGGGCATGACCGATCACGAGATGAGCTATATCTCCAAGGCCAGCCTGCCGATGTTCATGATCATGGTGCTGATGGTTTTCGTGTTGATCTGGTTCCCTGACATCGCGCTCTGGCTGCCCGAAAACCTGCGCGGTGGCCCGGCATCGGGGGGGTAGCGACGATCCTTGCACGGGCGCTGGCCTTTGCGGCGCTGCACGGGCGGCTGGTTCTGGTGGCAGGGCTGGTCGCCGGTCTTTTGTTGCCCCGACTGGCACAGGCGATGGCCCCGCATCTGCCCTGGATGGTCACGGGGCTGCTGTTTCTGTCGGCCTTTCGCATCGGTCCTCGCGAGACGCTCGGCCAATTGCGCCTGATCGGTCGCAGCCTGGGTGCGCTTTTCATCCTGCAACTGGCGTTGCCGGTCGCGGCCTTTTCGTTGTTCTATGCCGCGGGTCTGGCCGCGACCGTGCCCGCAACGGCAGTCGTTCTGATGCTGGCCGCGCCGCCCATCACGGGTGCTCCCAATTTCACCATCCTTGCGGGCGAAAACCCCGCCCCCGCGATGCGCCTTTTGATCCTGGGCACCGCCGCCTTTCCCGCCACCGCACTGGTGGCATTCTGGCTCCTGCCCACAATCGGCGGCGGGGTACAGGCGGCGGGTTGGCTCATGCTCAAGGTGATGGGCGCGGTGGGCCTTGGCTTCGCCGCCCGCGCCGCGTTCCTGCCCCGGCCCGCGCCCGCGCAGATCAAGGCGCTCGATGGTCTCGGCGTGGTTGCGCTGGCGGTTATCGTCATTGGCCTGATGGCTGGCATCGGCCCGCTGTTGCAATCCGACCTGACCGCGCTTGCCGGTTGGATGGCGCTGGTTTTTGCCGCCAATTTCGGGCTTCAGGCGGCGGGCTTTGCCGTCACGCGGGGGCGCATGGCAACCGCCGACCGCGCCGCCTTTGGCATCATCGCGGGCAACCGCAATATCGCACTTTTCCTCATTGCCCTGCCGCCTGAGGCCATCGCCGCCCTGCTGCCCTTTATCGGGGCCTACCAGGTGCCGATGTATCTGACGCCCTTGATCCTGCGGGCGCTGGCCGCGCGTTAGGCGTGCCAGTCGAACCCGCGCAGAAGATCCGCGAAATCGCGGATATAGGGCCGCTCCATCCGGTCCTCGCGCAGCAACAGATCGACCTGCCGACGCTCGTCCAGATCGACAAAGGGGCGAAACACCAGATGGTCGGGGTCGATCCGCATCACGGTGCGCGGCAACACCGTCACCCAGGCCCCCGAGCGCACCATTGAAATCAATGACAGCGTGTTCTGCGCCGAGACCAGCGCCGCGCCAACTGCTGCCTGAAACTCGGGATGGCCGATGCGCGCCGACAGCTCGTTTTTCAGAACCTGCTGCCCGGCCAGATCCGCCAGATGCAGCGGCCCGGTGCGCGCCGCCAATGGGTGGTCCTGCCCGCAGATCAGACCGAACGGATCCGAGAACAGCGTGATCGCCTGCACCCCGCGCAAAGGACCCTGCGGCGCGGCGATGCCGATATCGATCTGTCCGCGCGTCAACGCATCGAGAATACTGAGCGAATCCATATCCCGGATCTCCACCGACACGCCGGGGTGTGCTGCCCCGAACCGCGCAAGAACGGTGGGGAAGACCAGCCCCGCGACCGAGGGCACCGCCGCCACCCGGATCAGGCCCTGCGGCGCGCGGGCATGCGCCTGAATGGCGCGGATGGTGCCGTCAAACTGGCGCAACTCGGTGCGCGCCTGCTGCAAGACGAAATCACCCAGAGGCGTCAGGCGGTTCTTGCGGTCGGTCTCGAACAGAGGCTGGCCGAGATGGTCCTCCAACGCCTTCAGCGTCATCGAAACCGCGGACGGCGTGCGCCCTAACCGGGTCGCCGCCTCGGCCAGATTGCCGGTCTGGGCCACGATGGCAAAGGCGCGCAGCATCTCGATCTTGATTGCCATGGCTTCAGATTCCTTGAATTGACCGCCCGTTTTTGCAGGTTTGACTGAAGCGCGCCGCCGGGTCCAATCTTTTCCATGCCCGCCCTTCGCGCCCGTCCCATGGCGCGCTATATGTTGGTATGAAACATGAAAACGGGGGCAGGGATGGCGGATTGCGATATCGGGCTGGTGGGTCTGGGCACGATGGGGGCGGCGCTGGCGCTCAACATTGCCGAAAAGGGATTTGACATCGCGGTCTGGAACCGCACCGGCACCGTGACCGACCTATTTCATGCGGATGCTGGCGATCTGGCCGCGAATATCACGCCGACCCAAAGCCTGGAAGGCCTCGTCGCCGCCCTGAAACGCCCCCGCGCCATTATCCTGATGGTGCCCGCGGGCGATGCTGTCGATCAGCAGATTGCCGCGCTGCGCCCGCTATTGGACGAGGATGACCTGATCATCGATGCGGGCAACGCCAATTTCCGCGACACGAACCGCCGCATGGCCGCGCCCGGCGCATTTCTCGGCATCGGCGTGTCGGGCGGTGAGGAGGGCGCGCGTCACGGGCCTTCGATCATGGGCGGCGGCGATCCGGCCCATTGGGACCGCGTCGCCCCGATCCTGACGGCCATTGCCGCTGATTATCAGGGCACGCCCTGCGCCACGCTTTTGGGCCCGGAAGGGGCGGGCCATTTCGTCAAGGCGGTTCATAACGGCATCGAATATGCCGATATGCAGATGATCGCCGAGATTTACGGGCTGATGCGCGACGGGCTTGGCCGGTCGGCGGGTGATATCGGCGCGGTGTTCACGCGCTGGAACGCGGGGCCGCTGGCCTCTTATCTGGTGCAGATCTCGGGGCAGGTGGCGGCCACGACCGATCCGGCCACGCGCGGCCCGCTTCTGGATGTGATCGTCGATGCGGCGGGGCAGAAAGGCACCGGGCGCTGGACCGCGATCGAGGCGCAGCATCTGGGCGCGCCGATCCCGGTGATTGAGGCGGCGGTCGCGGCGCGCAACATGTCGGCCCGGCGCGCCGACCGGCAGGCGGCAGAGGCGCTCTTTGGGGCCGGCCCCACGCCCATCGACGCCGCCGAATTGCCCGATGATCTGCTTGAGGCGGCGCTCATTTGCGGCAAGGTGCTGTGTTACAGCCAGGGCTTCGGCATGCTGGCGGCGGCGGCGCGCGAGTTCGGCTGGGAGCTGGCGCTGCCCGAGGTTGCCAAGGTCTGGCGCGCCGGATGCATCATCCGCTCGGCGATGCTCGACGACATGGCCGAGGCGCTGACCGCCCATCCGGACCGCGACCTGATGTTTGCGCCCTTCTTTGCCGATCTCCTGGCCCGGACCCATGGGCCCTTGCGTGCGCTGGTCGCCGCCGCCGCCCGCCACGGCATCGCGGTTCCGGCTCTTGGCGCGGGTCTGGCCTATTTCGACACCATGCGCACCGCGCGCGGCACCGCCAACATGATCCAGGGCCAGCGTGATTTCTTCGGGCTGCACGGGTTTGCGCGGCGCGACGATGGCAGCACCGGTCAACACGGACCCTGGGGTTAGGGCGCGCGCAGCGCGGCAAGGCCGACATCCCCCATCAGGCGGCCGATCTCGTCCGTCAGTTTGCCCCGCGCCAGCGCTGCAACCCGGGCCGGCAGCGACTGCAGCTCGGCGTCGCGCGCCACGACGGTCAGGGTGCGCGACAATCCCGCGACCGGTAGAGGTGTCACCCGCAGCCGCATATGTTCGACAAACCCGTCGATCAGCAGGGTGGGGGTCAACAGGCTGAACCCCATGCCGTCGGAAATGCAGGCGGTGACCATG
>CAXBGQ010000059.1:0-12442 GCA_963975135.1 uncultured Nioella sp. | reverse complement strand
GCACCTCGATCACCCGGCTTTATTCCGAGCCCAATCTCGACACCAGGCTGGCCGGAGGCGACCGGGTGATTGTCGAGGAAGACCGGCGCTATTTCCTGTCGCTCGGGGCCGCGGGGCGTCAGGACCAGCATCCGTTCCCGCAGGATATCGTCACCGCGCTGGATGCGATGGCGATCATCGGCGGTGTCTCCTCCACTCGCGCCGATCCCGAAGGCATCCTGATCCTGCGTGAATATCCGGCCAGCGCCCTGCGCGCGGGCGAACGGGGCCCACGTCAGGAACGCGTGGTCTTCACGCTCGATCTGACCACATCGGACGGGCTTTTCTCGGCACGCAATTTCCGCATCCATTCCGGCGATCTGGTGCTGGCCACCGAAAGCCCGGTCAATTCCGTGCAAACGGTCTTCAGCCTGGTCGGCGGGCTCTTCGGACTCGCCCGCAACGCCAACAGTCTTTGACGCGTCACGCGTCCGGTAAGGCAATCGGGCGCGCCTGCGGGGCCAACGCATTGATGCGCGCGATATGCACGGCTAGGCAGCGGGTCAGGAAATCGTAGTTTTCAACGATCTGGGCCCGCGCGGCCGGGCCCAGATGGGCATAATCTTCAGGGGCGGCCAGAACTTCCGCCACCTGGGCCGCCAAAGCCGCGGGTTTGAAGAAATCGACCAAAAGCCCGGTCTTCCCATGCGTCATCGCCTCACGCACCGGGGCCACATCCGAGGCCACGATGGTCGCCCCCATCGACATCGCCTCCAACAGCGACCAGGACAGGACAAATGGCACCGTCAGATAGATGTGGCAGCGGCTGATCTGGATGATCTTCTGGTAATCGGCATAAGGCACCCGGCCCAGGAAATGCACGCGGGACCAATCCACTGAGTTGCCCACCTCGCGCTCCATCTGGGCGCGATAGCCGCCATTCTCAGCGCTTTTCTTGCCGTATGAGGTCTCGTTGCCGCCGATGATCAGCGCGCGCGCATTCGGGCGCGCCTCAAGGATATGGGGCAGCGCGCGCATGAAGGTGTGAAAGCCGCGCGTCGGCTCCATGTTGCGCGCCATATAGGTGAAGATCTCATCGCCTCGGGTGACGGCGCGCCCCAACCGGTCCAGCATCACCGAAGCACCCGGATCGGGCCGCAGCAGGTCGCTGCGGATACCGTCATGGCAGGTATAGATCTTGGAATGAAAGCTTTCGGGATAGGTATTGCGTTGCCAGAGGGTTGGCGATTGTCCCAGATCCACGGTTTCCAGATTGATGTAATTCACCGCGTTCCGTGCATGCATGATGAAGGGAATATGCGGGCTGACGGGAAATTCGGGATCGAACCCCACCGATCCACCCTTCGCCAGAAAGTAATATTCAAAGAACCCGATCACCGGGACATCGGGCCAGACGATCTTGGTAAAGGTCAGCTCACCCCACCCGACATGGCCCAGGATCACATCGGGCTTGAAGCCGTCCTTGTCCAGCGTTTGGGCCGCCAATGCCGCCCCATAGCCGGCCCCTGTGCATTCCTCCCAATATCGCGACAGCCCATAGGCACCCTCGGTTGGGCGATGATGCGGGCTGTAGCGGATGATCCTGACGCCCGGCACCTCCGGCACGCCCTTGCGTTGGGTCAGAAAAACGATCTCATGGCCGCCCTGGGCGATCAGCCAGTGCAGGATTTCCCGATACTGACCGGGGTAATTCTGATGCAGGAAAAGGAGTTTCATGTAAGCCGCATCGATACCTGTCCCGTGATCTGCCATGCTAGCGAGCTGGCGCGGCCAGTCAAACCCGGTTTACAGCAAATCGTTCAGATAGGAACCGTAGCTATTCTTGAAGAATAACGCGGCGCGCTTTTCCAGTTCTTCGGCGGAAATCCACCCTTTCTGAAAGGCAATTTCATCGGGGCTGCCGGTCTGCAATCCTTGGCGGTTCTCCAGCGTGCGCACGAAATTACCCGCATCGAGCAGGCTGCCATGGGTGCCGGTATCGAGCCAGGCATAACCGCGCCCCATGCGTTTTACGTTCAATATGCCGTCCTGCAGGTAGCTTTCCAGAAGCGAGGTGATTTCCAGCTCGCCGCGCTCGGATGGCTGGACCTCAGCGGCCCGACGCGACGCGCTACCATCAAGGAAATACAGCCCGGTCACCGCGTAGTTCGACGGTGGCACCTCGGGCTTCTCGATGATTGCCTGCACCTCGCCCGCCCCGTCAAATGCGACCACGCCATAGCGTTCCGGATCCGACACATGATAACCGAAAACTGTACCACCCTGCATCTGTTGATCCGCCTCGGCCATCAGGTCGGGCAATCCGTGACCAAAGAAGATGTTGTCCCCCAGAACCATGGCAGAGGGTGCCCCGGACAGGAACTCCTCGGCCAGCAGATAGGCCTGTGCCAGGCCCTCAGGGGCGGATTGCACGATATAGGTCAGGTTGATGCCCCACTGCGCGCCATCGCCCAGGGTGCGCCGGAACTGATCCTGATCATGCGGCGTGGTGATGATCGCGATCTCACGGATACCTGCCAGCATCAGGACACTGATCGGGTAATAGACCATTGGTTTGTCATAGATCGGCAAAAGCTGTTTCGAGATGCCGATGGTGATGGGGTAAAGGCGCGTGCCGGAGCCGCCTGCCAGAATGATGCCTTTGCGGTCGGTCATGTCGTAAACCCTTTAAGATTGTGCAAAATGCCCGACAGGCTGGTGCGCCAATCGGGTCGGGAAAGGTCGAAAACATCCGTAGTGGCGGAACAATCCATCCGCGAATTGGAGGGGCGCTTGGCCGGGGTCGGGAAATCGGAACCTGGAATACCGGTGACGTCACAGGTGATCCCGGCCTGGGCAAAGATCTCACGCGCGAAATCGGCCCAGGACACATCCGGGGTACCGGAGAAATGGTAGGTGCCGGTCTTGCCGGGATCGGCTTGCAATTGCTGCGCGATCTCAAGGCAGGCGGCCGCGATATCGCCCGCTGCCGTGGGCCCGCCCACCTGATCGGCCACGATGCTGAGGTGGTCGCGTTCAGCGCCAAGGCGCAACATGGTTTTCACGAAATTATTGCCATGCGCCGAGACCACCCAGGAGGTGCGCAAAATGGCATGAACGCCCCCTGCCCCGCGCACCGCGTCCTCACCTTGCAGCTTGGACCGGCCATAGGCCCCAAGCGGGCCGGTCGGGTCACCGGGCCGCAAGGGCGCATCGCCCGCGCCATCAAACACGTAGTCGGTCGAGATATGCACGAAAGGGATGCCCAGATCGGCACAGGCGCGCGCCATCGCGCCGGGTGCAACGCCATTGACCAGGGTGGCCGTCTCTTCGTCGGTTTCAGCGTTGTCGACGGCGGTATAGGCGGCGGCATTGATCACAGCCGCTGGCGCATGGGCGCGAATGGCGGCCGCGCAGGCCGCGGGATCACTCAGGTCGGCCTGATCGCGACCAAGGGCGATAACATCGGCCCGGGCCTGTAATTCAAGCGCGACCTGCCCGGTCTTGCCGAACACCAGAAGGGTCGGGCCTCGCTGTTCTCTATCCGTCGGGATCATCGCCGGACTGCTCCTTTTTCTGGCCATCTGCCTGCCGGTTCGCAGCGCAGATCAGGCAGTTTTTCCAAGGCGCTGACCCACCCCGTCACGCGCCTGAAGCGCGCGCCACCAGGGCTCATTGTCGAGATACCACTGCACGGTCTTCTCCAGCCCCTCCTCCAGCGTTACGGACGGGTGCCAGCCCAGTTCCCCCGAGATCCGGGCCGGGTCGATCGCGTAGCGCATGTCATGGCCCGGACGGTCGGTCACGAAAGCGATCTGATCGGCATAGGCATGGTTCTTGGGGCGCTTTTCATCGAGGATCGCGCAGATGGTGCGCACGATGTCGATATTCCTGGCCTCGTTTTCTCCACCGATATTGTAAGAGCGTCCAAGCGCGCCTTTTTGCAGCACCAGAAGCAGCGCATCGGCGTGATCCTCGACATAGAGCCAGTCGCGCACGTTCTCGCCCGCGCCATAAACCGGGATCGGATCACCCGCCAGGGCGCGCAGAATGACCACGGGGACCAGTTTTTCGGGGAAGTGGAAGGGCCCGTAATTGTTCGAGCAATTGGTCAGGACAACCGGCAAGCCATAGGTTTCGGCCCAGGCCCGCACCAGATGATCGGAGGCCGCTTTGGAGGCCGAATAGGGGCTGCGCGGATCGTAGGGCGTGGTTTCCGTGAACTGGCCTTCGGGTCCGAGGCTGCCGAAGACCTCATCGGTCGAGATATGGTGGAACCGGAAGCTCTCGGGCCGGCCCGCCTCGATCCAATAGGTGCGGGCGGTCTCCAGCATGTTGAAGGTGCCGGTGATATTGGTCTCGATGAAGTCGCCCGGTCCGTCGATGGAGCGATCGACATGGGATTCGGCGGCCAGATGCATCACCGCATCGGGTTTGTGTTCGGCAAAGACCCGCGCCAATGCGGCGCGGTCGCGGATATCGACATGTTCAAAGGCGTAATCGGGGCTGCCCGATACCGAGGCGACATTGTCCAGGCAGGCGGCATAGGTCAGCGCATCGAGATTGACCACCTGGTGGCCCCGCGCCACCGCAAGACGCACAACGGCCGATCCAATGAACCCCGCGCCACCGGTTACCAGAAGCTTCATATCAGGCTCCTTCCCAGACGAACGGGCTGTTCAAATCCTTGAGGCGGGGGGCGGCGGCATCCTTGTCGGACAGCACCGGGGTCACATCACCCATATTCCAATCGATCCCGATATCAGGATCGTTGAACAGGACGGCCCCATCACAATCCGGCGCGTAGTAATCGGTGCATTTATAGATGATCTCGGTGGTGGGCTCCCGCGTGACGAATCCGTGCAGGAACCCTGCCGGGATCAGCAGCTGTTTGCCGTTCTCAAAGCTCAGATTAACACCAAACCACTTCCCGTAGGTAGGTGATCTTTTGCGAATATCGACCGCCACATCAAAAAACCGCCCCCGCCCGCAGCGTACCAGTTTGGCCTGCGCATGCGGGGGGGCTTGGAAATGCAGCCCTCGGACGGTGCCGGCTTGGTCCGACAATGAATGGTTGTCCTGCACGAAATCGAAATGCAGTCCTTGTTTTTTTAGGGCACGCTTGCTCCAGCTTTCGCAGAAAAAGCCGCGTGCATCTCCAAAGCGTTGCGGGGTCAAAATCTTGACGCCGGGAAGGGAGGTGTCTTTTATCTGCATGTGCCCTCAAAAAATGGAGGCGAGGCTCCGATTGTCAATTCGCCCTTCTACTCTGCTGCATCTCTCACGGAAACCAACTCCGTAAGGAATGTTAGAAAATTTGGCCCTAGATCGTCACGGGCCAACCCGAAGGCCAACGTGGCCTGTAGGAACCCGGCCTTGGAGCCGCAATCATAGCGTTCCCCGCGAAAGCGGAAACCATGCAGTTTGCCCGAGGGCTCAATCTCGCGTGCAAAGTAACGGTCAACTGAATCTCTCCACCGATCCCGGATTTGATCCGGTTGAGGTGATGCATCACATCCCGAGACAGGATGTAGCGCCCGATCACCGCCAGATACGACGGAGCCGCCGCAACCGATTGTTTCTCGACAATACCCTTGGCGCTGACGACTGCGCCCCGATCCTCTCGGATATCCAGAATGCCGTAATCCGAGACACGCTCAGGCACCACTTCCATCGCCTCGACCATGCTGCCACCGGTCTCCGCATGGGCATCGATCATCTGCTTCAAGCAGGGTGTGTCAGCAGCAATCAAAGCATCGGGCAGAATGACCGCAAAGGGTTCATTAGTCAGCAGGCGGCGCGCGCACCAGACGGCATGGCCAAGGCCGAGCGCCTTGTTCTGGCGCAGATAGGCGATCTCACCCGAATCCATACTGGTGGATTTTAGCACCTCGAGCAGTTCGGTTTTCCCCTTCTTTCGCAGGGCGTTCTCCAGATCGGGCGCGGAGTCGAAGTAATCCTCCAACGCCCTCTTCCTGCGCGAGGTCACGAAGATAAATTCTTTGATCCTCGCCGTTCGCGCTTCTTCAATAGTGTATTGTATCAGTGGCCTGTCAACCAGTGTCATGATTTCCTTCAGGATCGACTTGGTTGCGGGCAAGAACCGCGTTCCCAAATCCGTAACCGGGAAATGGCCTTCGTAACTTTCTTCATCTCAATAACCAAACACAACCCCATCTGGGTGTTGTTACGCCACGGCCGCCTGTCTTGCCATTCGATTGGGATTGACGGAGGCAACTATCCGGGGACCCGGCTGAGGCCGAGCCTGATGAAGACCACGAGAAGTAGAATATCCGGGCTTCGGCGGGAGTTTTCTTCTGCCAGGATGGCTATCCGTAAATGGAAGTTTCAACGCGCCGCAGCAGTGCGCCACTATAGGCGGCAGTGAGTTTCATTCTCTGTGGAGATGAATTCGCAATGCGCGGTGGAACCGCGTGGCGGCGGCACCCCAACGGGCTCGTCAAACAAAATCTCACGGTGATCGGGTGGCCCATGAAATCAGTTTCTACCATTCCCACCTTCGGAGGCTCTGCACACCCACGCATACTCGCACAGATCCCCATGATATCCGCTGAAACGATATTTTAATATCAGATGCTACCATGGATCTTCGATATTTGGCTACGACGTTTGAAGTGAGCCCCTTGGGTGTTGCGCGGATTCGTCAAGTACCGCGCTCTGCGCCATCCGCGGCTACCCGATTCATCGGTGAATGCCCCAAAGCGACATTGTATCAGCCCCTAAAAGATCAACAAAACGTTGCCGCCTCAAACCCAACATCCTCTGGAGTAAAACCGGGTATTGCGCAGCAATGTCCCGAGAGGGGCCGTACCAAGGGCGGGACGAACTCGAAGCTGCATGCCGTCACCGATGCTGTGGGGTAGCCACTGCGGATGTTCCTGGCAGCTGGCCAGCGGAGCGACTACATCGGAGCGCGGGCTTTGCCGGATGGCGTGCCGCCCGCGAAACACATGCTGGCGGACCGGGGTTAGGATGCCGACTGGTATCGTGAAGTACTTGAAAACAAAGGGACCAAACCGTTTATCCCTTCTCGGAAAGGCCGCAAGACACCGATCCAGCACGACCAGGTCCGCTATCGTCAGCGCCATAAGATCGAGAATGCTTTTGCCCGCCTCAAAGACTGGCGGCGCATCGCCACACGCTATGACAGATGCCCCAAAGTCTTCCTTTCAGCCTGCGCGCTCGCCGCCATCGTCATGTTCTGGCTATGAGCCCTGACCCTAGGTCATGTTAAAAAAACTCAGCCAGAGTCGTATGGATGCGATGTCGATGAAGCCGAGGAAGCGTTCGGCGGTCTTGTCAAAATGGGTGGCGACGCGCCGGGCATTCTATCGAGTTTTTGTCGATGCTGGAGGCCAAACCCGATTCTGATTTCGGCGTAGGCAGCTACACCGACTAGCTCAATCGCTGAACATCACCAGACCTTCGCGCAGCAAGCGGCGCACCAGAACCGCGCCGCCTGCCTCATCCAGATCACCGGGTAGATCGGTCAGCGAAAAGGCCTGTCCCGACAGTGCATGCGCCAGCAAAGGAAGGCAGGCTGATCACCGCGCCCTGACAGGACACCGCGACGGTATCATCCTCATCGCCTTTGCCGGGCACATCCATCAACCGGTAGATCAGGTTGGGCCGCGCAATCAGGCGGCTGGTGGCATTCAGATCGGCCATCCGTGCCAGTTCCGCCATCTGGCCATGAACGCGTGGCAAGCGTGAACCGATGAAATCCTCGCGGAATTCGTGCAGCACCGGTTCCAGATCGGCAGCGGTCACCCTGGCCAGCAATGCCGCGAATTTCTCCTGCGCGGGGCCAAGGTCATAGCCTTCATCGGTGAACCCCGGCGGTAGCGCTTCGCGGAATTCTACATTGTCATGCGCCATCATCCGAACCGCCTCGGTCAGTAGATCGGCCCAGGACCGGACCATCAGCCCGGTGGTGATATGCAGCGAGGTCTGATCGGTGGACACCGCATCATGCGTCAGCCCGCGCGGCACATAGACCATATCGCCCGGTTCCAGCAGAAATCGGTCGGTTTCCGCGCCGATGGGCACGTCATGGGGGTCAAATCCCTGATCGGCCAGCGGCAGCGCCACCGGCGTGTCGTAGATGCGCCATTCCTTGGTGCCTTCGACCTGCAACACCAGCACGTCATGGCCGTCGTAATGCGCCTTGAAGCCCTGCGAATGGGCCGGTGTCAGGTAAATATTGGTCTGCACGCGCGCGCTGAACACCTTTTCCAACGCACGGCAGAAATCGGCGAGCTGGGGCAGGCGTTCCTGAAGGTTGGACAGGATGATCGTGGCCCCATCGGCAAAGAGGCGCGTGGCCGCGACAGGATCGACGAACCCGGTCTCATAGGCGAAATCGGCGGCCGTGATCGTGGCATCGGCGCGGGTGATATTGACCTCGGGCACGCTGAGGCCAAGCGTTGTCAGCGCCCAGTCGATATCGCCCGTCGACAGCAAATCGGAATAGTAATCGGCCTGCCCGCGCCGGATGACGAGGTGCTTTTTCTCATAGCTGTGGGCAAAGAAATCGTCGCGGCTGACGGGCGCGATCGTCCAGTCGAATCCCCGTTTCATCTGCACCTCCGCTGTCGTGGCATCCAGGATCAGGCTAGTCGCAGAGCCCGGTGGCGCGCAACCGCCACATGGCGCGGGTCGCAGGGCTGCATCTTGACAGGCGGCGCATTGCCAATATATAGATAGTGTGATTGACACGTTTTCTTGAAAGCGAACCGAGAGGCCAGCAGATGACCAGGAAGCCCGATGCCCGCAGAACGCTCAGCGATTCCGACATCACCACCAGCCGCCCGGCGCGGCGTGCCGTTCTGGGCCTGATTGCCGGTGGTGGCGCGATGGCTGTGACGGCGACGGCGGGTCAGGCGCAGGCCGCTGATATCGACAACGGCAACTGGACCGATGCCGGATCCTGCCCGCGTGGCGGCGGCGGCGGCTACACCGGATATACCGACAGCGACAATGGCAACATCACCGACCGGGGCGGTTATGGCCGTGGTCGACCCTATTGCTGACGCCCTCGTGAATTCATGATATGAGATGATCCGCGCCCACACCGGGCGCGGTTTTTCGTTGTCGGAGCAGGATGATGCCCAAACCCACCAAGACCCTGCGTGACAGCGATATCGAAACGCTGCGCCCGCCGCGGCGGTATTTTCTGGGCATGGCGGCAGTCGGGGCGGTTGCGGCTGCCATTCCGGCGCAGGCTCAGGCCGCCGACGGCGATAACGGGTCGTGGTCGGATGGCAATGCCTGCCCGCGCGGACCGGGCGGCACCCGCACCGGGGCCACCGACAGCGATAATGGCAGCATTTCCGACCGCTCCGGCTATGGCCGGGGACGTCCCAACAATTGCTGAATTTGGTTTTGAACGTCCATTGAGGGTCATGCGGCGCGGAATCGAGGCCGTCAGGCCGCCGCGCCATCGCCGTCACGCCCCATCGGGGCGGCGATGGGCCCCTCAGATCATCTTGATCACATCCTTGTCGATCGACAGCATGTAGCCGCGCCGGGCGATGTTCTTGATCAACAATTCGCTGACCATCTGGTTGCCAAGGGTGTCGCGCAGGCGCTTGATCCGCGTGGCCCCCGCCGCTTCATCGCAATCGGCGGCGGATTTGCCCGACACCATTGATTCGATTTCCGCACCCGACAGCACGTCATCATCCATCCGTGCTTCGGCCAGAACCGACAGGGTCTCCATCGCGGCCCCGGTCAGCTTGAATTCCATGTTGTTGAGATACACCACCCGCTCTTCCCGGCTGACAATCAGCGAGCTGACCTGAATGCCCGATTTCTCGATCTCGCCCATGCGTTTGTTCAACGTGATGATGGTGACCAGAAAGATCAGACAGGCCACCAGCAGCGCGGTGGCAAAGAGGATCAGCACAAAGATGATCGCCCTGTAGCTCGCCAGCACCTTGGAAAAGGCGGTGCCGGATTGCGCTAGAATCTCAAGGATTCTTATGGATTCATTGGTCGTCAGGGCATCGTTGACGACAAAGATCTCCTCCACCGCCGCATTGAACGCGTTGGCGTCCGGCAGGTAGGAGAACAGCAAGATCGCCGCCGCGGTCAAAATGGCGACGACGATCACAATCCCGATCTGAACGACACGGGTGCCGCTGATGCGGGTATCAGAAACTGAGGTAGTATTGTCCTGCACGCGCTTCCCTCGATTCGAGGCCGGTCTCATCAAAGACCGACATCACCTCCAGAAGCTGCCAACCACCGGTCAGGCGGCCTGAAATGACAGGTGCGGCGGCACCGACATCGCAAGCGGACGCTGGCAACTCGATAACACCGTAATGCAGGCGCAACGGGTTATCCATCTTTGCCTTGTAATCGGCATAACAGGCTGCGTTTGCCGCCGAGGCGAAGCCCATGACAAGGGCGAAGGTGAGGACTGCGTGTTTCATGAGGCTGAGTTAGGCCGAACCCACGCGGACATTCAATATCAGACCGGCCTTTCGCCAATGTTATCGGATAGCGGCGCGTTGATATTGCCTGTCTGGCAGGGGGCGGGGGAGAGTGACTCATTCCGCCCTCATGCGGTTCCTGCCCCATTTCCAACCTCATCTGGAGGCCCTGAATTATGATTAAATCCCTTCCCAAACTGCTCGTCGCCGCGAGTCTTTCCTTTGCCCTGGCGCTGTCCGGCGTCATGGTCAGCGTGACCCCCGCCCAGGCCGATAACGAAAACCTGCGCCGCTTCATCGGTGGTGTGGCCGCAATTGCCCTGCTTGGCGCGATCATCGAAAATCAGCGTGACCGGCGCAGTTATGCCCCCGTGGCACCGCGTCGTGTCGCGCCGCATGTGCCGCACGGCGTGGTGCAGCAGCCCCGGCATGTGCCGTATCAGTTGGTTGCGCCATCCAGGTGCTACAGCAGCTTTCAGGGCCCGCATGGTGTTCTGCGGGGCTTTGGGGCCGGGTGCATGCAGTCCAGCGCCTATTATTCGCAATTGCCTTCGGCCTGTCTGCAACGGGTCTTTACCCATCAGGGCTGGCGCAATGTTTATGACGCGCAATGCCTCTACCGCCGCGGTTGGGTGCGGTCGTAACGGGGGGAATAGCCTTCGAGCAGCACGATGGAGGGCGGCAGGGCATAAGCTCTGCCGCCTTTTTGTTGTCTTGCGGGCGTGGCCGTGATTTCAGGGGGGCATGACCAAGGCACCGGATTTCAGTTTCGAGACCCGCATCGGCGGCCGCGTGGCCGGTGTCGATGAGGTTGGGCGCGGGCCGTTGGCGGGCCCCGTGATGGCCGCCGCCGTGGTGCTGGATGCGGGCCACATCCCGCCCGGCCTGAACGATTCCAAAAAGCTCAGCGAAAAGCGGCGGCTGGACCTTGCCGATCTGCTGCACGATTGCGCAGAGGTGTCCATCGGCATCGCCACGGTCGAAGAGATTGATCAGATCAATATCCTGCATGCCAGCCTGCTGGCCATGACCCGCGCCATCGAGGGATTGAAGACCGCCCCCGATCACGCGCTGATTGACGGCAAGTTCACTCCCAAGGGGCTGGCCATTCCGGCCACGCCGATCATCAAGGGTGATGGCATCAGCCTGTCGATTGCAGCGGCTTCAATTGTGGCCAAAACATGTCGTGATGGAGCCATGTGTGCATTGGCGCAACAATACCCCGGATATGGATGGGACAGGAATGCCGGTTACCCCACGCGTGAACACAAACAGGCGCTTCTAAATCTGGGGGTCACCCCCCACCATAGACGCAGCTTCAAACCGGTCCACAACATCTTGTATCAAGCCCCTTCTGCAACCTCTTGATTCAAAAAAGAAATTGACGGCGAATCGGGTTTGACTCATCCTTGAGCAACAAATCAGCGCCCGTAAGAGGTGCCCGTTGCAGAGGCAGTGATGACGAAAAAAACAACCCAAACGGGGGCTGACATGCTTCCGCTCAATACAATTGTGCCAGGCGACTGCATCGAGGAGATGTTGGCTCTGCCCGAGGCGTCGGTGGACCTCATCTTTGCGGATCCGCCTTATAACCTGCAGCTGAAGGGCAACCTTCACCGGCCGGATAATTCCATGGTCGATGCGGTCGATGATGCCTGGGATCAATTCGACAGCTTCGCGGTCTATGACAAGTTCACCAAGGATTGGCTGGCCGCGGCACAGCGCCTGCTGAAACCCAATGGCGCGATCTGGGTCATTGGCAGCTATCACAATATATTCCGGGTCGGGTTCGAGTTGCAGAACCAGGGGTTCTGGCTGCTCAATGACGTGATCTGGCGCAAATCCAACCCGATGCCGAACTTTCGCGGCAAGCGTCTGACCAATGCGCATGAAACGATGATCTGGGCCTCGAAATCCGAGGGCGCGAAATACACCTTCAACTATGAGGCGCTGAAATCGCTGAACGAGGGCGTGCAGATGCGGTCAGACTGGGTTCTGCCGATTTG
>CAXBGQ010000058.1:0-12517 GCA_963975135.1 uncultured Nioella sp. | reverse complement strand
ATGGCGAACGTCTGCTGCCGCGCGGCGAGATCACGCTCTGCGAACAGTTTACCCTGATCGGCTCGGGCCTGATCTGGAACGTCTATTTCGGCGTTCTGGCACTTTTTTTCGGGTTTTTCTTTGCCGTGGCGCTGGCGGCGGGCAAGGCCTCGCCCCGCAGATGGATCCGTAAACCCGCCGAATGGTTCATCTTCGTTTTTCGCGGCTCGCCCCTCTTTATCCAGTTCTTTCTGGCCTATGAGACTTTCGTGATGCTGCCGCGCGTCGGCGTCGAAATCAATCTCGGCTTTATCGAGATCACCGCCGAATCGCGCTGGTTCGCGCGGGCCTGGCTGGGGGCGGTGATCGTGCTTTTCCTCAACACTTCCGCCTATGCCGGCGAGATTTTCTATGGCGCGCTGCGCTCGGTCCCCAAGGGCGATCTTGAGGCTGCCGATGCTTATGGGCTGTCGGGCTGGAAACGGTTCCGCAAGGTGGTGTTTCCGACCACGATGCGGCTGGCCTGGCCTGCCTATACGAACGAGGCGATTTTCCTTTTTCACGCCACCACGCTGGTCTTTTTCTCGGGCTTTCCCGCCTTTCGCCAACAGGGTGACGCGCTTTATTACGCGCAATATTTCGCGGACCGGACCTTCAACCCCTTTGTCCCCTACCCGATCGTTGCGTTTTATTTCGTCATCGTGACGCTGCTGGTGATCACTGTCTTCGGTCTGATCAACCGCCGTCTCAACCGGCATCTGCCAAGCGACCGGCGTCAGCGGATCAAATACCGGCCGCAAGTGATCCGATAACCTGGCCTTCCTGATTACCGGTCGAACGCAGGCGACCTGACGCGCCAAACCACTGCGGCTTTCACGCCACGCACAGCACCCTGAAACGCTCTGACGTTGCGTTCCGGCTAGGAATTGGATCGCCCTACATGTAAAGAAAATCGAAATACAGGTTTTCGAAAAGGTAAAAACATGGCGCACGCACCGAATGTCTATGACGCCGAGCCGATCCCCGAGGCCGCCCGCGCCGAGATTGAGCGCCTGTTGGCGACCGGAGACCTCTTTCGCTACACCGCCCCCGAAAACGCGCCCGTAGCGATGCTGGAGCGTGAGTTTGCGGATCTTTTCGGCACCAAATACGCGCTGGCGGTGTCATCCTGTTCGGCGGCGCTGTTTCTGTCGCTGCTCGGGCTCGGCCTGAAACCGGGCACAAAGGTGCTGATCCCGGGCTTTACCTTTGCCGCCGTGCCGTCTGCCGTGGTGCATGCCAATTGCCAGCCCGTATTGGTGGAAGTCGGCGATAATTACCGCATCGACATGGCGGATTTCGTGGCCAAACTGACCGGCGAGATCGGCGCGGTGATCATCAGCCATATGCGCGGCCATACCTCCGACATGGATGCCATCATGGCGCTCTGCGACGGGGCGGGCGTGCCGGTGATCGAGGATGCCGCCCATTCGCTCGGCACCCTTTGGGGCGGTCGCAATATCGGCACTATTGGCCGGGTCGGCTGTTTTTCCTTCCAGTCCTACAAGCTGATCAACGCGGGCGAAGGCGGCATTCTGGTGACTGACGACGCCGATCTGGTGGCCCGCGCCGTGATCATGTCGGGGGCTTATGAACATAACTGGGCCAAGCATATCGCGGGCTCCGACGCGGCGCTTTCCGATGCTTTCACGCGCTGGCAGAACCTGCTGCCGCTTTATAACCTGCGCCTGTCGAACCTGTCGGCCGCGATCGTTCGCTCGCAATTGGCGGAACTGCCGCGCCGGGTGCGCGATGGCCGGGCCAATCATGATTATGTGGCCGGGTTGCTGAACAGCTCGCCCTGGCTGGAGGTGCCCCCGGCGTTGAAACCCGAAACCCGCGCGCCCGATTCCATCCAGTTCAACCTGACCGGATTTGCATCGGATGCCGAGGCCCGCGCCTTTGCCGATGCGGCGGCCGCGCGCGGCGTGAAAGTGCAGATCTTTGGTCTCAGCACCGATAACGCGCGCGCGTTCTGGAACTGGAAGTTTATCGGCGATCAGCCCGATCTGCCGCAAACCCGTGCCATGTTGATGCGCGCCTGCGATGTGCGCCTGCCCGCGCGGCTGGCAAAGGCGGATCTCGACTTTATCGCCGAAGCGCTTTTGGCGGCGGCTGAGGACATCAAGGCCGACGCGCGCGCCTACGGCACGTGAAATTTTCGAGAGATTTCTACGGCTTCAGAGCTTGCTGAGCTTCGACTGAAGTTCGGCCAGTTGCTTTTTGATATCGGCCAGCTCATCGCCACTTTTTTCTTCGGGGGCATCTTCAGGTGCCGGGCCGGACCATTGCGTGCCAATGCCGCCGGTCATCGCCTTGAGGAATGTTTCCTGCTGCGCCTGCATCGCCTCGAACCCGGGCATCTTGGTCAGCGGGTTCATTGCGGCCATGTTCTCGACCATCTTGGTGGGGCCGTTGCGCAGCATGTCAAAGGACATCGCCAGAAATTCCGGCACCACGCTGTTGGCCTGGGTCGTGTAGCTGCGCACCAGATCGGTCAACACGCCAATGGGCAGCACGCTTTCGCCGCGGCTTTCGTGTTCGGCGATGATTTGCAGCAGATATTGCCGAGTCAGCTCATCGCCCGACTTCAGATCGACGATCTTGACCTCGCGCCCGTCACGGATGAAACCGGCGATATCCTCCAGCGTCACATAATCCGAAGTTTCGGTATTATACAGCCTGCGGCTTGCATAGCGCTTGATCAGTAGCGGTGTTGCGGCGTCGCCCATGGACCCATCCCTTATGCCTTGCACTGCATTGCAGCATTCGCAGCCTAGTGCACTGGCAGCAAATTGCAATCGCCTGTCGGGCATATCGCAGTTTCGCAAAAACCAGGATCCCTCATCGCTGCCTGAAATCAAGAATTTCAACGCGTTAGGCGATAAACTCCGGCGCGAACATTCCGAGTGGTGCCGAAAAGAAAAAAGGACGGGCCCCGTCTTATGGGGTCCGTCCTCTTGACGTCGCACAGGGATGGGAGGAAGCCCTGCGCGGCGTATCAGATCCGTCGCTTAGGCAGCGGATGCTTTTTTCGCGGCGGTCGTCACTTCGGCGGTGGCTTTCTTGACGGCGGCGGTTGCTTCCTCGGAAGCCTCTTTGCCGGCGGCCATCATCAGCTCAACGGTTTCGACCTGCACTTTTTTCGCAATCTCAGCGAAAGAAGCCATGGTCTCGGCGGCCATTTCGGCCTGTGCCGATGCGAAATCGGTGACGGCTTTGGTGTAGTCGGTGGGCTCATCCTTGACAGCGGCAACGTCGTTCAGTTTTGCCAGCGTGTCTTTGGTCCATTTCGAGGAGATCTCGGTGGATTTCTCGGCGGCTTCCAGAGCGACTTTCGAAAACTTCTCGCCCATTGCGGCAGAGGTTTTGAAGGCGTCGCTATATGCGCTCATGTCGACGGGAAAAGCAGCCACTGCTTCGTTGACATATTTGGTGAAATCATTGGTCTTGGCCATGGGTCTTGCTCCTGATTGCCCGGGACGGGGCGTTGTTTGATCCGGTTCGCTTTGCTGCGTCTGCAAGGAATATGCATGCTGCAGTGCAGAATTTCAAGTCTTTTTCTGCACTGCAGCAATTTTCTTGCGAAACCGTTCAAAATCAGGCGTTTGACTTGACCATCACATAGGTCCCCGGTGCATCGCATAGACATTCATGCCCCGACTCACCGGGAATACGGGCGTCAACCTGCGTGCCTGAGCGTTTTTTCAGCCAGGATTCCCACCGCGGCCACCACGACCCTTCGTTGAACGTGGCCCCTTCTTCCCAGGCCTCCGGTCCGCCGCTGACGTCGGGGTTGGTGAAATGGCCGTATTTCTTTTTCGAGGGCGGATTGACGATGCCCGCGATATGGCCCGATTCCGACATGATAAAGGTCTTGTCCTTGCTGCCGAATTTCTCGAAGCCCACATAGCATTGCCGCCAGGGCGCGATATGGTCGGTCTTGCAGCCGATGGACGCGACCGGCAGTTTGATATCGCTCAGATGCACGGTTTCCCCCAGGATCTTGAACCCGCCATCGACCAACGCATTGCCCTGACACAGATCGCGCAGATATTGCTTGACCATGCGCCCCGGCAGGTTGGTGTTGTCGCCATTCCAGTAAAGCAGATCGAATGCGGGCGGGGCCTCACCCATCATATAGCTGCGCACGGCGGGGCCATAAACCAGATCGCGCGCGCGCAGAAAGCTCATGGTCTTGGACATGAAATAGCTGCTCAGAATGCCCTTTTCGGTCACCTGCCGCTCGATCGCTTCCACAAAATCATCCTGCAAAAAGACGGTAAATTCGCCCTGATCCGAAAAATCGGTGAGCGTGGTCAGGAAAGTGGCCGATTTGATCGACTTGTCGCCGCGTTTTTGCAGCACCCCCAAGGTCGCGGCCAACGTGGTGCCCGCGATGCAATACCCGACCGCGTTGACCTGCTTTTGGCCGGTGATGTCCTTGGCGATCTCGATGGCCTGCAAATAGCCCTCCTCGATGTAATCCTCCAGGCCGACCTCGGCATAGCTGGCATCGGGGTTTCTCCAACTGGCTACAAAGAGCGTATAGCCCTGCTCCAGGATCCAGCGGATCAGGCTGTTTTGCGGTTTCAGGTCCAGGATGTAGAATTTGTTGATCCAGGGCGGAAAGATCACCAGCGGCACCTTATGGACCGTTTCGGTCAGCGGCGTGAACTGGATCAGCTCCATCATTCTGTTGCGAAACACCACCTTGCCTTCGGTCGCGCCGATGTTGTCGCCCACTGTAAAGGCCGCCGGGTCCGAGAGGGTCGGCAACAGCTCACCTTTGTTGGTCTCGATGTCGCGGACCAGGTTTTCCAACCCGTCCACAAGACTCTGACCGTCGGTATCAATGGCCTTTTGCAGCGCGTCCGGGTTTGTGACCAGGTAGTTGGTTGGCGAAAACAAATCGACGATCTGGCGTGAGAAAAACTCCACCCGCTGTTTTTCCTTGGGGTCCAGACCGTCAAGCTCGGCGACCGCGCCGTGGATGGCCTGCGCATTCAGCTCATATTGCTGGCGCACAAGGCGGAAATAGGGATGCGTGCGCCACATCGGATTGGAAAACTGCCGGTCCAGCGGGCCGTCTTCGGCATCGGGGATCTCAAATTCGCCACGCGCCATGGCCTGCTGCACCTGCGCGAAATTTTCCATGGCCTTGCCCCAATAGGCGACCTGATCGGCGATCAGCTTGCCGGGGTTATTCATCATTTCATTGAGATAGGCGGAGCCCGCCTTGACATAGAGCTCCTTTCCCGGTCCCGACAACCCGGCATCGGTGGTCAGGTCCTTCTGACCAAGGGCTGCGACCATGCGCTTGGACAGCGCCTCCATCTTTGCCAGATTGGCATTCAGACGGTCAACATTTTCGTCCGTCGGCTCCGTTTTGCTGTCGTCATCTGGTCCCATGGCTTGCTTTTACCCTCTCAATGCTGCATGTGCATATAAGCCTTGCCAGGGTGAGGGGGCAAAGCGACGAAATGAACCGGGGGCCGAACCCGGTAATATGCCCCAGTTTTGCAGGAGTCGCGGTGCGATGAAATACCTTCTCACATATGACTTGATGGAATCGATCCGCGTTTCGAACCAATGGCTCGGCTCCACCGCCCGCGCGATGTGCTCCTATCCGCAGCTTGGCCTGATTGCCAATCCCGCGATCAACATGACCGCCGCCTGGGGCGAGGTGATGGAACGCAGCTTTGAACGCATGGCGGTGAAACCCGACTGGAACATCCAGATCCTGTCGGGAACCGACGGGCGCGACCACCAGATCGAGGTTGAAGTGGTCAAATCCCGGCCCTTTGGCGATCTCATCCGGTTCAATGTGCAGGGGCGTCAGCCGACCGGGCGCAAGGTTTTGCTGGTGGCACCGATGTCGGGCCATTACGCCACCCTCCTGCGCTCGACTGTGCTCAGCCTGCTGCCCGATTGTGATGTCTATATCACGGATTGGCACAATGCCCGCGATATCCCGGTCTCGGTAGGCAAGTTCGATATCGAGGATTATACGCTCTACCTTGTTGATTTCCTGAAGGAAATGGGCCCGGACACGCATGTGATCGCGGTCTGCCAGCCGGCCCCGCTGGCGCTGGCCGCCACCGCCTATCTGGCCGAGGAAGACCCCGACGCGCAGCCACGTACCCTGACGCTGATTGGCGGCCCGATCGACCCCGATGCCGCCGCCACCGATGTCACCGATTTCGGCAATCGCGTCACCATGGGCCAGCTTGAGCGCCACGTTCTGCAACGCGTCGGGTTCAAACATGCCGGTGCGGGGCGCATGGTCTATCCCGGTCTGCAACAGCTTTCCAGTTTCATGGCGATGAATGCCGAGAAACACACCAAGGCATTCACCGATCAGATCATGCGCGTGGCCAAGGGCGAGGCGTCCGATCATGACAAGCACAACCGCTTCTATGACGAATACCTGGCTGTGATGGATATGACGGCGGAATTTTATCTTTCCACCGTCGAACGCATCTTCAAAGGCCTCGAGATCGCACAGAATCGGTTCACCGTGGCCGGCAAACAGGTCGATATCGGCAAGATCACCACCGTTGCCGTGAAAACGGTCGAGGGCGGCAAGGATGATATCTCGGCCCCCGGCCAATGCGTTGCTGCGCTGCGGCTATGCACCGGGCTGCCGGAGGAAAAGAAGGCCAATTACCTGGAGCCCAATGCCGGCCATTACGGTATCTTCGCTGGCAAAAGCTGGCGCAACAAGATCCGGCCGCTGGTTCTGGATTTCATCGACGCCAATTGCGATGTTCCGAAAACGCCGGTGCGTCAGAGCGTGGCCGCCGAGTAACCGGTTGGCGACCGGCACCGATATCGGTTTCGCCTGCCGCTGTGGATGCCTGACCGGGCGGCTGACGAATGCGCGGCCCGACGAAGGGTCGCATTTGGTCTGCCATTGCGCCGATTGCGCCCGGGCGCGGACGCTCTATGACGATCCGGCACCCGGCCCGGTGGCCGTCTTTCAGACCACAGCCGACCGTATCCGTATCGACACCGGTCAGGATCATCTTGCCCTGATGCAACTGTCGCCCAACGGCCTCTTTCGGTGGATCGCGGATTGCTGCGACACCCAGATGTTCAACACGCTCAAATCCCCGCGCACCGGGTTCGCGGGCATCGTCGTGGCCCGGCTCTCCGATCCCGCGCCGCTAGGGCCGGTAATTGGCGCGGGCTTTGTCCCCGGCCCGGGCGGCAAGACGCGCCACCATCATCTGGGGCGAACGATCTGGCGGTTTCTCAAACGCAGTGCCGCCGCGCGCCTCAGCGGCCGCTGGCACCAATCCCCGTTTTTCGATGCCGAAGGCAGGCCGGTCGCCAAGGCCCAACTTGCCCCTAGGCGTTAAGCCACGCCGTCAATGCCTGCAGGCTGCCGGTCGGGTCCTCCAGCGTCAACAAATGCCCGGCCTCGGGCAGGATGGTCAGGCTGGCATCGGGGATCAGCTCGGCCATGAATTCATGGCGTCGCGGCGGGCACATCCGGTCATGCGCGCCGCCCATCACCAATGTGGGCACCCGCACCCGGCGCAGCGTGCCCTGCTGATCGGGGCGGCGCTGCAACGC
Source organism: uncultured Nioella sp. (assembly GCA_963975135.1). Classification (GTDB taxonomy): domain Bacteria; phylum Pseudomonadota; class Alphaproteobacteria; order Rhodobacterales; family Rhodobacteraceae; genus Alterinioella. Next base: position 4,918 of record CAXBGQ010000058.1, on the reverse strand, counting down.
ACGCGATTGCGCCACGAATTGATCGGCCCCGGCATCCCGCCCCATCGCGACGAAAAGATCCTGAAGGGCGGCGCGCCCCGGCCCCGGTGCCAAACAGGCCGAGGGCAGAAAATCGCGCAACACATCCTCCAGCCGCCCGGCTTTGGCGCGCGCCATCAACTGTTCACGCGCACCGGCCATGTCGGGCGTATCCGAGAGCGGGTCGCAGGCCATCAGCGCCAGCCGGGTGACCCGATCCGGAGCCTTGCGAATGACCTCCATCGCCACAATGGCCCCAAGCGACAGCCCGGCCAGCGCGAATTTCTGCGGCGCGGCGGCCAGAACGGCCGCGGCCATGTCGCGGATACTGTCATGGCCGGCCAAACAGCCCACCTGCACCGCGCGGGCCCGCGACAGCGCCTCGGTCTGCGGCGCAAAAAGTCGCGCGTCGCACATCATGCCCGGCAGAAAAACCAGTGGTTCCAAATTCCGCACCTTTCCGCCGCGAATGAATTACCGGGCCATACCTGCGCCAGAGCACTGGCCGCGGTCAATCCCCTGGCCCCCATGGGCCCGACAATGTCACTCGATCCGGATAAATTCGGTGCCGGTCCAGCGGTGCCGGGTCTGGCAATCGGGTTGCAGATTCAATCGATTGCAGTCATTTAGCCCGACGCCCAACAGGATATCGGTGGCGTTGGCCGGATCGACCCGCGCGCTAGGGGCCAGAATCTCAAAGACCGCATTCCCGGCCCGGATTGATGACGACACATAGGCCGAGGTCAGGCAAACCGCCTGGCCGCATTCTCCGGCACCGCGCCCTGCCAGCACCGGGTTGTCGGTCTGGCAGGTTACGCCCGACCAATGCAACAGGACATCTTCAACCCCGTCACCGTCGAAATCGCTGCGCCCGATTGCATCGGCGCGCACCTGACCGGGGCCGCCGCAATGGCTGGTGATTTCATCCAGCATCACCTGTTCCATCGACGGCGGCGGGGCTGGCTGTGCGCGCAGGGTCCGGATGGTGACCGCCGCATGGCTTGGCAAGGGTGCCCCCGAGGCGATCCAATGGGCGTCGCAGAAATTGATCGCCTCTGTCACGCTGGCCGACAGGCCCGTGCCCGGTAGGTCGCCCACCAGCAGCTGACCGGCCCAAAGCTGTGCATCGCCACCGGCCAAAAGCGCCGTAATCAGCGGGTCACCGACCGAAATATCGGTCGTCCATTCACCCGTCATTTCATTCCACCAGACGCCCGGCAACTGATAACCGGCCTCGCCGATGACAAAGGCCACGTCATCGCGGGGGCCAAGGCCGATACCCGCCACGTCAATCGTCTGATTCATGGAGACGCGGATAATATAGGGATCCAGCGGCCCCATGCCCTCGCCACGCATCGGGTCGGCACCGGGGTAGGATCCGGCGCAGCCAAAGCTGGTCGGGCCGCCCTCGGGCACGGCATCAGCGAAAAACCAGAGATCGGAAAACTCGGTGCGTGCGCTCCAGCCCTGCGCCAGCACCGGCGTGGCCAGCATCAGCGCACCAAGCGCCAGAAGACCGGCTTTGAAAACCCGCATGACAAACCCTCCGTTCGAAATCATCTTTCCGACAGAGTTGCAGGGGCATCGGCCCGCGGGCAAGGTTTATCGCCCCGATCAGGCCAGCGCGACGCCGTCGGCATCAAAGAAATGCAGCTTGGGCGGCGCAAATTCCAGCCCCACCCTGTCACCCACCCTGACAATAGTTTCGCCATCGGCGCGCACCGTGATCTTGCCCAGCGGCCCGCAATCGACGATCAGGAAATTGTCGGCCCCCAGATATTCGACCAGATCGACAACCCCATCGACATGGCCCTGCCCCGACGTGCCGAGCGTAATCGCCTCGGGCCGGATACCCAGATGAATGGCCCCGTCGCACCCCGGTGCCGCGCCGCCGCGCCCACCCTCCAGCGCGAACTGCCCGTCCGACACCTGACAGGGCAGGATGTTCATCTTGGGGCTGCCGATAAACTGCGCCACAAAAAGATTGCCGGGTTTCTCATAGAGCTCGCGCGGGCTTCCGACCTGTTCGATCTTCCCCATGCTCAGCACCACGATCCGGTCGGCCAGCGTCATCGCCTCGACCTGGTCATGGGTCACGTAAATCATGGTCGAGGCCAGCGCCTCGTGCAGCTTGGCAATCTCATAGCGCATCTCGACGCGCAGCGAGGCATCCAGATTGGACAGCGGTTCATCGAACAGGAACGCCGTCGGGTCGCGCACGATGGACCGGCCAATGGCCACCCGCTGGCGCTGCCCGCCGGACAGATCCTTGGGGCGGCGATCCAGGTAATCCTCCAGCCGCAGGGCCCGGGCGGCCTCATCGACCTTGGAAGTGATCTCCGCTTTCGGAGCCCCCGCCGTCAGCAGCGAAAACCCCATATTGTCGCGCACCGACATATGCGGATAGAGCGCATAGGACTGGAACACCATCGCCAGCCCACGCTTCGATGGCGGCTCGGCCGTGGCATCGCGCCCGTCGATCATGACCTGCCCGCGGCTGGTCTCCTCCAGCCCCGCGATCATCCGCAGCAGGGTCGATTTCCCGCACCCCGACGGCCCGACAAAGATGACGAACTCACCATCGTTGATCTCAAGATCGACGCCTTTTATGACCTGAACCTCGCCAAACCATTTCTCGACCGCCTTCAGTGTAATCGCACCCATATCCTACTGCTCCTGTGCATTGGGAGAGGCCCAGCCAAGCCAGATGGCGGCGGTCCAGGTGAATGTGCCGCCACCGGCGGGCGTGCCATCCTGGGGGTCGAAATATTCGGCAAACCCGTTCTCTGAGATCAACCCGGCCGTATCACGGCGGATGCGGTCGGCCTCCTCGAGCAGCCCGGCCTCTTCCAGCCCGGTGGAAATCATCATGTTCATGATCCCCCAGACCGGCCCGCGCCAATAGCGCAGGCTGTCAAACCTGGGATCGGCGGGATCGAAACTGGGCACCGCACACCTGACACCGGCCAGAACCCGGCGCAACGTATCGACCGGCTGGCCATTGCGCAGCCCGCCCCACCAGCTCAGGAACGAAGCGTTGCTCACGCAGCCGGTCAGCTTGCCGCTGCGCAGGTCGCGGCTGTCATAACAGGCGGTCTCGGCGTTCCACAGCGTTTCGGCCCCGGCCTCCAGCCGGGTGACCCAGCCTTCGATCTCATCCGTCGGCTCACCCAGCGCGCGGGCGATCTCCACCAGGTCACGGCAGGCCCGCATCAGGGTGAATGTCATGGTCGGATCGGCCACGCGAAACGGGCTTTCGGCGGCAATCGCGGCATCGTCCCAATCGCGGTCGCGGCCAAATTGCACCAGCCAGATATAGCGGTCGTAATCGGATTTGGTCGGGCGCATGCGCGGATCGACATGGCCGGTATCGCGGCGCGTATAGGGGGCCACGCCCTCGGGTTCGAACGCGGCCATGGCACCATCCCAGTCCGGCGCATTGTCGCGCCCCGCCTCCCAGGGATGGGTGATCGCCACCGCGCCGCTTTCGGCCCGATGCAGCATGAACCAGCGATGCAGCGCCATGAACCGAGGGAACAGCGCCCGCAGACGCGCCAGCCCCGCCGCAGTGTCCCGGTGATAGGTGCGCAGCGCGAAACTGGCGGCAACCGGCGGCTGGCTGATGCCCGAGGACGCCACCCGCCCCGGCCCCTTGCCGACCGCGTTTTCGGTGCCCCAGACATCGGCACCGGGAAAATATCCGGGATCTGCCTTGTGAAACTGGATATGCGGCAGCATGCCGTTTTCCCACTGTCCCGCCATCAGCGTCTCCAGCTCGGTCCAGGCCCGGTCCACGTCGAAGGCGGCAAAACCAAGGGCCGCAAAGGCGCTGTCCCAGTTCCACTGATAGGGATAGAGGCCCTCGGTCGGCACGGTATAACCGCCGCGATCGTTCAGGCGCAAAATCCGCCGCGCCTCAGCGTCCAGCGCCTCTGCCCGGTCGGGCGTCATATCAAACATCGTGCTCATCCTTTGACCGACCCGGCGGTCAACCCGCGCGTCATGAATTTCTCAAGTCCCAGAAACAGCGCCATCACCGGCACCGTCGCGATCACCGCCCCCGCCATCAGATGCTGGCGCGGCACTTCCGACGAATTCAGCATCGCCACCCCCCGCGTCAGCGTGAAGCGCGACGGATCATCCAGCAGCATGAAGGCCAGCAGAAACTCGTTCCAGGCGATCATGAAAACGTAAAGCGACACCGAGGCCAGCGCCGGCAGGCTGAGCGGCAGGGTGATTTTCCAGATCACCTTGAGCCGGCTCAGCCCGTCCATCAGCCCGGCTTCCTCGATCTCGGCGGGCAGGCCGCGAAAATAGCCCTGCAACATATAAAGCGAGACCGGAATGGTGGTGACCGGATAGATCAGGACGATCCCCAGGATCGAATTTCTGAGCCCGAACATCGAAAACGCGATGTAAATGGGCAGCGCCAGCACGATCATCGGAACCATGTAGATCAAGAGAACCGACCGGCTCAGCGCCTTTTGCCCGCGAAACCTGAGCCGCGCCACCGCGTAGGCACCGGGGATTGAGAAGGCCAGCGTGATCAGAACCGTCAGGATCGAGACATAAAGGCTGGTCCACAGGTAACTGCCGAAATTGAAATCGCGGAACAGCTCGACATAGGACCGAAACAGCCCCCAGCCCTGGCTGAGATCGATGGTGAAATCGAGCGGGTTGGCAATCAGCTCGCCCTGGCTTTTCAGGCTGGTCATCACCATCACATAAAAGGGAATGGCCACGATCGCGGTGAAGAAGATATAGCCGAAGCCGGTCAGAAACCGGATCCAGGCCTCCTCGAATTCATGCCGCGTCAGCCCGCCCGCAGGGCTGCCCTCCAGCATCCGGGCAACCGGCAGCCCGACACCCAGGCCAAACATCACGCCGGCCAGCAATTTCA
>CAXBGQ010000057.1:0-12749 GCA_963975135.1 uncultured Nioella sp. | reverse complement strand
GAACTCACGACCCTAACCTTGGCAAGGTTATGCTCTACCCCTGAGCTACGCCCGCATCCTTGGCGCGGTATTTAGTCAGGGGCGCGGGGGGCCGCAAGGGGAAATTTGCCTGCGGGCAGGTTTTTCTGGATTTCCGTGCCTGGCTGCGGAAATGTGCAGGCCGTGGCATGGATTGTGGCGATGCGGGGGTTTTCGTGATGGAAATTGTAGTCATGGGGGCCGGGGCCATTGGCGGATATTTTGGCGCGCGGCTGGCTGCTGCTGGGCACGCCGTCACGTTGGTCGCGCGCGGGGCCCATCTGGCGGCGCTACAGGAAAACGGCCTGATCCTGCACAGTCCGAAGGGTGATCTGCACCTGCCGGATATTCGCGCCGTGGGCGACATATCGCAGGCCGCACCGGCCGATATCGTCCTGTTCATGGTCAAGAATTACGATGTCGAGGCTGCTGCGCGGGCGATCCTCCCGACATTGCGGCCCGACACCATGGTTGTCACTTGCCAGAACGGCGTTTCTGCGCCCGAGCGTCTGGCCAAGATCATCGGCCAGCGCCATGTCGTGCCCGGTGTGGCGCGTTTTCCGGGCGATATCTCGGCCCCTGGTGTCATTCGCCATACCGCCCCGTTTGACAAGTTCAGCTTTGGCGAGTCCTCGGGCGGGCAATCGCCGCGATGCGATGCATTCGCGGCAGCGCTCTCGGGGGCTGGATGCATGGTCGAGCAGCCGGAGAACATTCACCACGATCTCTGGGCGAAATATGTGATGCAGGCCAGTTTCGCCTCGATCACCGCGCTGACACGGCTCGATATCGGGCCGCTCAGATCCTGCACCGATACGGTCAGCCTGTTTCACGATGCCTTGGCCGAGACCGAGGCCGTGGGCCGCGCCGTGATGCCGGATCTGCCCGAAGGGCTGTCTGATATTGCCTGGGGCATTCTCGAAAACCGGCTGCCCGATCATACCCACGCCTCGATGCTGGACGATCTGTTGCGCGGAAAGCCGATTGAAAATGCCTGGCTGTCCGGCGACGTCGCGCGGCTTGGGGCGGCGCATGGCGTGCCAACGCCGATCCATTCCGCTTTTGCCCGCGCGCTGGCACCATTTGAGGCGGGCAGGGTGGTCTAACGCCCACCCAATCTGCACTGCCGCAAGCGCCCGCAATGACGCTTCGTGCAGCGGGATCAGAACAGCGCGTGGCCGATATTGGCGATGGCGGTCACGCCGATCATCGCCAGCGTCAGATACATGCCCCAAATGCGCGCCGGCACCTTTTGCGGGGTCGAACCGAAACCATAGGCATGCAAGCCGCGCCCCGCCAAGAGCATCGCCCCGAAAACATGCAATAGCCAGACCGGCATCCCCTGCAATTCGGCCATCAGCAACAAAAGCAGCCCGATGGGCGCGTATTCGGCGCAGTTGGCCTGGGTGCGCATCGCCTTCAGAACATGTCTGTCGCCGCCATCCCCGACCGAGACTTTCTGGCTGCGCCGCGCCTGAACCACGCGGTAGCTGAGCGACAGGAAGAGCAGGGCCATCAGCCCGGTGTAGAACGGTGTGACCATGGCGAGCGCCCTTTTATGTGCCGCGAGCGCTTTGCGCGGGCAGGGTGTAATCCTCACTATGCAGGATCACATCCTCTGCGCCCACCAAAAGGATGCCATAGGCGGCGGGTTCATCGACCGACAGATCGTGATCGGCTTCGCCCAGACACATCGGCATCTGGTGACAGGTGCTTTTCAGCAGGCTGACCGGCACCCCGGCCATCGAGGCGGCGATGGTGCGATGGACATGACCGGCAAGGACGTGGCGCAACTTTGGATGGCCCGTCAGCAGGTCACGTATTTCTCTTTGATTGCTGAGTCCGATGATATCCATGCCGGTAAATCCGGTCTCGACCGGCGGATGATGCATGAAGACGATCGCACCATGATCGGGGGCCTCATCCAGCGCCGCCCGCAGCCAGGCCATCCGCGCCGGGCAGAGGCGGCCGGAATGTTCCACTTCGGCGTGCTCATCGACGGTATCGAGGCAGATCAGCCGGATATCGGGCAGGTCGATAACACATTGCACATGGCCATCCGCGTCAACCGGCGTCTCGGGAAACGCGGCGCGGAACACGTCGCGCCGGTCATGATTGCCGATCATCGGTGTCACCGGCCAGGGCAGATCGGTCAGAAGTTCCGCCAGCCGGGCATATTGCGCCGCGCGCCCATGATGCGTCAGATCCCCGGTCAGGATCAGCCGGTCGGCATCGGGATGATTGCGGGCGGCATGGGCCAGACCCTCGGCCAGGCGCGCACCGGGATCGAGGCCGATGATGGTCTCGGGCGGTTCGGTCAGATGCAGATCGGTCATGACGAGGATTTTGGACATGGAAGACGCAGCCTTTTGCACCGATTTTGGGCGATACAAAGCCCCGATTCGTTGAACCGGTCAATGGTCTGATTGCCCACACGCCCAGGCAGTTGTTACGGCCACTTTGATGGCACCCCAAGAAACCCAGAAAAGCCGCTTATTGGCGGCAACCCGGGCAGGCGCAAAGCGGCTGAAAGGTGCGAGGTATTTCGACGCCAAAGACGGGTGGCAACGCGTGGTTTATTCCAATTCTACCAGCAGATCCTTGGCGTCAATCTGGCCGCCGGGGCTGACATGGACCGACGCCACAACCGCGTCGCGGTCGGCGTGGATGCCGGTTTCCATCTTCATCGCTTCGATCGTCAGCAGCAGATCGCCGGTCTTGATGCTTTGGCCGGATTTCACGGCAACCGTGGCCACCACACCGGGCATCGGCGCGCCGATATGGTTGGCATTGCCAAGTTCGGCCTTGGGCCGTTTGGCCGTCGCGCTTTTGATCTTGCGGTTGGGCACACGGATGACGCGCGGCTGGCCGTTCAGCTCAAAGAACACCTTGGCCTCGCCATCCTCATTGGTCTCACCCACGGCCTGTAACTGGATCACCAGCGTCTTGCCGGGGTCGATCTCGGCCTCGATCTCTTCGCCGGGTTCCATCCCGTAAAAGAACGTCCGGGTGGGCAGGGTGCGCACCGGGCCGTATTCGGCATGACGCGTCATGTAATCGGTATAGACCTTGGGATACATCAGGTATCCGTTCAGATCCTCATCGTCGACCGTGTCGCCCACGATGGCCTCAACCTCGGCGCGCATGGCTTCCAGATCGACCGGCGGCAGGTGCTTGCCGGGGCGTTCGGTGACCGGGGTCTCATCCTTCAGCGCCTTTTTCAGGATCGCCGCGGGAAAGCCGCCCGGCGGCTGGCCCAGATTGCCGCGCATCATGTCGATCACGGAATCGGGGAAGGCCACGTCCGTTGCGGGATCTTCGACATCGGCGCGGCTCAACCCCTGCGCCACCATCATCAACGCCATGTCGCCCACCACCTTGGAGGACGGCGTGACCTTGACGATATCTCCGAACATCCGGTTCACGTCCGAATACATCTGCGCCACTTCATGCCAGCGTTCCTCCAGCCCCAGAGACCGCGCCTGCGCCTTGAGGTTGGTAAACTGGCCACCGGGCATTTCGTGCAGATAGACCTCGGAGGCCGGGGCCTGCAAACCGCTTTCAAACGCCGCGTATTGTCCGCGCACGGCCTCGAAATAATCGCTGATCTCACGGATGGCGCGAATATCCAGCCCGGTATCGCGGTCGGTATGTTTCAGCGCCTCAACCACCGAGCCGAGCGTTGCCTGGCTGGTATTGCCGCTGAAACTGTCCATGGCGCAATCGACGGCATCGACCCCGGCCTCGGAGGCCGCAAGGATCGTGGCACAGGCGATGCCGGCCGTATCATGGGTGTGGAAATGGATCGGCAGGCCGACCTCCTCCTTCAGCGCCTTGATCAGCACGCGGGCAGCGGCGGGTTTCAAAAGCCCCGCCATGTCTTTCAGCCCCAGTACATGCGCGCCCGCCGCCTTCAGATCCTGGCCCATGGCGACATAGTATTTCAGGTCATATTTGGCGCGCTCGGGGTTCAGGGTATCGCCGGTATAGCAGATCGTGCCCTCGCAGATCTTGCCCGAGGCCTGCACCGCGTCCATCGCGACGCGCATGTTTTCGACCCAGTTCAGGCTGTCAAAGACGCGAAACACATCGACGCCGGTTTCGGCGGCCTGTTGCACGAATGCCTCGACCACATTGTCGGGGTAATTGGTATAGCCCACCCCGTTCGAAGCGCGCAGCAGCATCTGGGTCATCACATTGGGCAGGGCGGCCCGAATATCGCGCAGGCGCTGCCAGGGGCATTCCTGCAAGAACCGATAGGCCACGTCGAACGTCGCCCCGCCCCAACATTCGACGCTGAAGAGCCCCGGCAGATTGGCGGCATAGGCAGGCGCGGCCTTGATCATGTCGATGGACCGCATCCGCGTGGCCAGAAGGCTTTGATGCCCGTCGCGCATGGTGGTGTCGGTGATCAACAGCTGCTTTTGCGCCGCCATCCAATCGGCCACCGCCTGCGGGCCCTTTTCATCCAGCAGATTGCGGGTGCCGGCGGGCCGGGGCTCGCCAATGGGCACTCGCGGCGGGCGGGCCGGTTTCAGATCCGCCTTGGGGCTGGCGCGGCCTTCGGTCTCGGGATGGCCGTTCAGGGTGATGTCGGCGATATAGGTCAGGATGCGCGTGGCCCGGTCGCGCTTGGCGCGGAACTCGAAAAGCTCCGGGGTCTCGTCGATGAATTTCGTGGTGTATTGATAATTCACGAAGGTCGGATGCTTCAGCAGGTTCTCGACAAAGGCGATATTGGTGCTGACCCCCCGGATGCGGAACTCACGCAAGGCCCGGTCGATACGCGCAATCGCGGCCTCGGGCGTCGGGGCCCAGGCGGTGACTTTTTCCAGCAGGCTGTCGTAATAGCGCGTGATCACGGCCCCCGAATAGGCGGTGCCGCCATCCAGCCGGATGCCCATGCCGGTGGCGACGCGATAGGCGGTGATGCGGCCGTAATCGGGGATGAAGTTGTTGGCCGGATCTTCGGTGGTGATACGGCATTGCACGGCGTGGCCATCCAGCTTCACGTCATATTGGCTGGCGACACCCGTGGCTTCGACCAGGCTCTTGCCCTCGGCGATCAGGATCTGCGCGCGCACGATGTCGATGCCGGTCACCTCTTCGGTCACCGTATGTTCGACCTGCACGCGCGGGTTCACTTCGATGAAGAAAAACGCGCCGGTTTCCATATCCATCAGGAACTCGACCGTGCCGGCGTTTTCGTAATTCACATGCTCGCAGATCTTTTTTCCAAGGCGGCAGATCTCTTCGCGCTGCGACTGGCTGAGGTAAGGTGCCGGTGCGCGTTCCACGACTTTCTGATTGCGCCGCTGGACCGAGCAGTCGCGTTCATAAAGATGGTAGATCTGGCCATGGCTGTCGCCAAGGATCTGCACCTCGACATGGCGCGCGCGGGTGATCATCTTTTCCAGATAGCCCTCGCCATTGCCGAACGCGGCCTCGGCCTCGCGGCGGCCTTCGCGCACCTTTTCCTCCAGCTCGTCGGGGCCGAAAATGGGCCGCATGCCGCGCCCGCCGCCACCCCATGAGGCTTTCAGCATCAGGGGATAGCCCACGGCCTCGGCCTCGGCCCGGATGGCCTCCATATCATCGCCCAGAACTTCCGTTGCGGGGATCACCGGCACACCCGCCTCGATCGCCACGCGCCGGGCGCTGGCCTTGTCGCCAAGCTGGCGCATGGTTTCGGCCCTGGGGCCGATAAAGGTGATGCCATTGGCCGCGCAGGCATCGACGAATTCGGGATTTTCAGAGAGCAGCCCATAGCCCGGATGGATCGCATCCGCGCCACACGCTTTGGCGACGCGAATGATTTCCTCAATGCTCAGATAGGCCGCCACCGGGCCCAGACCTTCGCCGATCTTATAGGCTTCGTCGGCCTTGAAACGGTGCAGGCACAGCTTATCTTCTTCGGCATAGATCGCGACGGTGCGCTTGCCCAACTCATTGGCCGCGCGCATTACCCGAATGGCAATCTCGCCGCGATTGGCGATCAGGATTTTCTGAAACTCGGCCATGAACTGTTCCCTCTGGTTCCGGTCCGCTCGGACGCTAGGTCATAATTGCTGCGCTGCCAATAGGTCGGGTTCGGTCACATTGCTTGCGCAGCGTTAGCGGTAACATTTTCAGTCTTCCCGACCTGACCCAGTTGTGCTTTGCGGGCACATTAGCAATCTGGCATGCGCTCCGTTTGCAGGAACCGACCTATCGCGCCGGTTCCTCGACGGAACAGGCAGACCCGCGTTGGCGCTGCGGTTAGCATGCTCCGGGCCATATTGGTAACCATATATTACCAAATCGGGTCAATCTGTCCTGTTGTGAACCAACCGGCCCGGCAGATCCGCGAGGCTTCGCGCCCCGATCTGCCCCATGCACGAGGTCATGTCGGCCACCAGCATATCATGCAGATGCGCGGGCCCCGCCGCCCCAAGTGCGCCAAGCGCATAATGCCAGGCCCGCGCCAGCATCACGAAATCCGCGCCCAGGGCCAGCGCGCGCATGATGTCGAGCCCGCCCGCCACGCCGCTGTCAAAGATTACCGGCAGGTCGGTCGCGGCCCGGATCGCGGGCAGCACCTCGATTGCGGCCAGCGCCCCGTCAAATTGGCGCCCGGCATGGTTCGAGACCCAGATCGCATCGACCCCCGCCGCCTCCAGCCGGGGCACATAACGCGCATCCATCACCCCCTTGACGACCAGTTTGCCGGTCCATTCGCGGCGCAGATCCTCAAGATAGGCCCAATCGGGGGCCGTGCGCAGCAGATATCCGATATGCGCTGTCGAAGGCAGCGGGCCAGAGGCCTGCGCATATTTGTCCAGAAAGCGCATCCGGGGCAGGCCCGCGCGCATCGTTCCCAGAGCCCAGGCCGGGCACAGGGCCACCTGCGCCATCAGTCGTGGCGTCAGGCGCGGAGGCTGCACCAACCCGCCGCGTGTCTGGCGTTCCCGGCGCGAGGCCACCGGCACATCGACGGTCAGCACCAGCGTTTCAAACCCGGCATCGTGCGCGCGCGCCAGCATATCGCTGCGGATGTCCGGATCGCGCGGCGGATAGAGCTGGAACCAGCCCTGACTCTGCGCATGGGGGCCGATGGATTCGGGTGTTTCCGTGGCGACCGTCGACAGGCCGTAAGGAATGCCTGCCGCAGCAGCATGGGCCGCCAACAGACGCTCGGCCTTGGGCCAGATCAGCCCCGACATGCCAACCGGCGATATTCCGAAAGGCACCGGATGGCCGCGCCCCATCAAAGAGCATCTCAGGTCGACATCCCCGCCACCGTCCAGAATCGCAGGATGAAACAGCACCTCATCCAGCTTGATGCGGTTGCGCGCGAGGGTGGTTTCATGCCCGGTGCCGCTATCGAGAAACTCCCAGACAAAATGCGGAATACGCCGTCGCGCGCGTGCTTTCAGGTCGGAAAGGCCCGGATATCGGCTGTGTAGATCCATATCGGCACACAATAGCGCCCCACGGCTTCTGTCCAGACCCATTGCCCCATATCGATATGAATACACCCGCACGGCTTTCCCATTACCCTGCATGCGGCGGGTGCCGCCGTAATGGGAGGCGTCACACAGGTCCGCCCCGGTGACAGAAAAGGGGCGGAACAGAATGTGAACAAGGCTTTTACTCGCAATCCGTCTGCGCTACGCTCGCGCGCATGGATATTTTCGACGATGAAACCGCCTTTGCCTCGGCCTCGCTGTCGGCCCGCGCCATGGCCGCGCGGCCAAGGCCCTATCTTGACGGGCTGAACGAACCGCAGCGCGAGGCGGTTGAAACGCTTGATGGCCCGGTCCTGATGCTGGCCGGGGCTGGCACCGGCAAAACCCGCGCGCTGACGGCCCGCATCGCGCATCTTTTGTCTACCGGCACCGCCCGCCCGAATGAGATCCTCGCCGTCACTTTCACCAACAAGGCCGCGCGCGAGATGCGCAACCGGGTCGGCGGGCTTTTGGGCCAAGCGGTCGAGGGCATGCCTTGGCTTGGCACCTTCCACGCCATCTGTGTCAAACTCCTGCGCCGCCATGCCGAACTTGCCGGGTTGAAATCGAACTTCACCATCCTCGATACCGACGATCAGGTGCGCCTGATGAAGCAATTGATCATCGCCGAAGGCATCGACGAAAAACGCTGGCCGGCCCGCGCGCTGGCGCATGTCATCGACAAATGGAAAAATCGGGCCTGGACGCCGGAAAACGTGCCCGCCGCCGAATCCGGGGCGTTCAACGACAAGGGCATCGACCTTTACGCCGCCTATCAGCGCCGGTTGCGGGAGCTGAACGCCACCGATTTCGGCGACCTGCTGTTGCATGTCGTGACCATCTTTCAGGCCCACCCGGATGTGTTGAAGCAATACCAGACCTGGTTTCGCTACATTTTGGTCGACGAATATCAGGACACCAACGTGGCGCAGTACCTGTGGCTGCGGCTGTTGGCGCAGGGGCATCAGAATATCTGCTGCGTCGGCGATGACGATCAGTCGATCTATGGCTGGCGCGGGGCCGAAGTGGGCAATATCCTGCGCTTCGACAAGGATTTTCCGGGCGCGAAGGTGATCCGGCTGGAACAGAATTACCGCTCGACCGAACACATCCTTGCCGCCGCCGCGGGCGTGATCGCGGGCAATAAGGGGCGCCTTGGCAAGACCTTGTGGACCGAGACCGAGGGCGGCGAAAAATTGCGCCTCATCGGCCATTGGGATGGCGACGAGGAGGCCCGGTGGGTCGGCGACGAGATCGAGGCGATGCAGGGTGGCACCCGTGGCATGGCCCCGATCGGTGCCGATGGCATGGCGATCCTGGTGCGCGCCAGCCACCAGATGCGTGCATTCGAGGATCGGTTTCTGACCATCGGGCTACCCTATCGCGTGATCGGCGGCCCCCGGTTCTATGAACGCATGGAGATCCGCGATGCGATGGCCTATTTCCGCCTGGTGATCAGCCCCGAGGATGATCTGGCCTTTGAGCGCATCGTCAACACGCCAAAGCGCGGGCTTGGCGACAAGGCGCAACAAAAGATCCAGATGGCGGCGCGGGAGGGTGGCGTCTCACTGATGGAAGGCGCGCGGGATCTGCTGGCGGCCAAGGGGCTGACCGGCAAAGGTGCCGTGGAACTGGCGCGGTTCGTCGAGAGTATTTCATTCTGGGGTTACCTAATTCGCAACGTTCGAAACGCAGAAGTAATCGCGGTGTTTGTAGGTGACATCGAAGAGATGAATGCGAGAGTTTCAGAGCTTGAAAAAGAATGCTCTCAGTTGGAACTCGAACTCAGTTGTATCGAAAATGGCACAATGATCCAGACGTTAGTGGCGTCTCACAGGCTGGAAATAAGTCAGCTTAATTCCAAAATCGAAATCCAACGAAGAAATGTCAAAATTCTAAATGGCGATCATATTCTATTGGCTGAAACCATCCTCGATGAGACGGGCTACACCACGATGTGGCAGAACGACAAGACGCCCGAGGCACCGGGGCGGCTGGAAAACCTCAAGGAATTGGTCAAAGCACTGGAAAGCTTCGAGAATCTGCAAGGATTTCTCGAGCATGTCAGCCTGATCATGGACAATGAAGCCGATGCCGATGAGCCGAAAGTGACGCTCATGACATTGCACGCCGCCAAGGGGCTGGAATTTCCGGCCGTGTTCCTGCCGGGCTGGGAGGATGGCCTTTTCCCCAGCCAGCGTTCGATGGACGAGGAGGGGTTGAAAGGCCTCGAAGAAGAACGCCGCCTTGCCTATGTCGGCATCACGCGGGCCGAACAGGTCTGCACGATTTCCTTCGCGGGCAACCGCCGGGTTTATGGGCAATGGCAAAACCAATTGCCGTCGCGTTTTATCGATGAACTGCCAGCGGACCATGTCGATGTGCTGACACCGCCGGGGCTTTACGGCCATCAGGGTGGTGCCGCGCAGGGGGGCTTTGGCAGTTCGGGCATGCACGACAAAGCCTCGCGCGCCGATGTCTATAATTCACCGGGCTGGCGGCGGATGCAGGCCAATCAGGGTGCGCGCGGGATAGGTCAGCCGCGCGAGGCGCGAAACTTCGTGATCGATGCCGAGGCCGTAGCGGCCTTTTCCATTGGCGACCGGGTGTTTCACAATAAGTTCGGCTATGGCCGGGTGGAAGGGGTCGAGGGCGACAAGCTGGAGATCGCCTTTGACAAGGCCGGTATCAAGCATGTGGTGGGCCGGTTTCTGGTCGCCGCGGATCAGGCAGATGATGTGCCATTTTGAATGATGCCTCCTCTTACGCGGGCCATGGGCATGAGTATTTTTGCAAAGAAGAAGATCAGTCGCCCAGGAATATCGGGATCAGCGTGCCCACCAGCAGCAGCGCCATGGTGATATTGAATGCCCTGAGCCTGGCCCCGGTGCCCAACAGACGCTTCATCTGCACCCCCAGCCAGGCCCAGACCGTGATCGAGGGAAAATTCGTCGTCAGAAAGACCAGCGCCACCAGGCCCGCGCCGATCCAACCGCTGCCTTCGGCGGCATAGTTGGTCTGCGCCGCAATCGCCATGTAGATGGCTTTCGGATTGACCCACTGAAAGGCTGCCGCTTGCAGGAATGTCAGCGGCGTGCCCTTTGCGGCGGTCTCGCTTGGCGGGGCGGCATTGGCGATTTTCCAGGCCAGCCACAGCAAGTAGACGGAGGTGATCCCGGTCAAAACGGTGCGGGCCAACGGGTAGATCGCGAAAAGTTCCAACAGGCCAATCCCCATCAGAAACACCATGAAGCCATGGCCCAGGCTAATGCCGAACATATGCGGCAGGGTGCGGCGCAGGCCGAAATTGGCCCCCGAGGCCATCAGCATCAGATTGTTGGGCCCCGGCGTGATCGACAGGGCAAAGGCAAAGCCAATCAGGCCAAAAAGAAGCTCTTGTGTCATGGCGCAACACTAATGCGGTGTCGACGCAATGAAATTGCAAATCCACGTGGTTCGCGTAATAATTCACAACAAATGACCAAGATTGACGAAAAAGACCGGCAGATATTGCGTGTCCTGGCCGGTGATGGCCGGATCAGCAATCTTGATCTGGCCGAACGGGTTGCGCTGTCGCCCTCGGCGGCGCTGCGCCGGGTGCAGGCATTGGAGGCGGCGGGCGTGATCGCGGGCTATCGCGCGGTTTTGGACCCGGCCAAACTGGGCGTGGGGTTTGTGGCCTATCTGAGCGTCGGGCTCAAGGAACACACCAAATCCGCGCAGGAAGCGTTTGAACGCGCCATGGCGCGGGCACCCGAAGTGCGCGAGTGCCACAACATCACCGGCAATGTCGAATATTTGCTGCGCGTCGAGGCGGCCGATCTGGCCTCCTACAAGGCCTTTCACACCGATGTTCTGGGTGCCTTGCCCCAGCTTGCGACAATATCCACCCATGTTGTCATGGCTTCGCCCAAGGATGACCGCGCCTGATCAAAAAATAAAAAAGCGGCGATACCCAAGGGAGGAGGGGGTATCGCCGCTTTTTTACTCATGCGCCTGGCCCAGGGGAGGAGCGGGCATCAGCGCCGAGGTTCGGGCCATCCGCGAAACCGCAGA
The DNA here is from genome assembly GCA_963975135.1 of uncultured Nioella sp. Lineage (GTDB taxonomy): Bacteria > Pseudomonadota > Alphaproteobacteria > Rhodobacterales > Rhodobacteraceae > Alterinioella. The sequence goes on along the minus strand of CAXBGQ010000057.1, from coordinate 1,188 downwards.
CTGCCCGTATCAGGGGCGCAGACATCCCCCAAGGGAGGAGGAGAGGGGTGCCTGCGCAGTTTTTGCGGAACCTCAAGGGAGGAGGGAGGCTCGCAAAACTCAAGACCCATCTGGGGTCCGGTGTCTTTGAGCGGCGGTGCCGGGAGGAGGTGGCACCGCCGCGCTGCCCGGCGGATCATCTGGGAGGATGAGACCCGGCGGGAAGGTCGATTGCTGCGTTTATTTCGCTGCGCCGTAGGCGGTTTCCAGCGAGATGCGGCGGATTTCGCTGCGGTTGATGCCGAGATCGTCCAGCTCGCGCTGCGCCAGGCCGCTCAGCTCGTTATACGTGCGGCGATACATGCTCCAGCTCCGATAGGCCTGGCCGGCCTGGCTGAAAATCTCACCCAGACGGGCGGTGATCGAAAGGGCGGTCCCTTTGTTCTGAACTGCGTATGCCATTGTCATTTCCTCGTGGCGTCTCTGGCAGGGGCGGTTGGTTGCGCTACCATTTCGGGGCGCGGTGCCGTCCGGCTGCTATCCATGTTCGTTGTGATTGAAGATAGGGCAATGCTGCGCCTGCACAATCCCTGAGTTGTCATTTCTGCTATGCAGCATTTGCATAACGTGAACGTAAACTGCCGGGATTTTGTGCAAATCGATCAGGAGTTGGGCAAAGGGGTGCAACCGGGGCGAAACTGTCCTATCTGGCGAGAGAACGATTTCAGCGACAAGGACCGACCGATATGACACAGACGCGTGAAACCATTCTTGCGGCCCTTAATCGGTTGAGCCTGCCCGATGGCGGCACGTTGGTCAGCCGTGACATGCTGCGCGCCCTCAGCGTGACCGACGGCAAGGTGGCCTTTGTGATCGAAGCCGCCTCACCCGAGGAGGCGCAGCGCCTGGGGCCGGTCCGCGACGCGGCCGAGGCCCTTGTGAAAGGGCTGGAAGGCGTGACCGGGGCCACCGTGGCGCTGACGGCGCATTCCGGCAAGCCAGCGCCCCGGCCCGCCGCGCCGCAAGGGGAGCCGCCGAATCTCAAGATCGGCGGTCACGCCAAGCCGCAACAGGGCTCGATGAAGCCAAGCAGCGTGGCGCGGATTCTGGCCGTGGGCTCGGGCAAGGGCGGGGTCGGCAAATCCACCGTCTCGTCGAATCTGGCCGTGGCCTTGGCGCGGGCCGGGCGGTGTGTCGGGCTGCTGGATG
>CAXBGQ010000056.1:0-12775 GCA_963975135.1 uncultured Nioella sp. | reverse complement strand
ATTGCCCGGTCGAGATCGTATCCACCGTCGGCACGATGCCGTTCATGGTGGCGGTCTGCAGCACGTTGGTGTTGTTTTGGTAAAACGAGAGGCCAAACACGCCGATGCCTTGCGGGTTGGCCGCGATGCGCGCCAGCGTTTCGGTGTAATCGCCGTCGATATCGACCGAAACGCCATCGCCGCGGATGGCCATGCAGGTTTCCCTTGCCGCGTCATCGTCGCCGCCATTGATCGCCATGATGGCGTCAAATGCGCCGCTGTCTTCGCATCCCTGCAAGATCACCTGTTCGTCGAACACTTCGCGGGTGCCGTGGCGGGTGCCGGGAATGAAGGCGGCGATGGTTTGCGCCGGCAGGCCGTCGCGGACCTCATTCCACACCGTATTGGAGTTGGCCATCAAGGCACCGTCCACGGGCAGTTCTGCGGCCAGCGCCCGATACCAATCGGCCGGCGTGAATTCAAAGGTGGCCCCGTTGATATCGGAGGCAAAGACGATACCGTCATAGCCGATGCGCACTTCGATGATATCCGTCACGCCGTTTTCGGCGCAGGCGGCAATCTCGTTGTCGCGAATGGGGCGCGACGAGTTGGCAATATCGGTGGTGTTCTCGCCCAGGCCTTCGCAAAAGCGGCGCAAACCGGTCGAAGACCCGCCGGATTCGACAACCGGGGTCGGAAAGTCAAAGTTTTCGCCAAAGGCCTCGGCGGCGATGGTGGCATAAGGCAGCACGGTGGACGAGCCTGCGATCTGCACATTGTCACGGGTTTGCGCGTTCGCAGCGATGGCCGTGATGCTAAGGATGCCAATGGCCGCGACTGTTTTGGAAAAAGACATTGCTCTGAGATCCCCTCAAGTTTTTCGGTCCGGAACCCAGTGTTCCTGCCCCGCCGCCTAACGGGTCTGCACAATTCTTTTGTGACAGCTGTGTAACAGTTTCATGACAGCCCGGGGTATTTCCGCCGGAGGCAGAGAAAAACTTAAGGCAGGCACCGGGGGCGGGTCATGATTTTGGCAGGAGCACTGAAAACGTGCTGCCTTGCCCCGGCGTGCTGCGGATCTTGAGCTGACCGCGATGGCGGTTGAGGATGTGCTTGACGATCGCCAGCCCCAGACCGGTGCCCCCCATTGCCCGGCTGCGATGCCCATCGACCCGGTAGAACCGTTCCGTCAGGCGCGGCAGGTGGACCAGGTCGATGCCTTCGCCGCGGTCGATCACATCGATACACACCACTGGTCCGCGGCTCTGAGACGGGCCGGGAATCTCGGTGATATCCAGCGTCACCGTCTGCCCTGCCCCACCGTATTTCAGGGCGTTTTCAACGAGGTTCACAAATACCTGCGTGAGCTGATCGCCGTCGCCGGGCAATTGCACGGGGCCTTGCAGCCCGGTGATCTCCAGCATCGCGCCATATTCGTCGGCCTTGGGCTTCAGTGCCGCAAAGGCCGCTTCAAGAACAGGGCGCAGGTCGACCGTTTCGCGCGGACGCTGGCGTTCATTGCTTTCGACCTGGCTCAGGCTCAGCAGATCGGCCACCAGCCGGTTCATCCGCGCCGCTTCCTGCTGCATGATCCCAAGAAACCGGGCGCGGGCCTCGGGATCATCGCGCGCGGCCCCTTGCAGGGTCTCGATGAAACCCATCAACGCGGTTAGCGGCGTGCGCAATTCATGGCTGACATTTGCCACGAAATCGCGGCGGCGTTCCTCGGCCTCGCCGATATGGCTGATGTCGGAAAAATGCAGGATTGCGCCGGGGCTCTGGGCCGTGATGCGGACACGAGACAGCGTGTCACCCGCCGGATCATGGCTGACGTAACGGCTCTCGGCCCATGGCTTGCCTTGCAAAACGGCGTCGATCTGCTCCAAAAGCGCGGGCTGTCGCAGGGCTGCGATATGGTTGCGTCCGATGATCCAGGCCCCGAACATCGCCTGCGCCGCAGGGTTTGCCCGTGCAATCCGTCCCTCGCCATCCACGACCAGCATCGGGTCAGGCACGGCGGCGAGGAATTGGGCAAGCGCATCGGGCTGCATCGTGTCAGAGCGCCGCGGCAGCCGCACACCCGGCAGCGAAATCATCGGTCAGAATGGAGAGATCCTCAATCCCGACCGAGATACGGAAGAACCCTTCGGACATACCAAGCGCGGCCCGTTCGGCAACCGAGAGCGCCCGGTGCGACGAGGTGGCTGGATGGCTGAGCGTGGTGCCGACATCGCCAAGCGTCGGCGCAAAGGCCAGATCGGGCATCGCCTGGACCAGCGCGTTGGTCTGCGCCCGCCCGCCCGCGATCTCGAAGCTGACCATATTGCCGAACTGCCCGCCCAGAAGTCCTGCCGCGCGGGCATGGTCGGGGTGATCGGCGCGGCCCGGATAGAGCACGCGGGTAACACCCGGTTGCAGCGCCAGAAAATCGGCAAGAGCGGCGGCATTGGATTGCGCCTTGTCGAACCGCAGATCGAAGGTGAAGAGGCCGCGTTCGGCCAGCCAGCATTCATTCGGGCTCGGCGTCAGGCCGGTGGTGACCGCGAAAGCCCGCATCGCCTGCGTGATCTCCGGATCGCGCGCCGCGACATAGCCAAGCGTGACGTCGGAATGGCCTGCCAAGAGCTTGGTAACCGAATGGATGGTGATATCGGCCCCGTGATCGAACGGACGATAGGCGCGCGGAGTGGTGAAGGTGTTGTCAACGGCCAGCAACACGCCGTGGCGGTTTGCGATCCGGGCGATGGCCTCCATATCGGCCACGCGCAGCGTGGGGTTCGAGACCACTTCGACAAGGACCATCTTGGTGTTGGGGCGGATCGCGGTCTCAAACGCCGTGGCATCGGTGGGGTCGATGAGGCTGGTCTCGACGCCAAAACGCGGCAGGTCCTGGGTCATCAGCCGGAGCGAGCGGCCATAGAGCTGGTCGCTGCCGATAATGTGATCGCCGGCCTTGAGCAGGCCCATCAGGGCAGCACTGACAGCAGCCATGCCAGAGCCGGTGATAAAGCCGCTGCTGGCTCCTTCCAACATGTCGATCTTTGCGGCCAGCAGATCGGCATTGGGGTGGCCTTCGCGGGCATAGGTATAGCCAGATTCACGCCCGGCATATTGCGCATCCAGCATATCGGGGGACGGCGAGGCATAGACCACCGATTGCTGGATCGGGGTGACGACGGCGCGGCTGACGCTGTCGGGGAATGCCATGCGGCGGATCAGGGTCTGCGGGCTGTTGCGGCGGGTGGTCATGGGGCTGGCCTCACGTGAGGGCGGAAAAATTTTTCCTGAAAAAATTTGGGGGCGGAAAATTCTTGAGAAAGAATTTTGCCACCGCGAGGGTCAGGGTCGAGTGGTGCCGTCACCGGTGACGAGATATTTGAACGAGGTGAGCTGTTCGGCCCCGATCGGTCCGCGTGCATGCATCTTGCCGGTTGCGATACCGATCTCGGCCCCCATGCCAAATTCGCCGCCATCGGCAAACTGGGTCGAGGCATTGCGCATCAGAATGGCACTGTCGAGCCGCTGAAAGAATTGTTGGGCGGCGCTGTCGTCCTCGGTCAGGATGGCATCGGTATGGTTCGAGCCATATTGGCGGATGTGAGCGATGGCACCATCGATATCGTCGACCACGCGCGCGGCGATGATCATGTCGAGGAATTCATGACCGAAATCACCATCGGAGGCGGCAGTGACCCCTTCGATGGCCTGCAAGGTTTCATCGCCACGCACCTCGACGCCGGCGTCAAGCAATGCCCGGATGACGCCCTGCCCGATTGTGTCGAGCACGTTGCGGTGGATGAGCAGGCATTCGGCGGAGCCGCAGATGCCGGTGCGCCTTGTCTTGGCATTGAGCACCACATTCAGCGCCTTCACCGGATCCGCGCTGGCATCCAGATAGATGTGGCAGATGCCTTCGAGATGGGCAAAGACCGGCACCCGGGCCTCGCGCTGCACCAACCCCACCAGCCCCTTGCCGCCGCGCGGCACGATGACATCGACGCTGTCGGTCATGGTCAACAATTCGCTCACCGCCGCCCGGTCGCGGGTCGGCACCAGTTGCACGGCATCTTCGGGCAGACCGGCCGCAACCAGCCCGGCGCGCAGGCATTCGGCCAGCAGGCCAGAGCTGTGCAGGCTTTCCGATCCGCCGCGCAGGATCACCGCATTGCCCGATTTCAGGCAAAGCGCACCGGCATCGGCGGTGACGTTGGGGCGACTTTCATAGATCACACCAATGACGCCGAGCGGGGTGCGCACCCGTTCGATGTGCAGACCGCTTGCCATATCCCATTCCGCGATTACCGACCCCACCGGATCGGCCTGCGCCGCCACGGCGCGCAGCCCATCGACGATGCCCTGAATGCGCGTCTCGTCCAGCATCAGCCGGTCCATCATCGCCGCGCTCAGGCCCTTTTCCCGTCCGAAATCCATGTCTTTTGAATTGGCCGCGATGATCGCGTCCCGGCGCGCCCAGACCTGATCGGCGGCAGCCATCAGCGCGGCTTCTTTCGCCTGCGATGGCGCAAAGGCCAGCGCGGCGGCGGCGATTTTGGCGCGCGCGCCCATCTCGGCCATCAGGGCGGGGATGTCAGCGAGGTCTTTCATGGTGAGGCTCCTCTGGGTGGATAGCTCAGTCTATGAGTATTTTGGACAAAGAAGAAGACATCAGAGCGCCATGTCATCGCGGTGAATGAGCGCGGCGCGGCCGGGATAGCCCAGTATGGCCTCGATCTCGGTGGATTGATGGCCTGCGATGGCGGCGGCTTCAGTAGCGGTATAGCGGATCAGACCCAGGCCAAGCCGGGCACCGTTTGCGTCAGCCAGAACGACCGGATCGCCGCGCTGAAACGTTCCGGTGACGGCGGTCACTCCGGCAGGCAGCAGCGATTTGCCACGGCCAAGCGCGGCCACCGCCCCCGCATCCAGAACCACTGATCCTTTGGGCTTCATCGCGGCGATCCAGTGTTTGCGCGCGGTCTGCGGATCTTGGGTGGCGGTGAACCAGGTGGCGCGCGCGCCGTCCTCCAGCGCTTCCAACGGTTGCATCCGGCTGCCCTCGGTGATGGCCATGGCGCAACCCGCCGCCGTGGCCGTGCGGGCCGCCATCAGCTTGGTCTTCATGCCGCCCTTGGAAAGCCCTGATCCGGCATCGCCGGCCATGGCCTCGACCCTGGGCGTGATCCGGTCGATCACCGGGAAAAATTCGGCGCTGGCGTCTGTATGGGGATTGGCGGAATAGAAGCCATCGACATCCGACAACAGCACCAGCTGATCGGCCCCGGCCATGGCGGCCACATTCGCCGCCAGCCGGTCATTGTCGCCATAGCGGATCTCATCGGTCGCGATGGTGTCGTTTTCATTGACGATGGGCACCACGCCCAGGCCCAGAAGCGTGGCCATGGTGTTGCGCGTGTTGAGATAGCGGCGCCGGTCGGCGCTGTCTTCCAAAGTGAGCAAAATTTGCGCGGTACGAATGTCATGCGGGGCCAGCGCCTCTTCATAGGCGCGCGCCAGCCGGATCTGGCCGACTGCCGCCGCCGCCTGCGCCTGTTCCAGCGCCAGATCGCCCGCGCCGAGGCCCAGAACCGCGCGGCCAAGTGCGATCGAACCTGACGAAACCAGCACCACATCGGTGCCACGCGCCTTGACCCGGGCCACATCGCGCGCCAGCCCGTGCAGCCAATCGGCGCGCAGGGCACCGGTCTGCCGGTCGACCAGCAGGGCCGATCCGATCTTGACCACCAGACGGCGGGCGGAGCTGGGGCCTAGGGTGCCCATGTCTCGGGCTCTTCCTTGTCGTCGCGCAGACGCAGCCGGTTGGCGTCAATCCGGGCCCTGAGTGCGCGCAGCACTTCCGTGACGCCGGTGCGCGCGACACCGGACATATGCAGGACGGGTCCGGCCACAGCCTGCAACGCGGCGGTTTTTTCGGCCAGTTCATCGGCATCCAACGCGTCGATCTTGTTCAGCACGGTGATACGCGGTTTGTCGGCCAGACCGGCACCATAGGCATCAACTTCGGCGACGATGGTCTGGTAATCGGCGACCACATCCTCGGCGGTGCCATCGACCAGATGCAACAGCACCGAACAGCGTTCGACATGACCCAGGAAGAGATCGCCAAGCCCCCTGCCCGCATGCGCGCCCTCGATCAGGCCCGGAATATCTGCCACGACAAATTCGACATTATCCACGCCCACAACGCCCAGATTGGGATGCAGAGTGGTAAAGGGGTAATCGGCGATCTTGGGCCGGGCATTGGATGTGGCCGCCAGAAAGGTGGATTTGCCGGCATTGGGCAGGCCCAAAAGCCCGACATCGGCAATCAGCTTCAGGCGCAGCCAGATCGTGCGCTCGATCCCGGCCTGTCCGGGATTGGCGCGGCGCGGAGCCTGGTTGGTGGAGGACTTGAAATGCAGGTTGCCAAAGCCGCCATTGCCGCCACGCGCCAGCACGTGTTTTTCACCCAACTCGGTGAGATCGGCAATCACGGTCTCTTCGTCTTCTTCCAGGATCTCGGTGCCGACGGGCACCCGCAGCGTCACGGTTGCCCCGTCCTTGCCGGTGCGCTGGTTGCCCATGCCGGGTTGGCCGTTCTTGGCGAAAAAATGCGGCTGATAGCGGAAATCAATGAGCGTGTTCAGCCCATCGACGGTTTCCACCACGACATCGCCACCGCGCCCGCCATCGCCGCCATCGGGGCCGCCATATTCGATGTATTTCTCGCGCCGGAACGACACACAGCCGCCGCCGCCGCCGCCAGAACGGATATAGACTTTGGCAAGATCGAGAAATTTCATGGGCGCGGGCTTTCAGCAGGGATGCAAACAGGCGATAGAGGCAATTCGGAATGGGCTCAAGGGTCAGCATGGGGCCGGGGCCCTCAGCAGGCCCCGCCGCTTTGCGGCTCCAAGGCACCGTGCCGGGGTGCCGGTGCGGTCGACAAAACCGCATCGGCCATGGCAGATGCGGGTTAGCTGAATTTGCGCAGGTAGGTCCATGTCGGCACCTTCGCCCCGCGCGCCACGCTGAACGCTTCGGCGTCGCCCAGGTAATCGAACCGCGCATTGGTCAGCACGCGGGCCGATTGCGGATTGCCCTGAAAGACGCTGGCAAACATCGTATCGCTCTTTAGCGGGTTGGCCTTGACCATGGCCTTGACCGCCTCGGAGGCCAGCCCGGTATTCCACATCGCAGGTGCCACCCAATAGGCGATCTCGGCCTGGTTGCGGCTCATCTGCTCCAGCGCGATGATCCCCATCAGCTCGGCCCCGCCCTGATCGCTGGCATCCATGGCCCAGACATGTTCGGAGCGTTCAGGCTTTTGCGCCCGCGCAACCAGCGCCTCGGCGGCACCGGGCGGAAACGGATGCGGGATCGTCGTGGTCATTTCGGCAACACGCTTGTCGGCGGCATAAAGCGCCAACAGGCCGACATCGGAATTGCGCAACGGGCGCAACACAAAACGCGGCGTTTCGACAATCGCCTGCTGCACGATGGTTTCCTGTTTCATACTGCTCCTCCCAGAACATGGTGGGATGGCCTGCCCCTGCTATTTGGGGGCTGCATTGGTTTGGCTCAAGGCCTGTTCGGAAAAGACCAAGGGGGACCGGTTTTTCAGCCGATCCCCCTCAATCAATGGTAAAGATACGGCGTTATTCGGCGGCGTCTGCCACTGGGAGCACGGAAATGAAGGTGCGACCCTTCAGGCCCTTGTGGAACTTCACCGCGCCTTCGGCAGTTGCAAAGATCGTGTGATCCTTGCCCATGCCGACATTGTCGCCCGGCCACATCTTGGTGCCGCGCTGACGCATGATGATATTGCCGGGAATGACGGCTTCGCCGCCATATTTCTTGACGCCAAGACGACGGCCCGCTGAATCGCGACCGTTCCGGGAGCTACCGCCTGCTTTTTTATGTGCCATGGGTTGGTCTCCTTATTCTGCGAGCTTGGCCTGGGCCTGAGCAACCCAGCCCTCGCGTTCGATACGGCCCTTGAACGAGAGCTTCTCGTCCATGGCGGTGATGTCATCAGCACTCCAGCCGGCGATCTGCGCGAAAGTGGTCACGCCAGCCTCGTGCAGCTTCTTCTCAAGTGCGGGGCCAACGCCCGACAATTCCTTGAGGTTATCGGCACCGGCATCGGCGGGCGCGGCGGCGGGGGCCGCAGCCTCGGCCTTGGGCGCGGTTTTCTTCTTGGCAGGTTTCGCCGCCGGGGCAGCGACAGCCACGGCAACCGAGCCGCCAACGGCAGCCTTGACGCCGGTCGCGTCGCCGCCATCGGCCAGAATGTCGGTGATGCGCAGCAGCGTCAGCTTCTGACGGTGACCCTTGGTGCGCTTGGAGCTGTGCTTGCGGCGGCGTTTGACAAAGTTGATCACCTTGTCGCCCTTGATCTGGTCGATCACGGTCGCCTGCACGGCGGCACCGGCAATGGTCGGTGTGCCCAGAACGGTGGTATCGCCGCCGAGCATCAGAATATCGTTGAACTGGATGGTTTCACCCGCATCAGCGGCCAGTTTTTCAACGCGCAGAACGTCACCGGACTGCACCTTGTACTGCTTGCCACCGGTCTTGAGGACCGCAAACATCGGTATTTTCCTTCTTTTCCCGCGCCCTGCGGCCCCCCGGATTTCCGGGGTGTTGTCGCGCCAAACGCGCGCCTCGGGCTGCGTGCCCCTTTCGGGACATCCATTAATATAACCACCGGGCCCGCCTGAGACTCAGGGCAAGCCAGTGAAGGCCTGCATGTGCCGCAGCCCCGCGGCCAAGTCAAGCGCTAATCAGGGTGCACGCAGGCCCTTCTTTGCCTTCTTCTTTGCCCAAATACTCAAATTCAGCCATTTCCAACTGCGCCCAACCGTGTGATGGCGCGCTGACTACAACCTTTCGCCCGTCATGAAGAGCGCGGCGGCCGATCCAAGCCGGTAGCTCATCGTCTCGAACACCGCATCGAAACCAGCGAAAAGTGCTGCATTATAGGCCTGCGCGGCGGGGGTTTCGGAAAAGGCGATATAGGTTTCCATTTCGGCGTCGCTGAGGCCCTCATAGGCCATCAGCTGAAAAGAATAGAGCCACAGCACCGTCTCGCGGCGAATTTCTGGTTCCTGCCCCCACACCTCGTTCAGCATCACCGCCGGCGGCAGGGCCTGGTCATAAGCCCCCGAATCCGACAATCCGCGATAAAAGGCATAGTTGGAGTTCAGCGCGCCCGAAACGTTCAGATCGACGAAACCGTTGACCTCGATGAATTGCGACAACAGGCCGAGCCGCGGGTCGTTTTCTTCGAGATATTGGAAATAGGCCGCATTGGCGGCCTCTTCGGTGGCGTCATCCGAGATCGCGCGCCAAGCCGTCAGTTCACCCGCGACAATGCGCTGGCCCAGATCGGTGCTGTAAAACAGCGTCACCTGGGCCATCGCCTCTTCGCTCAGACGGTCGGCGGGAAAAGCCCCGGTAAAGGTCGCCTGCAAGGGCCCGGATTGGTAGAACCCGGTCAAAACCGCGCGCCAGGCGTCGCCGCCGCGCCCGGGAAACATGGTCTCCTCCAGCCCGATGGCGTCGGCCAGCCCGATCTCGGCCAGGATCTCAAAATTCTCATCCATGCCAACGGCCTCGAAAAGCGCCGCAAGCTCGGGCGATATTTCGGGGCTGGGGACGGAGTTTTGCGCTAGTGCGGCCTGTCCAAATACTGCGAGGAAAAGGGCAATGAGAGCTGCACGCAGCATGGGGGCGGTCCTTTCGCGGCGGCCCGTTTGGCCGGTTTCAGGCTGCAACATGCGGCGCATGGCGGCAAATATCCAGCTTCAAACCGCCGCCGCGGGGGCGATCGGCAAGAAACCGACATTCACCCTTGCGCGCCCGCGCGTCTGCCTCTAAATCCCCGCCTCACGACCCCGAAAAAGCGCGGAGAGGTGCCGGAGTGGTCGAACGGGGCGGTCTCGAAAACCGTTGTGGGTGCAAGCCTACCCAGGGTTCGAATCCCTGTCTCTCCGCCACTTGCTTTTCACAACCGCTTGATATTATTTATTTTTATTGAAACTGCGAAACACAATCTCCCGTTTTATGCCCCATGAAAGCATTGCTATCGTCACGTAGGAAGCTGTCCTGAATACTACGTGAGATAGTGACTGAGTCGCCCTGGCCCGACCAAAGCAACGTATTTGAGACCGCTTGGGTCACTTGTGGCCCCGATAGCAGCCAGAATAGGCAAATTCAGGGTCGCGGCCGCCGTTTCTTGCGTGGTTTTACGCATTTTTTACGCCGCTTTCACATCCGATCTGACGCTGGATTTATGGGGCCATGGGAAAAAACCCCATCGCAACAGATGGAGGCTCCCATGTCCGTTCCCAATCAAACCAACACCGCTATTGCCCGCTCCGTTTCCAGCACGCCGCGTTTTCGGATCTTCAGGGAGGTTCTGATCTGGAACGCCGCGTGGCGCGAATATCGCAACCTGCAAACCCTCGATGCGGCCGCCCTTGCCGACATGGCAATGACCAACGCCGCGCGCGCCTCTGTCACAATCGCACAGATTGCTGCCCGGATGCGGGGCTGATCTCAGCCGATCCATCCCGCATGCCGTAATCCCGCAAGGATCATGTCGGTATGCTCGGACCGGGCGTAAGGATAGGTCTGGCGCACATAGGCCTCGTCGAAATCGGGTTGCAGCGTCAGAACGCGGGCCAGCGTTTCGGCGGCCTCATCGGTGTGACCGGCATGGCCGAGCGTGACCACGACACGTTGCAGGCCCCGGATGTAATCCGGCGCGATATCGCGCAGCTGACGGGCAGCATCAACCGCCGGTGCCATGCGCCCGAGGAACAATTCGCACGTGGTGATGTCGCCAAGTGCTGCCGCGCGATTGGGATAATTGGGGTTGAGGTCGAATATGACACGCAGGTGGCGCAGCGCTTCCTCCGGTTCGCCGATCCATTCCAACGCACAGCCACAGGCATGGCGCGCAATCGGGGCCGAGGGGTTGAGACGCACCGCCTCCTGCGCGTGAAACCGGCCCGGCCCGAACGCATGCGTGCCAAAGATCATGGTCAGGGCCAACAGCGCCTGCGCCTCCCACTCGGCCGGGTCAAAGGCTACCGCGCGCCGGCAGTGATCCAACGCCTTTTCAAACCCGCCATCGCGGTCTTTTGTCCATCCTTGCAAGGCGCTGCGAAAATAATAGCGGCCAAGCCGGGCCCAGGCCCTGGCATAGCTGGGTTCCAGGCGAAGGGCCTCCTCCAACAGGGGAACCTGTGCCTGGTTCGATTGCAGTGAGCCATATCCCTCGCCCCCCGTTCGATCCAGTTCATCGGTTTGCGCCACCAATTGCCACGCCGCCATATTGGCAGGGCGCTGGCGGATGATCCGCGCCGATTCGGCCCGGCCGATTTCGGGCGTGACGCGGGCCACGACGGCCTGACCGATGGCCTCCTGCATCTCGAACACATCCGACATCTCGCCATCGAATGTTTCGGTCCAGATCAGATGCCCACGGTCGGTTTCCGTCAGACTTGCCGAGACCCGAATACGGTCGCCCGATCGCTGGATCGCGCCGCTGATCGCGTAGGCGGCACCGACGGATTGCGCAATCTCGCGCAAATCGCCATCGCGGTCGGTTTTCCAGCCGATAGCCTCGGGCGCGATAACCGGAAACCACCGCCAGAGCGACAGCGAGGTGCGCAGATCAATGACCAGACCGGTGGCGAAAGAGGCGTCCGAAAGCTCGGAACTGGCCGGGGTAAACCCCATCACAAGGATAGGCGGATTTTCGAAAATAGCGTTCGCGGTAGTGTCTTGATGGTCAGACCCGGTGCGCGCGGGCCGCAGATCCGACAGCCGTGACGCTTCGCCCCGGCGCCAGTCATCGAACGGCTCGGAGCGTAAATCGAGCCCTTCGAGAAAATCGCCGTTCTCAACAGATCCGAAATCGGTCGACACGCCATCGCAGTCGATCCGGATATTGGTGGCGTCGGCGGAGATCAGGTCGCTCGCGGCCCCCAGGGTCCGGCGCAGGGACGATAATTCCTGTCGCAGCGACGCACGGGCCTGATCCTCGGCGCGGTCCGGCCAGAGCGTGGCCGCGATCTTGTCGCGTGCGATGGCCGATTTGGGCGCAAGCAGCAACATCGCCAACAACGCCTGCGACCGGCGCGACCCGATCTTGAGCTCCTGCTCGCCAAAGGTCGCCTGGAATGGACCGAAGAGGGAAAGTGATAACCGCATTGTGGCGAGAGTGCCATGGCAGCCCGGCATGGGAAAGGGGTGCAATCGCCATGCCAGGTTTCCTCGGCACCGCGCCGGTTTGAGGCTTTAGGTATTGCCATCCCTGCGATCGGCCAACCAGGCGTTCAGCGCGGGGTTTGTGCCGGTGCCTGCCGTCTCTGCCGCGTCAGCAGAGACAGTGTCACGCTGCGTGCGTGGCAGGGGTGCCTGGCGCGGCGTGCGGAAATAATACATCTCGCGCGCGCCGAAATAAAAGCTGACGATCGCCCCCAAGAGCCACCACAGCGGTTCGGGCACGGCTGTCAGCCCGGCCATCCGGTTGGAAAACGCCTCCGGATCGGTCATGGCGAACACAAAGAGCCCAAGCGTGCCAAAGGCCAGCATCGGGCGCGGCAGGCGGTTGATGCCGTTGACCATCCGGTCGAAGAGCCCGTCGCGCGCGTATTGAAATTCATCGCCCTGCGCATCGAGCGCGGCGCGTTGCGCCTCAGCCGACAGCTCCATCCGGCGGGTGGCGTTGGGGCGAAAGACCTCGGCGATATCGGTGGCCGCTTCACCCACGGCGCGCACGCCG
>CAXBGQ010000055.1:0-12784 GCA_963975135.1 uncultured Nioella sp. | reverse complement strand
GCCAATGTCTTGTTCGGCGCCAGGATGATGGCCGGGCGCTGCGTTTCCTCGATCACCTTGGCCATGGTGAAGGTCTTGCCGCTGCCGGTGACGCCCAACAGCACCTGATCCTGTTCGCCGTCCCGCACACCTTGCGCCAGTTCCGCGATGGCGGTGGGTTGGTCGCCCGCGGGTGTGAATGTGGTGCTCATGACAAAGGGCTTGCCGCCTTCGAGTTTTGGCAGATCCCGGTCGGGCGCGGCGGTCATCATGGGGGAAATTGTCTGGGACATGGATGATTCCTTTGGGCAGCCCCCTTAGAATGATCTTATTTTGTTCCGGTTCAAGGCCCGCTGCTGACAGGGTTTGGCAGGAGGATCAGCGCTTTGCGGATTTCATGAAAATTTTACGCGTATTTGCGGGGAATTCGCCGGGCAATTATCTTGCTGTGCGCGAGGCCAGCGGCGTAGGTTGGTCTTTGCAAGCGACATAATGATTGCCAGCCGGCCCCGCACCACCCACCCCACCCCTCGCTCCACGGGGTCCGGCTGGCAATCTGCTTTCCCCAAAACGCGCCTGTGACCAGAATGCCCGTTGCATCGACGGGCGTCTTTCGGGATAAGATGGCCGGTGACAGCGAAGGAGACCGCCCCGATGCGCGCGCGAATCTACAAACCGGCCCGAACCGCCATGTCGTCTGGCACGGCCAAGACCAAGGATTGGGTTCTGGAATTTGCGCCGGCTGAACGCCGCCAGGTTGATCCGCTGATGGGCTGGACCGGCTCGGGCGATATGAACGCACAAGTCAGGATGCGGTTTGACAGCGCCAAGGCGGCGCAGGATTATGCGCGAACACACGGCATTGACGCAGTGGTCCTGCAGCCGAAAAAGCGCAAGGTCAACATTCGCCCCGGCGGTTATGGCGACAATTTCGCGACCTACCGGCGTCAGGTCTGGACGCATTGACGGGATTGGCCCCGGCGGTTCAGTTCTCCTTGAGATGATCACGCCGCCGCAGCCCTTTTCATAAGTGCCAGGCTTCGATTCTGCGCGCCCTTTGGCCGCACCGGCCCCGATCCGCTGAGCATGTTCATGACACGGGGCCTTTAAGCCGCTTGCATCCGTCGCGTGCCTTGCGCAAGTAAGGGTCCAGCGGTCCCGTAGCTCAACTGGATAGAGCAGCTGACTTCTAATCAGCAGGTTCGGGGTTCGAGTCCTCGCGGGATCGCCAGCGTTTCAATCATACTGGCGGCGCATTTCCTCCAAGACCCGACGGGCTGCCGTCGCCCTATTCCGGCTGCACCATCGCGGCTTCCCATTCGCGCAGGAATTGCCGTCGTTTCAGCCGGTCGAGATAGACCAGCAGACCGGGGCCAAGCGTGATTGGGCGCAGGCTGGCATTGCCGGACAACCCGTCGGGCGTGATGCCGGGATAGGCAAAGGCCCCGTCGGCTCCTAACCACGAGGACTGGATCAGGTGATCGATAAAGCGCCCGGCCTCAACAGGGTATTCGGCGCTGTCGGGGATCAGCACGGTGCGCAGCATGACGGTGGTGAAATCCTCAGGCGCGATGATGTAGATGGCGTCGTGCAGATCCTCGCGCGCCTGTGCGTAGCTGCCCAACACATTATAGGCCACCGCGATGCGCCCGGCCGCGACATCCTCGATCATGTCGCTGGAGCAGCAGTAAAGCTGCGTCTGAAGCCCGCCCATGACCTCCGCCAACCGCCAGAAGGTTTCCGATGTGCGGCCATCCTGGGTGGCAAAGAGATAGCCCAACCCGCTGGACCGGACATCATAGGTGCCGATACGCCCGGCGAACCGGTCGGGATTGTCACGCAAAAGGGCAATCAATTCCTGCCTTGTGCGCGGCAGGGGCAGGCCCTCGAATGCGGCGCGCGACAACACGATCGTCGCCGGTTCCTGCGTGAAGGCAAAAACCTGATCATGCCAGCGCGCCCAGGGTGGCAGGGCCTGGGTCTGGTCCGAGGAAAAGGGCTGGGCCAGCCCGTCATTGGAAAGCTTGACTTGCAAATCCATGGCGCTGGAGATGGCCAGATCAAAGGGCGCGCCTTCTTCGGCCAGCGCCACCATGATCTCGGATGAGCTGACGACATAGTAGGAAATGGAAATTCCGGGGTTTTGGGCCTGAAAGGCAGTGATGAAGGGCGCGAAGAGCTCGGTGTCGGCGGTCGAGATGACGCGCAGTTCGACGGTCTCGTTTTCGGCCGGGAACTGCACCAGCTCCTCGGTCTCGAAGGCCGCCAGCGGGAGGGCCCAAAGGCTCAACGCAAGGGAAAGGATAAGGTGACGCATGCGCCGGGGCCTCCACAATTATTGTGCATCTCAAGGTGGCCACCATGGGCGCGGGCGACCTCGTCGGCGATGGTCAGGCCCAGACCCGATCCCACCACGCCGCTGGCGTTTTCGCCGCGCGCAAAGCGGCCGGTCAGGGGCGTGGCATCGGCCTGTGGGAACCCGATCCCCTCATCGCGGATCGTTAACCGCACAACCGCCCCATCGATATCGGTCGACACCTTTATCTGCGTCTCAGAGGGGGCGTATTTGATGGCATTGTCCAGAAGGTTGCGCACCGCGTTTTGTATGAGGATGGCATCGCCCATGATCGCCCCGGTCTGGCCCTCGTCGAACCGGATATCCATATCTTTCAGCTCGGCCACCGGGCGCAGACGGTCGACCAGTTCGCCGGTCAGCGCGTTCAAATCCACCGGCTCCAGCTCCAGGTGATCGGCGCGCAGCGCCACCATCGCGTGATCCAGCAACTGCCCGGCGGCGCGGCTGCTTTCATCTATGGCGCGGATCATTTCCCGCAAGGAATGGCGGTTTTCCTCCTTATCGACCCGGCGCAGCGTGTTTTCGGCATGGGCGCGGACGGTGGCCAGCGGCGTGCGCACCCGGTGCGCAGCCTCGGCGATGAAATCTTCGGTCCGGTTCAGCGCCGTCGAGAGACGCGCGATCAGACTGTTGAGCGAGCGCACAAGCGGCTGCATCTCGCTTGGCATTTCGGCCTCGACCGGGCGCAGATCCTGCGGCCCCCGGCGCGAGACCGAGCCTGCCAGCCGCCGCAGCGATCCCGCCGTGACCTGCCCCGCCAGAACCGCCAGCACGGCAGAGGCCGCGAAGAACCCCAGACCCAGATAGACCGCCATGCGCGAGATCCGTTGCAGCGTTTCGGCCTGCGCATCACGGGTTTGCCCGACGGTCACCGCGATCTCGATCGGCGCGCCATCGACCGACAGGCGGCGCGTGGCGGTCACGACGCGCAGGGTTTCGTTGCGATAGGGCAGGGTCGCGAAACCCGGCGTGGTTTCGGGCAGATCGTCATAGCCGGTCAGCACCGCGCCATCCTGCAAGATCCGGTAGAACACCCGGTCGTCATTGGCATTGTCCAGCATGGTGAAGGCGGAGTAGGGAATGTCGACCGTAACCTCGCCCGAGGCCACCGACACCGCATCGAGGATCGATGCGACCGAGGCCGACAGGATGCGATCCTGCGATTCCGCGCCAATCTGGCGGGCGAAACTGGAGACGATCAGGAACAGCACCACCGCCAGAATCGCCGCACTGGTCAATAGTTGCAGCGTCAGGCGGCGCCGGATCGAGGGGCGGGTTCCGAAGGCCAGCCTCATGGCACCTCCAGCCTGTAACCAAGTCCGCGCACCGTGACGATGGACACTTCGGAGCCTTCCAGATGCCGGCGCAGGCGCCCGACATAGACCTCGATCGCGTTTTCCGAGACATCCTCGTCATAGGAAAACAGGCGGTCCACCAGTTTCGGTTTCGGGATGATCTGACCCGGTGCGCCAAAAAACACCTCCAACAGCCGCAATTCCCGATTGCGCAGCGAAATGGCCCGACCGTCGACGGTCAGGGTGCCTGCCAAAGCATCAAAGGCGGCGTTTCCGAATCGAATCCGGTTGGTGGCCGTGCCCGACCGGCGGCGCAGAACCGCCCGGCAACGCGCCTCAAGCTCGGCGAAATCGAACGGCTTCGAAATATAATCATCGGCCCCCATATCCAGCGCACCAACCCGGTCCGAGACCTCGGAACGCGCCGTCAGAACGATGACCGGCGTGGTGGCACCGCGCGCCCGTTGGGCGTTCAGGAAATCGCGGCCATCCCCGTCGGGCAGCATAATATCCAGCAAAATCAGGTCGTAATCGGTGGTGGCGATGTAATCCGCGGCGGTTTCCAGATCGGCGGCATGATCGACGACATGGCCATCCTGGGCCAGCCGGTCCAGCACGGCGGCGGCCAGTTGGGTGTTGTCCTCGACAAGCAGAAACCGCATGACCCCCGGCCCCTCCCCGGGCTTTGCGTGACAGGTAAGTGTCAGGTTCAGGTGCTGATCTTGTGAGATGGGCAGGCCTGCCCCGCTTTGTCAAACTGGGAGGACAACAATGACAAAATTGAATTTGACCCGCCGGGCCTTTGCGGCCGCGGCGGTGGCAACCATGAGCCTGGGGACACCGGCGCTTGCCGATGAGAATCCGGCTCTGGACAGCATCCACTTTCTGATCCCCGGCGGTGCCGGTGGCGGATGGGATGGCACCGCGCGCGGCACCGGCGAGGCGTTGACCAATGCCGGGCTGGTCGGCTCGGCCAGCTACGAGAACATGTCGGGCGGCGGCGGTGGCGTGGCCATCGGCTACCTGATCGAAAACGCCGAGAGCCAGTATGGCACGCTGATGGTGAACTCCACCCCCATCGTGATCCGGTCGCTGACGGGCGTATTTCCCTACAACTTCTCGGACCTGACTCTGGTTGCGGGCACGATCGGCGACTATGCCGCCATCGTGGTGAACACCGACAGCGATATCATGTCGATGGATGACCTGCTGACGGCCTTCCGCGCCGATATGCAGGGCACGGCCATTGGCGGTGGCTCCGTTCCCGGCGGCATGGATCACCTGGTTGCGGCCATGGTGATGCAGGCGGCGGGCGAAGATCCGCTTGGCGTGACCTACATCCCCTATGACGCAGGCGGGGCCGCGATGGCGGCGCTGTTGTCGGGTGAGATCGCGGCACTGTCCACCGGTTTCTCCGAGGCGGTTGACCTGGCCAATGCGGGCGAAGTGCGCATCATCGGCGTGACGTCGCCCGAGCGTGTGGATGCCTACCCGGATGCACCGACGCTGACGGAGCAGGGGATCGACACCACTTTCGTCAACTGGCGGGGTTTCTTTGGCGCGCCGGGCATGCCCGACGATCAGGTTGCCGCCTATCAGGCAGCTTTGACCGCCATGTATGACACGCCCGAATGGGAAGAAGTCCGGGCCCGCAATGGCTGGGTCAACATCTTCAACCCCGGTGACGATTTCCGCGCCTTCCTGGAAGAGCAGGAAACCGTGATCGGCGATCTGATGCGCACTCTGGGCTTCCTGTAAAGTCCGGTCGCGCAGCTTTTGCCGCGTCCGGGGAAGCAAGCCCCGGGCGCGGCTTTTTATTGGGGGACGGCCGGGAACCAGGCCACAGGAGAGAAGGGACAACACCCATGATGGCGCTCGACCGATGGATCGCTTTGGTGATCCTGATGATCACCCTGGCCTACGGATATGCCGCGTTTTTCACCATGGACGGGGGGCTGCCGCCCTTCATGCAGCGCAATCCGGTCTGGCCCTCGACGTTTCCCAAGGTTCTGTCCGTGATGGCGATCCTTGCCGCCCTTGTCATTCTGTTGGGATTGGAAAAACCCGGTACCGAACCCGGCGCGCAGGACATCAATTACCGCAAACTGGGCGACTACAAGATCGGTCAGGCGCTGGTGCTGCTTGGGCTGATGGTCGCTTATGCGCTTTTGTTGCGGCAGGCGGGGTTCTTGTTGTCGACCACCGGTTTTCTGGTCATCGGCGCGATGGTTCTGGGCGAACGCCGGTTCCTGATCCTGCTGCCGGTCGCGGTGATCGCGGCGGGGTCCATCTGGTATCTGGTGCAGGAAGTGCTGGGCATTTTCCTGCGGCCATGGCCGTTCTTTTTGGGGGTGTGAGACAATGCTTGAAGGATTGATGATCGGCCTTTCGACGGCCTTTTCGCTCACCAACCTTTTGATGGTCATTGGCGGCTGCCTGATCGGCACGTTTATCGGCATGTTGCCGGGGCTGGGTCCGATGTCGATCATCGCCATCATGATCCCGGTGGCGATTTCCATCGGCGATCCGTCGGCGGCGCTGATCCTGCTGGCGGGGGTCTATTACGGCGCGATCTTTGGCGGCTCGACCTCGTCTATCCTGATCAATGCGCCGGGGGTCGCGTCGACCGTGGCCACCAGTTTCGATGGCTACCCGCTGGCGCGGCAGGGCAAGGCCGGCAAGGCGTTGACCGTGGCCGCGATTTCCTCGTTTTGCGGCGGCACCATCGGGGCCATCTTGCTGATGATCTTCGCGCCGATGCTGGCCTCGGTGGCGCTGCTGTTTCATTCGGCCGAATATTTCGCGCTGATGGTGGTGGGGCTGTCGGCCATCGCGGCCTTTGCGGGCACCGGTAATGTGGCCAAGGCGCTGTTGATGACGCTTTTGGGGCTGATCATGGCGACCGTGGGCGAAGGTGCCCTCTTTAACCTGCCGCGCTTCACCATGGGTATCATGGACCTGCAATCGGGCTTTGGGTTCATCACGCTGGCGATGGCGATGTTCGCCCTGCCCGAAGCGATGTATCTGGTGCTGGACCCGAGCCGGTCCTCGGATGGCGGCCCGGGCGGCAAGATCAAGGACATGCGTATCACCCGGGCCGAGGCGCGCCAGATCGCGCCCGTCATTGGCCGCCAGTCGGTGCAGGGGTTCCTGATCGGCGTGCTGCCGGGCGCAGGCGCGACCATCGCGTCGTTCCTTGGCTATGCGGTGGAGCGCAATATCGCGCCCAAGGAGGAACAGGACGAGTTCGGCAAGGGATCTCTGAAGGGCCTTGCCGCGCCGGAATCGGCCAATAACGCGGCCGCCACGGGATCGTTCGTTCCGCTTTTGACACTTGGCATTCCGGGATCTGGAACCACAGCCATCCTGCTGGGCGCGCTGATTGCGCTCAATGTCAGCCCCGGCCCGCGCCTGATGGTCGACGAGCCGCAGATCTTCTGGGCGGTGATCGCCTCGATGTATATCGGCAACCTGATCCTGTTGATCCTGAACCTGCCGCTCATTCCCTATATCGCCAAGGTGCTGGCGGTGCCGCGCACCTTTCTGATCCCGTTCATTTTGTTTTTCACGCTGATGGGGGCCTATATCGGGCAGAACAACGCCACCGAGCTGTTGATCCTTGTCGGGTTCGGCATCTGCGCCACTATCCTGCGCTTTGCCGACTATCCGCTGGCCCCGCTGTTGATTGGGTTCATTCTGGGCTCGATGCTGGAGGATAATTTCAGCCGCGCAATGCAGCTCTATGGCGGGATCAGCTTTATTCTGGAACGTCCCATGACGCTTGGCCTGCTGGTGCTGGCGGTGCTTTTGGTGGTTGTGCCGAGTTATCGCGCGCGCCGGGCACGGGCGCGGGCCGAAGGCGTGGCTGACGGCGATTGACCGGTTTCGCCGCCGCTGGCGGCGACCGGGGAACGCGCGGCCTCGGGCCCCTGGCGGGGCCGCTCGGGCCGCGCGTGGCTGCCGCGGGGGTGGGGCCGAGACGGTGTTTTCGGTTGTGGGGTTGGATGCCTCCGGCGGGGATATTTCCGGCGCAAAGAAGGCCGGGTCAGTATGGGTTTTTCGGGCTGCGGTCAGTTGAAAGGCTTTGCTGGCGACGCTCTGCCAGCAGTTCTATTGCATCGGCCAGATGGATTTCGGCAATGTTGTAATCGCCGCGCGCCACACGGAGGCGGTGGGCTTCGATCATGACATCGGTATGGGTGCAACCGACCGGCGGCTCGAACCGGTAGGTGGCCAGTTCGATCAGAAACCCCATCGGATCCTTGAAATAGATCGAATCCATGAAGCCGCGATCCTTGGGGCCGGAATGGGCGATGCCGCGTTCGTCGAGGCGTTCGACGGCCTGCGAGAATGTCGCCTTGGAGACATTGATGGCCAGGTGATGCACGCAGCCGGGATCGGTCGGGGTGCGGGTCGGGTCGGGCTTGCGCGCCTCGTTGGTAAAGACGGTGATAAGCCGCCCGTCGCCGGGATCGAAATAGAGGTGGCCTTCGCCCGGATTGTCCAGATTGGGTTGATCGAAGATGAAGGGCATGCCGAGCAGCCCTTCCCAGAAATCAATCGAGGTCTGGCGATCCGCCCCGGTCAGGGTGATGTGATGCACGCCTTGTGCCTGCAGTTTCCGCATGGTCCTGGCTTTCTGTTGTTTTGTGGGAGTGTAGTGGATTTCCGGGGTCAGGCAAATTTCGCCTTTCCCATTGCTGCTGAGGCCGCGCAGGTTGGCGGAAATGGCATCGATCACGACCAAGATGGTGAGCTAAACGCCGGTGCCAGCCGTTTCGAAGGCAGCCCTTGTCGGCGACGTGGGTCGGTGGCTGTTTCGAGGCCGAACTCTGCATTGTGTTGAGGTGCCGCGCGTTTTCCTGAATGTAGATGAAAGCACCAATAACAACTCCTGGGCGTTCAAAAATGCGAAAACACGGATCTCTGTTTGAGCCTCTCACTCTGCCCTGCGGTGTAATCCTGAAAAACAGGATTGCGAAATCGGCAATGTCGGATTCGTTGGGGGATGGCACCGGGCATCCGACGGCTGAACAGATCAGGCTGTATCGGCGTTGGGCGGATGGCGGGTTGGCCATATCCATTATTGGGGAGGTGCAGGGCACAGCTGGTTATGCCGAGAAGCCCGGCAATCTGGTGCTCAACACGGCGTCCGACCTGGCCCGGTTTCGCAGCCTTGCCGAACAGGGCGGCGAAAACGGCGCGCAACTCTGGCTGCAACTGGGCCACGCCGGGGCGCTTGCCTACGCGCCGACCAGTAAGCCGAAGGGGCCAAGCGCGCTCGATCTTCCCGGCCTTCGCTGCGCGGCGTTGACCCAAGATGAAATCCGCCAACTGCCCATGCTGTTTGCGAGGACGGCCCTGTTGGCACAGCAGGCCGGGTTTGGTGGGGTGCAGATTCACGCGGCCCACGGATTTCTGCTCAGCCAATTTTTGTCACCGCTGTTCAACAAGCGCGGCGACGCATATGGCGGGACAATTGCCAACCGAATGCGGCTTTTGCTCGACTCCATCGACGCAACCCGCGCCGCGGTCGGGCCGGATTTTCCAATTGCCGTCAAACTCAATAGCACGGACCAGCTTGAAGGCGGGCTGATTGAGGAAGATGCGCTCAAGGTGGTGGCGGCGCTGGACCGGTCTTCGGTCGACCTGATCGATATCAGTGGCGGGACATATTTCCCCGGCACCAAACCCGCCTCCGACGGGGCGGGACGCGGGCCCTATTTCATCGAATTCGCAAAGCGCGCCCGCGCGGTGACGACCAAGCCTCTGATGCTGACGGGTGGTTTCAAGACCCGCGCGCAGGCCGAGGGTGCCGTGGCCAGTGGCGCGGTCGATGTCGTCGGTCTGGCGCGTGCGCTGGTTCTTGAGCCCGCGCTTGCCAACCTCTGGATGGCGGACCAGAAACCCGCGCCGGTGTTTCCCAGATTTTCCGATGCACCGGAGGGCGGAATTACGGCGTGGTATACCATGCGGCTGACTGAAATCGGTGCTGACAGGGAGAATTCGGATATCAGCGATCTGGGACAAGCCATCCGCGACTACGACGCGCGCGATAAAATCCGGACGCAACTGTGGTTGCGCCACTTTGCCGATGATGCCGGGGAACAGGCTTGAATTGCGGCTAAAGCACTTCTCGGAATACTAGAAGCAAGGGTGCATCACTTAACGCGTTGAAATCTTCGATTTCAGGCAGCGTTAAGTGATGCCGGTTTTTCCGAAAGTGCTATAAGGCTTTCTGCTCCATCGTTTCGAAAAAAGGGCCACCCGTGACGGATGGCCCATTTCGGTTCAGCTTGCCCGCGACTGGCGCTTGCGCTCGTGCGGATCGAGATACCGCTTGCGCAACCGGATGGCTTTGGGCGTCACTTCGACCAGTTCATCATCGTCGATATAGGCGATGGCCTGTTCCAGCGACATGGTGATCGGCGTGGTCAGGCGCACCGCCTCATCGGTGCCCGAGGCGCGCACATTGGTCAGTTTCTTGCCCTTCAGCGGGTTCACTTCCAGGTCGTTGTCGCGGGAATGTTCGCCGATGATCATGCCGGTATAGATCGGGGTCTGCGCGCCGATGAACATCTTGCCGCGATCCTCGAGGTTCCACAGCGCATAGGCCACCGAGACGCCGTTTTCCATCGAGATCAGAACACCCTGGCGGCGACCGGGGATCGGTCCCTTGAAGGGTTCCCAGGCATGGAACACACGGTTCAGAACGCCGGTGCCGCGAGTGTCGGTCAGGAACTCACCGTGATAGCCGATGAGACCGCGCGATGGGATATGCGCGATGATACGGGTTTTGCCCGCGCCCGCCGGTCTCATCTCGGCCAGTTCGCCCTTGCGGGTGCCGGTCAGCTTTTCGATCACCGCGCCGGAATATTCGTCATCGACATCGATTGTGACCTCCTCGACCGGTTCCAGCCTGGTTTCGCCATCGTCGCGGAACAGAACCTGCGGGCGCGAAATGCTGAGCTCAAAGCCCTCACGCCGCATGTTTTCGATCAGAACGCCCATCTGCAACTCGCCCCGGCCCGCGACCTCGAAGGCCTCACCGCCCGGCGTGTCGCTGATCTTGATGGCGACATTCGATTCCGCCTCTTTCATCAGGCGTTCGCGGATGACGCGGGATTGGACCTTTTTGCCGTCACGGCCCGCCAGCGGGCTGTCATTGATGCCGAAGGTGACGGTGATGGTGGGCGGGTCGATCGGCTGCGCCTCAAGCGGTTCATCGACAGCCAGCGCGCAGATCGTGTCGGCCACGGTGGCCTTGGACATGCCCGCCAGTGAAACGATATCGCCGGCCTGCGCTTCTTCGATATCCTGTTGGGCGAGGCCCCGAAACGCCTGAATGCGGGTGACGCGGAACTGTTCGATCTTCTGGCCGATGCGGCTGAGCGCCTGCACGGTGGCCCCGACCTTGAGCTTGCCCGATTCGACGCGACCGGTCAGCAGGCGGCCGACAAAGGGGTCGGCCCCGAGCGTTGTCGCCAACATACGGAAATCTTCGTCCTTGCGGGTGATCTGGCGCGGCTTGGGGACGTGATTGACGATCAGGTTAAAGAGCGCGTGCAGATCCTTGCGCGGCCCGTTCAGTTCGGCATCTGCCCAACCGGAGCGACCCGAGGCATACATATGCGGGAAATCCAGTTGATCCTCATCGGCATCGAGCGAGGCGAAGAGGTCAAAACATTCATCCAGCGCGCGGTCGGGCTCGGCGTCGGGCTTGTCGACCTTGTTCAGCACCACGATGGGGCGCAGACCAAGCGCCAGCGCCTTGGAGGTCACGAACTTGGTTTGCGGCATCGGGCCTTCGGCGGCATCGACCAGCAGCACGACACCATCGACCATGCTGAGGATGCGTTCGACCTCGCCGCCGAAATCGGCGTGGCCGGGGGTGTCGACGATGTTGATGCGCGTGCCCTTCCACTCGACGGATGTGGGCTTGGCAAAGATCGTGATACCGCGTTCGCGTTCGATGTCATTGCTGTCCATGGCGCGTTCGGAAACGGCCTGATTCTCGCGAAATGCGCCGGATTGTTTCAGAAGCTCGTCAACCAGCGTCGTCTTGCCGTGGTCAACATGCGCGATAATCGCAATATTGCGAAGGTCCATGAGGAGAAGCCTTGAAAAAACAGGAGTTGGCCCGGCGTTACAATGGGCAGGCCACAATGGCCAGAGCAAATCTCCCTCACGGGAGGTTTGCAGGTTTCATGTGCGCAATTTGGCGCGCAGGTCAGTCGCTTTGGCGCAGCCGCACCACAACATCGACCTTGGCGACCTCATACCCCTCGGGCGGGGTTGGAAGACTGGCGATCTTCAACTCGGATGTGTCGGCGTCGATCAGGGCCCCGTTCTCTTCAAAGTAGAAATGCGGGTGATCGTCCATGCGGGTGTCGAAATAGGACCGGGTGCCGTCGACGGTTACCTCCTGCACCAGCCCGGCCTCGCAGAATGCGCGCAAGGTGTTGTAGACCGTAGCCAGCGATACCTTTTCGCCTGCCGACACGCTGGAGGCGTGCAATCCTTCGGCCGTGACATGCCGATCAAGCCCGTCACCCACCATCAGCGTCGCCAGCGACAGGCGTTGACGGGTCGGGCGCAGATCGGCCTGGGCCAGCCATTTGGTGCTGCGTTCAAGCGCTTCGGGGGTCATCGGCAGGGTCATCCTTCATGTCGTGAGAGGAATATAGGGGTTGGATGCGGCCATTTTCAATTGGAATCGCGTTTTATGTGCTTAAGTTTGCAGCCAGGTGTCTCCTTGCGTATGCATTGCCGCGGGTGCTAGGTGAGGGCGGATTTCGGGCGGCAGGGCCCGTGGCTACGATATGAAGGGCAGGGGTTAATGGCTGGATATCCCACGAGTTTCGACCGGGACGATCTGTTGAAATGCGCGCGCGGCGAGCTGTTTGGCCCGGGCAATGCGCAGCTGCCGGAACCGCCGATGCTGATGATGGACCGGATCACCGATATTTCGGGCGATGGCGGCGCGCATGGCAAGGGACACGTGATTGCCGAGTTCGACATCAACCCCGACCTGTGGTTTTTCGCCTGTCACTTTCCCGGCAACCCGATCATGCCCGGCTGCCTTGGTCTGGACGGGCTGTGGCAGTTGACCGGTTTCAACCTGGGCTGGCGTGGTTGGCAGGGGCGCGGTTAT
>CAXBGQ010000054.1:0-12793 GCA_963975135.1 uncultured Nioella sp. | reverse complement strand
CACCAGATCCATCGCGGGCACCGGATCGGCCAGCTTTTGCAGCGCGCCAGCCACGAAGATGAGGCCCAGAAGGACCCGCCCCGCCAGTGCCAGCAGATCGCTCATTCCGTGCCGGTCTCGGCCTCGCCCGCGTCGCCCTGATCAGCAATCCAGGCGACAGAGACCACGACCTCGCCCTTGGCGGTGTCAAAGACCTTGACCCCCCCGGCAGAGCGTGAGCGGAACGAGATGCCATCGACAGGGCAGCGGATCGATTGTCCGGTGGAGGTGGCCAGCATGATCTGATCTTCCATCTCGACCGGGAAGGAGGCCACAATGGTGCCGCCGCGCATCGCCTTGTCCATCGCGGCCACACCCTGACCGCCGCGACCCCGGACCGGGTAATCATGCGACGAGCTGAGCTTGCCCGAGCCGCCCGCCGTGATGGTCAGGATCAGATCCTCGGCCGCCGACATCTCGGCGTAGCGGTCTTGCGGCAGGGCGACATCGGTGGCGGTTTCCTCGTCTTCGCCGGCATCCTCATCCGTCAGCCCGGCCATGGCGCGGCGCATTTTCAGATAGGCGATGCGTTCATCGGATGTGGCGTCGAAATTGCGGATCACGGCCATCGAGACGACGCGGGTATCCCCGCTGAGCCGGATGCCGCGCACGCCGGTCGAATCGCGGCCCTTGAAGACGCGGACATCGGTGGTGCGGAAGCGGATGGCGCGGCCCGCATCGGTGACCAGCATGATATCGTCATCCTCGGTGCAGATGCGCGCATTGACCAGCTCGACCCCCTCGGGCAGCTTCATAGCGATCTTGCCGTTGCGCATCACATTGGTGAAATCGCTCAGCATGTTGCGGCGCACATCGCCCGCGCTGGTGGCAAAGGCGATCTGCAATTCGTCCCAATGATCCTCGTCCCGGTCGACCGGCATCACGGCGGCGATCGAGACGCCGGGCGGAATCGGCAGGATATTGACGATGGCCTTGCCCTTGGCGGTGCGCCCGCCCTGCGGCAGGCGCCAGGTTTTCAGCTTGTAGACCATGCCATCGGTGGTGAAGAACAAAAGCGGCGTATGGGTGTTGGCCACGAAGAGCGTGGTTACGACATCGTCCTCTTTGGTGGACATGCCGGAAAGCCCCTTGCCGCCGCGCCGTTGCGCCCGGAAATCAATCAGCGGCGTGCGTTTGATATAGCCGGCGGAGGTGATGGTGACGACCATATCCTCACGTTCGATCAGATCCTCGTCGTCCATGTCGCCGGACCAGTCGACAATCTCGGTGCGGCGGGGAACGGCAAATTGGTCGCGGATCTCGGCCAGTTCCGACGAAATGATCGACAGGATGCGGTCGCGGGAGCCGAGGATTTCCAGGTAATCGCGGATTTTCGCGGCCAGGTCCTGCAATTCATCGGTGACTTCCTTAACCCCGATCTGGGTCAGGCGTTGCAGGCGCAGCTCCAGAATGGCGCGGGCCTGCGCCTCGGAGAGGTTATAGGTGCCGTCATCGTTGGCGGTATGGGTCGGATCATCGATCAGAGCGATATATTCGAGGATCTCGCCCGCGGGCCAGCGCCGGGTCATCAGCTTGTGCCGGGCCTCGGCGGCATCAGCGGAGGCGCGGATGGTGGCCACGACCTCATCGACATTCGAGACCGCAACCGCCAGACCACAGAGGATATGAGACCGCTCGCGGGCTTTGCGCAGCTCAAAGGCGGTGCGCCGGGCGACGACCTCCTCGCGGAAATCGAGGAAGGCGGTCAGGAAGCCGCGCAAGGTGAGCTGTTCGGGGCGGCCCCCGTTCAGTGCCAGCATGTTGCAGCCGAAATGGGTCTGCATTTGAGTGAAGCGGAAGAGCTGGTTGAGCACGACCTCGGCGGTGGCGTCGCGTTTCAGCTCGATCACCACGCGCACGCCCAACCGGTCGCTTTCATCCTGAACGTGGGAAATGCCTTCGAGCTTCTTGTCGCGCACAAGCTCGGCGATCTTTTCGATCATCGAGGCCTTGTTGACCTGATAGGGGATCTCATCGAGCACGATGGCAAAGCGATCCTTGCGGATCTCTTCGATCCGGGTTTTGGCGCGGATGATGACGCTGCCGCGCCCCTCCAGATAGGCCTTGCGCGCCCCGGCGCGGCCCAGAATGATGCCGCCGGTCGGAAAATCGGGGGCCTGCACATAGTCCATCAACTGTTCGGATTATGCGGCGGGATATTGGTGGCCATGCCGACGGCAATGCCGCCCGCGCCATTGACCAGCATATTGGGAAAGCGCGATGGCAGGACCGAAGGCTCGCGATCCTTGCCATCGTAATTGTCAACGAAATCAACGGTGTCTTTGTCGATATCGGCCAGAAGCGAGGCTGCGGGCTTGTCCATCCGCACTTCGGTATAGCGCATGGCGGCGGCGTTATCGCCATCCATCGAGCCGAAATTTCCCTGCCCGTCCAGAAGCGGCAAGGACATAGAAAACGGCTGCGCCATACGAACCAGCGCGTCATAGATCGCACTATCGCCATGCGGGTGGTATTTGCCCATCGTGTCGCCCACGGCGCGCGCCGATTTGCGGTAGGATTTGTCATGCGTGTTGTTGGTCTCGTGCATCGCATAAAGGATGCGCCGGTGCACCGGTTTGAGCCCGTCGCGCAGATCGGGGATGGCGCGGGAAATGATCACGCTCATCGCGTAGTCGATGAAGCTGGTCTTCATCTCTTCGGCGATGGAAATCTGGGGGCCATGGGGAACCGGCGCGGAGCCTTGGGTTTCGTCCATGTTTTCAGGGGGTTCTGGCGTGTCGGTCAAAAGGGGGCTCGCTTGCTGTCTGCGGCGTCTATATCTTGTTGTCAGGCACTATAGTGGCGCGGGATATGGGGTGCAATGGGGGCTTGGCACTCCTGTATCACGGTGGGTAACAAGTTGTTTTATTTGATTTTTAACCAGAATGCGGCATCATTGCCATGGGGAGGTCAACCAAACGAGGCAGAAAATGGCAAAATCCGAGACCGAACTGATGCTGAAGGGCTATGGGCTGACCACGGCCGAGATGTTCTATCACATGCCCGATTTTCCACATGTCCTGAATACGTTCCTGTGGCAGGATTACGATCTTGCGCCGGATCACCCGCGGCTGTTTTCATTTATCGAGTTCTGGCGGGACGAGATCGAAGGGCCGCTGCATTCGGTGCGCTTCACGCATCGCAAGATGATTGGCGCGGGAGAATGGCGAAATGTGGTCGGCGAATTGACCCTGCATTGACCCGGTCGTTTCGCTGACGCGATCCGGGGGGCGCTGCGCCTCACCCTGCCAAGGCAGGGATCGTTGCAGCGCGGCCTGCCGGCGGCAGGTATTTTCGCCAAGATGAAGAAAATTAAGTTAAAATTTGCCTTCTTTGCGCTAAAAATATCCTGGGGGAGCGCCCGGAACGGGCGTGGGGGCAAGGCCCCCTTTTCCTTGCCTGTCTCGCCTGCTTCTCAGGTTGCCGCGCGTTGCAACATCCCAAAGAGATCGCGGGGATCGTCGGGGTCGGCCAGCATGTCGAGCTGGTCGAAAAGTTCCGTCCCTTCCAGCCGGTCGCGAATGTAGCGCAGCGCTGAGAAATCCTCGATCGCGAAACCGACGCTGTCAAAAAGCGTGATTTGTGTGGGCGATATGCGGCCCGGCGCGGCTCCTTCGATGACCTGCCAGATTTCGGTCACGGGATGGTCGTCAGCGACCTGCTGTATTTCGCCCTCGATCCGGGTCTGGGGCGGGTATTCCACAAAGATATCAGAGCGGTGCAGGATCTCGGGCGCAAGTTCGGTCTTGCCGGGGCAATCGCCGCCGATGGCGTTGATGTGGACGCCCGCGCCGATCATGTTGTCGGTCAGGATGGTGGCGTTTTGTTTGTCCGCGGTGCAGGTGGTGATGATCTGGGCCCCTTCCATGCTGTGCTCTGCCGACGTGCAGCTGACCACATTGAGGCCCTGACCGGCCAGGTTGCGGGCGGTTTTTGCGGTGGCGGCGGGATCGGTATCGTAGAGGCGCACCGTGGAAATGCCGCAGATCGCTTTCATCGCCAGCGACTGGAACTCCGATTGTGCGCCATTTCCGATCATCGCCATCGTGGTGGAGCCTTTCGGGGCCAGATATTTCGCGACCAAGGCCGATGTCGCCGCCGTGCGCAGGGCGGTCAGGATCGTCATTTCGGTGAGCAAGGTCGGGTAGCCGGTGGCGACATCGGCCAGGAGGCCAAAGGCGGTGACGGTTTGCAGCCCGTCGCGCGTATTTTTGGGATGGCCGTTGACGTATTTGAAGCCATATTGGGTGCCGTCCGAGGTTGGCATCAGCTCGATCACGCCTTCTTTGCTATGCGCGGCCACGCGCGGGGTTTTGTCGAACAGCGGCCAACGGCGGAAATCGGCTTCGATATAGGCGGCGAGTTCCACCAACATCGTCTCGACGCCGATGGAATGGATCAGGCGCATCATGTTATCGACCGAAACGAAGGGCACGAAAGCGCGGTCGGAGGGTTGGGGCAGGGGCATCGGGTTCCCTTTCAGGCGAAGCTGCGGGTGGGGCGGTCAAAGACCCGGCGGCCCATCAGTGAGGCGGTGAGATCGACCATCAGGCTTGCGGTGCGGCCACGGTCATCGAGGAAGGGGTTCAGCTCGACCAGATCGAGCGAGGAGGCCAGGCCGCTATCGTGCAGGATCTCCATCACCAGATGCGCCTCGCGGAAGCTGGCTCCGCCCGGAACGGTGGTGCCGACTGCAGGCGCGATGATGGGGTCGAGGAAATCGACATCGAGCGAGACATGCAGCAGGCCGTTTTCGGCCTCAACGCGCGCCAGGAAATCGCGCAAGGGCGCGCTGATGCCATGTTCGTCGATGGCGCGCATGTCGTGCAGGATCATATCGGTGCCTTGCAGGGCGGCTTTTTCCTGCAGATCGACCGAGCGCAGGCCGATCATGCAGATCTGGTCCAGCGGTATCGGGTTCCTGACCTTCGGAAAATCTTCGAAGCCCTCTTGTCCAGTGACATAGCCGACGGGCGTGCCGTGCAGATTGCCCGATCCGGTGGTGGCAGGCGTGTGGAAATCGGAATGCGCATCCAGCCAGAGCAGGAATTGCGGTTGCCCGGCCTTGGCTGCGTGATTGGCGACGCCCGAAACGGTGCCCAGTGCCAGCGCATGATCGCCGCCCATGAAGATCGGAAAGCCCTGGGTCATCGCGTCTTCGGCTGCCGTCGCCAGCGCGGTGGTCCAGGCGATGTTTTCGGCCAGCGCATGGATATGCGGGGCACCGGCAATGGCGGGCAGGGGCGCGGGCGTGACATTGCCCAGATCGCGCACATCGCGGCCCAGACCGGCCAACGCCTCGGCCAGTCCTGCGGTGCGATAGGCATCGGGGCCCATCATGCAGCCGCGGCGGCGTTTGCCACAATCCATCGGCGCGCCGATCAAAAGGCAGGGGGTGTCGGTCATTTGGGGCCTCATAGGGTGGAGTCTCGGCGTGCATATCGTGCATTTCGCGTTGGACAACAGCAGGCAAAATGATCTTAATGGCGGGTAATTGATCGAATTGAGAGTATGATATGATCGAAATGGACGATGCGGATCGGAAATTGCTGGCGGCGCTCAGGCGGGACGGGCGCGCGGCGCTGTCGGATCTGGCGATCACGCTGGGCATCACGCGGGCCACGGTGCGCGCCCGGATCGGGAAGCTGACCCAAAGCGGAGAGATCCAGGGGTTTTCGGTTCTGACGCGCGGAGATCTGGCAGAGAGCCCGGTGCGCGCGCTGACCATGCTGGCGATCGCGGGGCCGGGGATGGAACGGATCCGGCGGCAATTATCGGGTATGGCGCAGGTGCAGGCGGTGCATGCGACCAACGGCAAATGGGATATAATCGTGCAGATTGGCACCGATACGCTGGAGGCGCTGGACCGGGTGCTGGGCGATATCCGTCGACTGGAGGGGGTGGCGACCTCGGAAACCAGCCTGTTGCTGAGCACCAGCCGTTATACGCGGAGCTAGAAGTTCGATCCTTTCGCGAAACCCTGCATCGCTTACCGTTGCCTGAAATCAAAGATTTCGGCGCGTTGGGTGGGTTCAATTCACCCAGAGATTGCGCCACCTTCAAATTTCAACCACCTTCGTGACACGACCACTGGATTGGCGGGAAATTCACTTTTGCACCAAATTCGAAAAACCGGACATTCGCGGCAATGTAGAATGCTGGCAGCTCAGGGCTCGAAGCGCTTCGTTCGCTGCGTGGTCCATGAATGCCCGCAAAGGGCCGGAAACGGGCTCGGTCACTTCGGGCGGTGTGCGGGCAGGAGCGAGGGCAAGTGGACAGGTCTGACACAATGTCTGATCAGTGGCTGCGATACTGCCAGTCTCGCAAGTGGTCCCATCATTTGATCCAGCGCGACGGTACTGGTGACATGGGATCAGCCCAAGGTATGGTGCCTGCGACCGATGTGGCGTTCCTCGCATCTGACCCGAAATACTGGCAAGCTGTTGTGCAATGGAAAAATACTTCAACACCAACATGCCGTTCTTGCGGTTTGCCCGCAACACATTGATCGTCAGCTGCCTCGGCTTGATTCCGCTCCTGCTGCTCTACATTGCGCTCACGCCGGGCTTCGGGGCGATGTTGTGCAACGGACTCGCATTCAGCCGTTTTTTTCGACAGGTCGTGACGAACGGATTGCCCGTTGTATTCGCCGTCAACTACGTAAGCTTCTTTCTTTATGCCGTGAGTGTCGCCAAACAACGTGAAGAAGCGGCGCATGCTCGCGTCCTGCTGATCGACCTGCCAGCGAGAGTCATCATATTCGTCCTGTTGCATGGGGTGATCTACTTCCTCTCGGCCGGCTGGTTCGGCTCGTTCGGAGGGGATCGCTGGCTCGCGCTGCAGGTGGTTGGGCCCACGCTTATCCGATCCGCATTTTTCGAAAATATTTCAGGTGTCTACCTCTATGCGACGCTGGTCAGCGCCCTACCGCTTTATGTGACGGTGATCGACCGCAGTCTTGAAAAGGGTACCTGGCGTCCGGAATGGCTTTGGGGATTGGTTTGCAAGCTGCCGGGCAAACTCGGGTCGATCGTGCTTGCGCTGGTTCTCTTCGTGGTTTTCACGCTGGCATTGACCGGGGCGGCCGCAGTGATCGTGAAGCTGCAATCGACTTGGATCTAAGACCCACGCGTTCTTCGGCACATGTGACCTGAGCCCCAAGTTTCCTCCAACCTGCGGAGAGCTCTTGGGTTCGGTTTGATGGCCGTATGCAGCCAGTTTGTCCATGCTCATTTTCTCGGCAAATTCCATTGGTGTCAGATTGCCCAACGCCGAAAGCGGTCTGTGTATGTTGTAGTCCTCCTGCCATGCTTCCAGCGTTTCCTTGGCCTTAAACTGATCTGTAAAGTTCCGGCGTTTTGCCATGTTGGGATCCCTTCAAAGGTTTGGGATATACCTTAGCTGACCGTCCGATATTCCGGGACCACTTCTTTCAGACCCAGGGCTGATTTATCGGCCACCAGATGCAGCCCTATACATGTACCGTCGGAGTGCGCTTTTCGAGCGGTAGAAACTCAGGAGTCACACAATCTGTTTGCGCGTTCCGCAGCCACATGAAAGAATTACGCGGTCAATTCATTGCAAATCGATTAACAGGGCTGTGGGGCTGATGTCGGGAGCAATGTTGGTACGTGGCACAATATTACGAGCATTCACTGGCAAAGGTCCTGGAGCATTTCGACAGCTTTACCGAAGGTTTGACGACAGCCGAGGCGAAAACGCGGCTTGGCATCTGCAACACCAATGTGCTGAAGATCGGCAAAGGGGTGCCGGGAATCGAAAATTCCTGCTTCAATTCAAAAACTTCTTCGCTTTGCTTTTGATTGTTGGCGGCGCGCTACCCATGGCAGCTGAGCGGTTAGACCCCGGTCAGGGCAATCTTTATATCGCGTTCGCGCTTCTTGGTGTGGTCCTGCTCGACGCAGGGGTCACCTATTTTCTGGAACACCAGCGTGAACGCCTAATGGAGAGCTTCAAGAAGATGCTGCCGCCCGAGCGTAGGGCAGAGTCTTTTCGCCAAACGGGAACGCCGTGGTCTGGGCCGGGAAAACCGGATCGAACGTGCCAAACGCGCTCGGGTCGTACGGATCGCAGCGGTTTGGGTGATTGCCGTGCCATCGGCTGGCACATCGGCAGCTATCTTTTTCTACATGATCCGTGGCATTATGGTGCCATCATCCGGTACGCATCATGATCACGGAACTCAATGCAATGGCGCTTTCAACCGGGCTGCTTGGCGGGCTGGCGCTGTTCTTGTTCGGGATGGATATTATGACCCGCGCCTTGAAACAGGTCGCGGGTTCCTCAATGAAATCCATGCTCGACCGGATGACAGGCAACCGGTTTTTGGGACTTGCAGCTGGTGCGTCCATCACGGCCATTATTCAATCTTCGTCGATCACGACGGTCTTGCTCGTCGGTTTCATCACTGCGGGGCTGATGACGTCGGCGCAAAGCGTGGCGGTGATCATCGGTGCGAATATCGGCACAACAATCACCACGCAGATCCTCGCCTTCAAGGTCACGACGTTGGCCTTGCCGGTTTTGTCTCTGGGCTTCTTCGTCTCAGCCCTTGCCAAGCAGAAACTGACGCGCGAGCGCGGGCGCATCCTTCTGGGGCTGGGAATGGTGTTTTTTGGCATGGCGACAATGTCGGAAGCGATGGAACCCCTGCGGAGTTTCGAACCGTTCCTCGATTTCATGCGCAAGCTCGACAACTACTTGCTGGCCGCGATTGTGGGTGCGGGCTTTACCGCTTTGATCCAATCGTCATCGGCAACAACTGGCATCTTGATCGTCATGACCGGACAAAACCTGATCGCTTTGGAACCCGCCGTTGCCCTTGCTCTTGGGGCAAATATCGGCACCTGTGTCACAGCCCTGCTTGCAGCCCTGGGCAAGCCGAGCGCGGCCTTGCGCGCCGCGATCATCCACACGCTTTTCAATGTAGCAGGCGTTTTGATCTGGATAGGTTTCGTGGATCAACTGGCATCCTTCGCGCGTTCAATCTCCCCTGCCCAGGCGACATCCGATGCCAGCGTGGTCCCCCGACAGCTGGCCAATGTGCATACCTTCTTCAACGTCTTCAATGCGCTCTTGTTCATCGGGTTTACCAGGCAGATTGCCTGGCTTTCCGAGTGGCTGGTTCCGGATCGCGCGGAGGTGATCGAACCGGGCTTCAAGCCAAAACACCTGGATCCCAAGTTCCTGGATGTCCCGGCCATCGCAATAGACGCTGTCCGCCTTGAGACCCTGCATCTGGGGACGCTGGTGCGCGACATGTTTGCGCAGGCGATACCCGCAGTGACAACAGGCAGCCCGCTTGATATCGACAAGTTGCGGGTTATGGACCGACCTGTCGACCTTCTGCACCGCGAAATCATCGGCTACATGCGCAAGATCAGCATCACGAGTTTGCCCGCGGATCAGTCAGATCGGTTCATGGGTTTGATCCGGATCTCCAACGATTTCGAACATATTGGCGATCTTGTGGCAACCAGCATGGTGACGTCCGCACGCAAAAAGATAGACGAAAATGTTAACATCAGCCCTGCAACAGCGTCGGTTATCGCCACGCTTCACAAGGAGGTCATCGACGCAATTGACGGCGTCCTTCTGGCATTGGAAACCCAGGACACAGACAGAGCCGTTCAGGTCCGACAGATGAAATCCGGGTTCTCAACACTGATCGAAGACATCGCACGACACGAAATTGAAAGGTTGCGCGCAGACGAACCAAAGCGGCTCCACACCTACGCCCGCGAGATCGAGCTGACGGAAACCCTGGACGATATCTTCAAGATCATCCGCCGCATCGCAAAAACAGAAATCGAAATCTACTAGGCGGTTGGCAAGGCCAACCCCATGCTATGGCGGGTCAACCTATTTGAGCTGCCGTTTGTGCGATCTGCAGCATCAAGCATTTGGGCTCGGAGCCGGTCTCAGATGCAGCGCGGCATCCTATGAGATGGTGGCTCGTCAACGTCGGGTTGTGGTTGAGGGAGGGCATGGCGGATCGGAGGATCTGTCGTGAAAACACCCAACCTGCCTGCAATTCGCGCGCTTCGCCCAGCCTGGAACAAAGGCCGCATCATTGGCCAGTCTCGGCGCTACACGTTGCTCAACCTCTCGATCACAGGAGCGGCCAGTCAATCTGGAAATTCTTGCCTTCAGTACCGACAGCGGTGCCTTCTCGGGCACTGTCGGGTTTGCTGGTGCGACTGAACCGGATATCAAACATTGCCGAACCGGACAAATCCACTGCGGCACTTGACCGGTAATTGGTTTTGTAAAATGAACGTACCATCATATTCTTGTATTTGAGCTACATGCCCCAACACCCCCTCCAACCCCAAGCACAGATGCAAGACGTGGACCTCATGTTTCCCACCGAATTGATCCGCTGTGCCTGTGCGTATCGTGCTAAGGCGGAGCTGAATCTAAGCGGTCACCTGCGGCCCATCGACCCGAATGCGCAGGCACAAATCACAGACCGTGCGATGGGAATCTATCCATCCACTTTGCCTTTGCAAGGACGGATGGACCCATGACTTTGATGGAAAAAGCCAAAACCAAAAGCCGTGAAGAATTGCAGCCGCTCAACCAGGCGGCATGGGAAAAGCAACGCGTCTATGTTGGTGCGCATTCTGCTTTCTACCGCGATTTATGGGCCGGGGTTCAGCCACCAAAGGACCTGAAGGATCTTGCTCTCCTGCCCCTTTCGGACAAGGCGCAGCTTCGACTGTCTCAGGCGGATCATCCCCCGTTCGGCAACTATCTTGCCGCCGATAGGAAACAAGCCGTCCGCCTTCACCGAACTTCGGGAACAACGGGTCAGGCCATGAACCTTGCCCTGTCCGCACAGGATTGCCGAGTGACCGAAACTGTCGGCGGACGGGCGCAGAGGTTGGCAGGGTTGGGGCCTGATCATACGGTCGCGCATTGCCTGAATTACCAGATGTGGATGGGCGGCTTGACCGATCACATGACGTTGCAGGAAACCGGAGCGCTGGTCATTCCCTTCGGCGTCGGCAGCACCGAGCTTTTGGTCCGCACCATCCAAGAGGTCGGGGTAACGGCGATTTCCTGCACACCGTCCTACCCGGCGGTGCTGGAGCGTGTGATCGAAGAGAAATTTCCGGGACTTGCCCCACGGGATCTGGGGCTGAGACTGGGTCTTTTCGGCGGTGAGGCGGGGCTTGACGATCCTGCCTTCAGGGCGCGGTTGCACGAGACCTGGGGGTTTGAACCACGCAATGCGAATTTTGGCGTGTCGGATGTATTCTCGAACTTTGCGGCGCAATGCCCCGAGGATACCCGCCTGCATTTCCTCGCCCCTGATGTGCTGTTCCCTGAGCTGATAGATCCAGACTCCGGCGCGCCGCTGGACATCAAACCGGGGGTGACTGGCGAACTGGTGCTGACGCATCTGCTGCGCGATTGCCAGCCACTGGTCCGGTTTCGAACGGGCGACATCATCGCTATCGACGAAACCGACCCGTGCCGCT
The DNA here is from genome assembly GCA_963975135.1 of uncultured Nioella sp. Lineage (GTDB taxonomy): Bacteria > Pseudomonadota > Alphaproteobacteria > Rhodobacterales > Rhodobacteraceae > Alterinioella. Next base: position 1,247 of record CAXBGQ010000054.1, on the reverse strand, counting down.
GCGGCTGCACCGGGTTCAGATTTCGGGTCGTTGGCCGCTCGGATGACATGATCGTGGTGCGCGGGCTCAACATGTTCCCCACCATGGTGGGGGCGGTGGTTGGCGGGTTCACCGAACTGACCGGCGACTTCCGAATTGTCCTGACGCAGCCGCCGCCGCATGATGTGCTACCAGTTCAGGTGGAACTGACGTCAGGATACGCGCAGCCCACCGGTTTTGCCGAGCAGATCGAGCGCGAATTCAAGAAAGCCCTGGGAGTGACGGCAAAACTGACGCTGCTTCCCAAGGGATCATTCGAAATGACCGAGGGCAAAACCCGGCGGGTCATAAGGAGCTACCAATGAGTGACGCGACCTTTGCAACGATCCTGAGCACTTTGGGTGCCAAGGGCGTTCGGACCATTTCGCTGAATCGGCCTGACAGCCTGAACGCAATGAACCGGCAGCTCATTGACGATGTTGCCAGTGCCTTTGATCACGCGAATTCCGACCCGGCGACCCGCGCGATCATATTTACCGGCGAAGGGCGGGCCTTTTGTGCCGGCGATGACCGCCGGGAACATGTTCACCCGAATTCGGAAGAGGAAGCCCGCGATCTCGTGCTTGCCATCCAGCGGGCGACCCATGCCATCACCTTTGGTGCCAAACCGGTTGTCGGGGCGATCAACGGTTGGGCCGTTGGCGGCGGCTTTGAATGGGCCATCAATTGCGATTTCCCAATTTGGGGCGAGAGCGCCAAAGGCTTTTTCCCCGAGGTGTCGCTCAACCTATTCGTAACGGGTGCGGTCACGTCGTTGCTTCCGGCCATGGTCGGGCTGCACAAAGCCCGCGAGATGTTGTTTTTTGGGGATAAATACAGCGCAGCCGAGCTGTTGTCCTTCGGTGTTGCCTGGGCAGTGGTACCTGATGATATTTTGCTGTCAGAGGCGCGCAAAACAGCCGATCGGCTTGCCGATCTGCCCACGCTTTCGGTGCGCGCCATGAAACGGGTTTTGAACGCCGCCGCATCAACCGACTTGAACCGAGCCCTTCAACTTGAAACCGAGGCGACCGTGGCCGGTTTCATGGACCCAGAAACGACCCGGCTTCTATCGGCGTTTTAAGGGTCGAATTCGAGGTGGTGACCGCCAATCCTTGCTCACACCGAAGCACGCCATGGCGGCTCAAATAGGCTGAGCATGGGGTGCGCGACCCCTGACCTGAGCCCCTGAATCTCCTCCAGTTTTGTGTAGAGTCCGGCCAAGCAAA
>CAXBGQ010000053.1:0-12835 GCA_963975135.1 uncultured Nioella sp. | reverse complement strand
TCTGCCAATTGCCGGGATCGACGTTCAGCCCCTTGGCGGGCGCATCGTCGCGGCGGATCAAAGGTTTGGTCAGACGGTGCGGATGGTGGATATAGTCGAACCCGAACCGCCCCTTGACGCAGAGCCGCCCTTCATTGGCCGGGCCGTTCAGACCCTCGACATATTTGACCTTACCATCCTTGACCTTGAGGCTGACCTTGCAGCCGACGCCGCAGAACGGGCAGACGCTCTCGGTCTCGCTGTCGAAATCGGCACGGTCGCCGACCTGGTTTTCATCCACCACCGTGGCGGGCATCAACGCCCCCGTCGGACAAGCCTGCACGCATTCGCCGCAGGCCACACAGGTCGAGGCCCCCATCGGATCGCTGATATCGAACACCGGCCAGGCGTCATGCCCGCGCCCCGCCATGCCGATCACATCATTGACCTGCACCTCACGGCAGGCCCGCACGCAGAGCCCGCATTGGATACAGGCATCAAGGTTCACCGACATCGCCACGTGGCTGTCATCCAAGAGCGGTATGCGCCCTTCCTCCAGCTTGGGAAAGCGGCTGGCCGCGACGCCGTTCAGGTCGGCCATGTCCCACAGATGGCTCGATTTGTCATGGGCCGTCGCGCGATCCGGCTGATCGGCCAACAACATTTCGACCACCATCTTGCGCGCCGTTTTCGCCCGCGCGGAATCGGTCGTCACCACCATGCCCTCGGCCGGTTCGCGGATACACGACGCCGCCAGCACCCGCTCGCCCTCGATCTCGACCATGCAGGCCCGGCAATTGCCATCCGCGCGGTATCCCGGCGCGGGCTTGTGGCACAGATGCGGGATCACCAACCCCCGGCCATTGGCCACTTCCCAGATCGTCATGCCCGGTTCGGCAACAACGACCTCGCCATCAAGCTGGAAACGGATTTCGTCGGACATCTGCGGCTCTCCCCGGATTCTCGCCTGAGCCATTCTATGCCAAAGCGCAGCCGTGAAAAGACCGCCATCCGCGACTGCCTCCGGCGCTTTTCCGTCATGGCACCCCACCGATGCCCGCGCGGCCCCTTTTCCCCGCCCGGCCAAAGCCCTAAACCTTGCGCAAAGTTCAGGAGCCGCGCCCCATGTCCTACATCACCCTCGTCCGCCACGGTCAGGCCAATACCACCGCCCGCGACGAGGCCAGCTATGACCGCCTCAGCGCGCTGGGCACGCAACAGGCCGCATGGCTCGGTCAGCATCTGACCCACTCGGGCGAAGTTTTCGCGCGCTCCTATCGCGGCAGCCTGCACCGCCACCGCGAAACCGCCGAGGCGATGGGTTTTACCGATGCCGAAACCGACCCGCGCCTCAATGAAATGGCGTTCTTCACGCTGGCCCATCTCTTCGAGGATCAACACGGGGCTCCCATCCCCGATACCCGCGAGGATTTCGCCCTCCACCTGCCGCGCATGATCTCCGCCTGGGCAGAGGGCGACATCGCGGACGCCCCTGAAAGCTTCGCGGATTTCGAAGCCCGCGTGACCGATGGCTTGACTGAAATCGCAGAGGGCGAAGGCCGCGCAATCGTGGTCACCTCGGGCGGTGTCGTCGGCATGGCGCTGCGCATCACCATGGGGCTCGACATCGCGGCCATGGCACGGGTCTGCCTGGCCGTCGAAAACACCTCGCTCAGCCGCTGGTTACCGCTGCACGGGAGCCTGGCGTTGACCCAGTTCAACGCGTTGCCGCATCTGGACGCGCCGGATCGTCAATTCGCCCGCACCCATCTGTGAAAGGACAACGCCCATGCCGCATCTCTGGGTCCGCGCCGAACAACGTGCCAACGAACAGCGCTGCGGCCTGACGCCCGAGGGCGTGCAGGCGCTGATCGCGGCGGGCATTCGCGTGACGGTCGAGGAAAGCTCCACCCGCGCACCCGGCCTGACAGGATACGCCGCCGCCGGGGCCGAAACCGCCCCGGAAAACAGCTGGCCCGATGCGCCCGCCGATGCGATCATTTTCGGCCTCAAGGAATTGCCCGACGACGGCACACCGCTCGCCCACCGCCACATCATGTTCGGCCATGCCTACAAGGGCCAGCATTCGGGCCGGGTGCTCTTGGACCGGTTCCGCGCCGGGGGCGGCACACTTTACGATCTGGAATATCTGGTCGACGCCGCCGGGGCCCGCGTCGCGGCATTCGGCTATTGGGCCGGGTTCGCCGGGGCCGCGGTCTCGGTCATGGCCTGGACGGCTCAGAGGCGCGGGCAAATCTGCCCCCCCGTCACCCCCTATGCCGACAAGGATGCGCTGCTGACCGATCTCAGCGCAGAGCTGCACCGCTGCGAGGAGCAGCCCGCCGCCCTCGTCATCGGTGCGCTTGGACGGGTCGGGTCAGGGGCCGCCGATCTCTGCGACGCGCTTTCACTGCCGGTCACCCGCTGGGACATGGCCGAGACCGCCCATGGCGGCCCCTTTCCCGAAATCCTCGCCCATCAGATCTTTCTCAACTGCATCTTCGCGCGCCCCGGAACCCCGGTTTTCGTGCCGCAATCGGCCCTCGCCGCCCCCCGCGCCCTCACCGTGATCGGCGATATCGCCTGCGATCCCGACAGCGATTACAACCCGGTGCCGCTCTATGACACCGCCACCACCTGGGCCGCACCCACCCTGCGCGTGGCCGAGACCCCGCCGCTCGACATCATGGCAATCGACAATCTGCCCTCGATGCTGCCGGTCGAAAGCAGCCGGGATTACGCCACCCAACTGCTGCCGTCGCTGCTGACGCTCACCGATCTCGATTCCGGGGTCTGGGGCCGCGCGAAAGCCACGTTCGACGCAAATCTCCATTAGCACTTTCGGAAACCATGAATCACGTAACGCTGCCTGAAATCGAAGATTTCAACGCGTTACGCGATGCACCATTTCCCTGGTAATCCGAAAACTGCTTTAAAGCACGTCATCCTCGCCCGAGCTTGCCTCGATCCCCAACTCATCCAGCCCGTTCTCCAGATGGTCCGACATATGCGGCGTGCCGATCAGGTAATCGGCGGTGGGCGTGGTGCGTTCGGAATAGGCCGTGGCCAGCGCCTCGCGGAAATCATCGGCATCGAAACTGCCGCGCCCGACCCACATGATGGCGACCAGTTCGGCCTGCTCATCATCGTTCAGCGCCTCGATAAAGCCGCGCAATTCGCCCTCGGCCCGGTCCAGCTCGTGGCCCATCAGGATGATCTGCGCTATTTTGTGGGTAGAGATCGCCAGCATCGCCGCCTCCCTGATCTGTCCGTGGTTTCGCATTCAACTTTGCGCTTCTTTGAACGATCTGGCAATCGGGGGCTAGGGAAATCGGCATGGCACGCCGGGCCAATTGGTCACAAGAGCGGCCAACCAAGGCCGCCCTGAATATTGTTCAGCCAAGATGCCGGTTGCCGAGCGTTCGGTCGCGCAGGCCCTCCGCGCCGCCCAGCAGCGTCCAGATCCGAAACGTCGTCATCATGTCGCTGGCCCGGCCCATCTCATCGGGATGGGTTTCCTTCAGCCGGATCACCCGCACTTCGCTATTGTCATTCACCATGGCGTTTTCCTCAAAGGTCCGCGCCCCCACATCGCCGGAGCCTGCCGCGCCCCGGTTTCCGAGCCGTTAACGCGGCTCTGGCCAGTGCCGACAAATTGAGCCAACCCGGCACACCCTTGCCCGATCCGCCCGTTTGCGGCTTTAGTGACGCTATGGAATCCGCCATGCTCATCCTCATCCTGCAAGGCCTGGCCTTCGCCGCCTGGGCATTTTTCTTTTTCAAGGCGCTGTTTCAGATCCGGGCCATCGCGGCGAACGAAACCGGCCGCTTCAATCCCGGCCCGATCTCGTTTCTGTCGGCGGCGCGGGTCTGGATGCGTGACCCCGCCACCCGCGTCACCCGCCTGGGCTGGCTCGCGGCCTTTGGCGTGATGGTGCAGGCAACCGTTCTCATCGCCACCGCTGCAATAGCGCTTTGCCCTCGCCCGCCACAGCCGCTAAACCGCGCCATGGCCCATGACTACCGCCCGCCCGACACACCGCTGGCAATCCTGCACCACGATCATCAGATCCTGCTGGTCGACAAACCGGCGGGGCTCTTGTCGGTTCCCGGTCGCGGCGATCATCTGGCCGATTGCCTGCTCACTCGCATTCAGGCGGTGTTTCCCACCGCGCTTCTGGTACACCGGCTGGATATGGACACATCGGGCCTGATGGTCTTTGCGCTCACCCCCCATGCCCAGCGCCACCTCAACCTGCAATTCGAAGAGCGCCGAGTCAAAAAGACCTATGTCGCGCGGGTCTGGGGCGAGGGGCTGGCGAAAACCGGCAGCATTGACCTGCCGCTCATCGTCGACTGGCCCAACCGGCCCTTGCAGATGGTCTGCCACGAGACCGGCAAACCGGCCCAGACCGATTGGCGCGTGATCCGTTCGGGCGGCGGTGAAACCCGCCTGCGCCTGACCCCGAAAACCGGCCGCACGCATCAGCTGCGCGTCCATTGCCAGGCCATCGGCCATCCGATCCTGGGCGACCCTTTCTATGCCACCGGTCCGGCCCGCGAGCATTCCCGTCTGATGCTGCACGCGGAATCCCTGCGCCTGCAACACCCCGATTCGGGCCTCGGGCTGAATTTCCGCGCCAAGCCCCCGTTCTGAGCGCGGAGCCTCAGCCTTTCAGCACCCGATCCGTCAGGTTCGCCCGCCCCGCCACGATGCCATTGACCAATTCGGTCAGCTCCGGTGCCCCCTGCATCAGCACCGCCAGCTCATCCAGCCGGTTGGCGGCAATCAGATGCAGGATATCTTCGCGCACCCGGCCGTCGCTGCGCGGAAACGCCGCCACCCCCTGCACCAGCTCGGCCCGCGCCTCGGGCACGATGGCGCGCAGATCGCCCGCCGCCATCGCGGTTTCGAAAAACGCATAGACCCCGACCCCGCGCGCCGGCAGCGCGTAGGTGCAGATCATGATGTCGGATATCTCCGACCGCGCCGCGATCTCGCGCAGGGCGGGCCCGTCGCGGGCAACCCGATCCTCGGTGCCCTCACCATCGGACCAGTTCATCAACCGCCTTGTGACGAAATTATAGGCCCGCTTGCCGGTCGCCATCCAGATCCGCGACGGCAGCGATTTCCGCGCCAGCATCTTGCGCTCCGACGGCACCAGCAGATCCCCGGCATAGGCGCGTTTCTGCTTCAACAGATGGCGCAGATCCTCGCGCGCCAGAACCCGGAACCAGCGCCCCTTACGCGGATGCACGCTTGCAAGTTGAAAATCGATCACCGCCGCGCGCCCCTCGGGCGTCATCAGCCAATTCTGTGGTTTGGCAATGTCGTTATGCGCCACGCCGCGCGCCCGCATCTGGCGCAACAATCGCTTCGCATCGCGATACCAAACCGCATCGCCGGGCCGCGCCAGATGCAGCGGTGTGCCCTCGGACCAGCTACGTAACAGCCCCACCCGATCCACCCGCAGCAACTCCGGCACGCCTTCGATGCCCGCAACCGCCCGCAAGCCGCGCACTTCCTTCTTTGCCAAGAACCACGCGACGGGCCGCGCGTACCAAGGCACGCCATCCAGCTTGCGCAACACCACTTTCTGCGTGGGATCTTCGGCCAGATGGCCCACGATGGTTTCCGAGAATATGTCGCGCTTCAGCACCGTTTCGGGCACAAAGGTCATCGCATCCATGTCAGGCAGCGCCCCAGAATAAAGCATCCCGCGCCTTCTCTGCCCCGGATGCCCCCCTATTGCAAATCAGACCGGTCTCACGCGTCCTCGGACGACCAGCCCGACACCGCCTTGACCTCCAGGAAATCCATCAGGCCCCAGACCCCGCCTTCGCGTCCGTTGCCCGATTTCTTCATACCGCCAAAGGGTGCCCCGGCCCCACGTGCCTGCCCGTTCATCTCGACCATGCCGGAGCGCAGCCGCCGCGCCATCCGGTTGCGTTTGGCCCCGTCCTGGGTCTGCACGTAATTGGTCAGGCCGTATTCGGTGTCATTGGCGATTTTCAGCGCCTCGGCCTCATCGGTAAACGGGATGATGCTCAGAACCGGGCCAAAGATCTCCTCGCGCGCGATGGTCATGTCATTGCTGACATCGGCAAAAACCGTCGGACGCACGAAATAGCCCCGGTTGAACCCCTCAGGCCGCCCTAGGCCGCCCGCCACCAGCCTTGCACCTTCCGCGATGCCTTGCTCAATCAGCCCCTGCACCTTGTCATATTGCGCCTGGCTGACCAGCGGCCCGATATGGCGGCCCGGATCGGCGGCCATGCCCACGGCGGTTTTTTCAGCCACATCGGCCGCGATCTCCACCGCCTGATCATAAATCGCGCGTTCCACCAGCATCCGGGTCGGCGCATTGCATGACTGCCCGGTATTGTTGAAACAATGCTGCACGCCGCGTTTCACCGCCTTTTCATCGGCATCGGCAAAGATCACGTTGGCCCCCTTGCCGCCAAGCTCCAGATGCACGGGCTTCAGCGTATCGGCGGCGGATTTCGAGATTGCGATGCCCGCCCGCGTCGATCCGGTAAAGCTGATCGCATCGACGCCCGGATGGCTGGTCAACATCGTGCCGACCCCCGCGCCATCGCCATTGACCAGGTTGAACACCCCCGCCGGCACCCCGGCCTCGTCCAGAATCTCGGCAAAAAGCAGCGCCGAAAGCGGCGCGATTTCCGAAGGCTTCAACACCATGGTGCAGCCCGCCGCCAGCGCCGGGATGGTTTTCAGCGTCACCTGATTCATCGGCCAGTTCCAGGGCGTGATCATGCCGACAACGCCCACCGCCTCGTGGATGATGCGGTCATTGGGCGCATGATCGCCCAGCGGCCGCTCGAAATCGAAATCCTTCAGCGCGGTGATGAAATTCGAGATGTGCCAGATGCCCGCGCCCACCTGAGACGTTTTCGACAGGTCAATCGGTGCGCCCATTTCGGTGCTGATCGCCTCTGCCATATCCCCGGCGCGGGCCTTGTAAACCTCCAGGATGCGCTCCAGCAGCGCCAGCCGCTCGGATTTGGTCGATTGCGACCAACCCGCGAACGCGGCCCGCGCGGCACCAACGGCGGCATCGACATCGGCCTGAGACCCCAAAGAGATCGTCGCGCACACCTCCTCGGTCGAGGGGTTGATGACATCAAGGCCGCGCAGGCTGTCGGGCGCCACCCATTGGCCGTTGATATAGAAATCGGTGGTGTTCGGCATTGGCGCTCTCCCTGAATGATCGCCGCGCAACCTGTCACCGGGCGGGCCGCTCCGCAAGGGCCCGCCGCGCGCCATTTCGCCAATGCGTCCCCCGCCCCCCTTGCCCCGGCCCGCGCCAGGGCACATCTTGGGATCAAACCACAACCATCTTAGGACATTGCCCATGGCCCTGCGCATCAATGACACCATCCCCGACCTGACCGTCGATACCGATCAGGGCAGCCTGTCGCTGCATGACTGGATCGGCGACAGCTGGGCGATCCTGTTTTCTCACCCCAAGGATTTCACCCCCGTCTGCACCACCGAGTTTGGGGCCGTTGCCCAATTGGCCGATGAATGGGCCGCGCGCGGTACCAAGGTGATCGGCGTTTCCGTGGACGGGGTCGCGGACCACATTAAATGGAAAGGCGATATCGAGGCCGTGGGCGGGGCCAAGCCGGGCTTTCCGATCATCGCCGATGAAGGTCTGGCGGTGTCCAAGGCCTTCGACATGCTGCCCGCCGAGGCCTATATGCCCGAAGGCCGCACCCCCGCCGACAGCCAGACGGTGCGCTCGGTCTTTATCATCGGGCCGGACAAGAAGCTGAAGCTCTCGATGACCTACCCGATGAATGTCGGCCGCAATTTCGCCGAGGTGCTGCGCGCCCTTGACGGGCTGCAAACCGCCGCCCGCGAAAACGTCGCCACGCCCGCCAACTGGGTTCCCGGTCAGGATGTTGTCGTGCCGGTCGCCGTCAGCGATGCCGACGCCATCGCCAAATACGGATCCATCGAGACCAAGCTGCCCTATCTGCGGATGGCCAAGCTGCCCGGCTGAGGGCGCAAGACATGCCGCGCATCACGATGCGGGGCAGCAGTCCGAAACAAATGCCGCCGCCGGGCAATCGTCCGGCGGCGTTTTTCCTGGCACGTTTGCAAGCCGGGCGCGCGCCAGCCCGCCGGGACGGGCAGGCGCGCGCCCGGCGGCTTCGCCTTGTTCCCGGGCGAGGCCGCAAAAAAGTGACACTTGCGTCATTTAAAAGTGACACTTGTGTCACTTATTTGCCAATGCCCCGCCCGCGTGCTAGGCGGCAGGGGCGATGAATATCCAGAAACCAGACAAGTCCAGTGGCTGGCGCGGCTCGGCGGAATTGTGGCTCGATGCCGTGAAAATCCTGCCTCTGGCCAAGGATCTGGGCCTGTCGCGCACCAGCTTTTACTGGCATTTCGCGGATCGCGATGCGCTTTTGGCCGGCATCGTCGATCGCTGGCAGGCACAAAATACCGGCAATCTGGTGGCCCGCTGCACCGCCCCCGCCGACACCATCTGCGCCGCCCTGTTCAACCTCTTCGATTGCTGGATTGATGCCGATCTGTTCGATGCGAAACTGGATCTCGCGATCCGCAACTGGGCCCGAAACGACGCCCGTTTGCAGCCCCATGTCGAGGCCGCCGATACCGTCCGGATAACCGCAATTTCCGATATGTTTCAAAGGTTTGACTTTTCCCCAACCCAGGCCCGGACCCGCGCGCATACGGTAATTTTCACTCAGGTGGGCTACTACACGATGGCCCTTGGCGAAAGCACCGAGGACCGCCTGCGCCGGATGCCGCCCTATGTCGAGGTCTATGCCGGCATAGCCCCAAGCCCCGATGAAATCGCGCAGTTCTTTGCCCGTCACGGGCTGGTGGACGAGGCCGCCGGATTGGCCTAGAGCTTTCGGGGATGAAACTAAGCCGACGATATCGCTCAGGTAACTGGCTGGCGGGGTTCGCCTGGGGGGCTGCGGGTCTTTGCCTGCTGCCGATCATCGCCGTTGCGCTGGCGGCGGCCACGGGCGGCTTCGACACCGTCGCGGGCCTTATTGCCACCGTCCTGCCGCGTTATGCCCTGACCACGCTTTACATGGTCCTGATCGTCGCCACCGGCACCGCCATCATCGGCACCGGAACCGCCTGGCTGGTGACCATGACCCGGTTTCGGTTTCGCCGTGTGCTCGAGATCGCGCTGGCCCTGCCGCTGGCCTTTCCGGCCTATGTTCTGGCCTATGCCTATACCGATTTTCTGGACCATCCGGGATGGGTGCAGGCCACCCTGCGCGATTTGATGGGATGGGGCCCCCGCGACTATTGGTTCCCTGAAATCAGGAGCTTACCGGGTGCCGCCCTGATGCTGATGCTGGTGCTTTACCCCTATGTCTACCTTCTGGCGCGGGCCGCGTTCCTGCAGCAAAGCGCCACAGCCTATATCGCCGCGCGCACGCTTGGCCGCGGTCCCTGGGTCGCGTTTTTCCGTGTCAGCCTGCCGATTGCGCGCCCCGCCATCGCCGGTGGCGTGCTGCTCACGATCATGGAGACCATCGCCGATTTCGGCACCGTTTCCTATTTCAACGTCCAGACCTTTGCGACCGGCATCTATCAAAGCTGGTTTTCCTTCGCCGACCGCGCCGCCGCCGCGCAACTGGCACTAACCCTTTTGGGCGTGGCGCTGTTGCTGGCAGCCCTGGAACGGGCACAGCGCAGCCGCCAGAGGCATCATGGTGCCGGCCGCCGGTTCGAGGTGATGAAGCCGCCCCGCCTGACCGGATGGCGCGCAGGCCTTGCGATCACCTTCTGCGCCCTGCCGGTGACGCTCGGATTCCTGCTGCCTGCGGGGTTGCTGATCTCGATGGGATCCGCGTCGGGCCAATTGATCCTGACACCGCGCTACCTTGGGTTTCTGCAAAACTCGGTCACTTTGGCCGCAATTGCAGCGCTGGTCACGGTCGCCGCCGCCGTGCTGCTTGGCTTCAACGCCCGCCTGCATCCGACCCGCGCCAACCGCGCCGCGATTGCCATTGGCGGGCTGGGATACGCGGTGCCGGGCGGCGTGATCGCGGTGGGGCTGATGGTGCCCTTTGCGGCTTTCGACAATGCGCTGGATGCCTGGATGCGGGCGACGTTCGACATCTCGACGGGGCTGCTTCTGACCGGCTCGATCTGGCTGTTGGTGCTGGCCTATGCGGTGCGGTTCATGGCCGCCGCGCTGTCGGCCTATGATGCGGGTCTGTCGACGATCAACCCCAATATCGACGCGGTGGCGCGCACCCTTGGCCGGTCGCCCACAACCATGCTGCGCGGCGTGCATCTGCCGATTTTGCGGCCCTCGCTGCTGACCGCGCTGCTGATCGTCTTTGTCGATGTGATGAAGGAACTGCCCGCCACCCTGATCATGCGGCCCTTCAACTTTGACACGCTGGCGGTGCAGGCCCACAGGCTGGCCGCCGATGAACGCCTGGCCGAGGCTGCGGTGCCATCGCTGGTGATCGGGGCGGTGGGGCTGTTGCCGGTGATGATCCTGTGTTGGAGCCTGGGCCGCGAAGACAAGACCGAGGCCAATTTCGTGCCCGACCCGGTGGCCGCCGACTGAAGCCGGGCTTTGACAAGCGCCCGCCCGACGGCCCATGCTGCGCTTTTTCCCAGTTGCCGGAGACCGCGATGCAGACCGACATGTATGAAGTGCCGATTTCGACCGGTTCTGCCGCCGCGGCGCAGGCCTATCGCACCGGACAACACCGCCTGTTGGGGGCCGAGGCCCGCATGGTCGACGCCTTCGAAGAAAGCATCACCCATGATCCCGGTTTCGCGCTTGGCCATGCCGGGCTGGCCCGGGCGCGGCAGTTCAGCGGCGATATGGCAGGGGCTAAATCGGCGATGGATGCGGCGCGCGGGCTGACCGGCGGCGTCACCGACCGCGAGGCCGGGCATATCCACGCCTTGGGGCACTTGATCGACGGCAGGCCCCCCGTGGCCCTTGCCGCCATCCGCGCCCATGTCGACCTCTACCCGCGCGATGCGGTTGTGGCGCAGACCTGTAGTTCGGTTTTCGGCCTGATCGGGTTTTCCGGCCAACCGGGCCGCGAGGCCGAAATGCTGGCCTATAACGCATCGCTTCTGCCGCATTACGGCGAGGATTGGTGGTGCCTCAGCCAATATGCCTTTGCGCTCTGCGAAACCGGGCAGCTGTCCCGCGCCACCGACTATATCGACCGGTCGCTGGCGATCAATCCCGACAATGCCAATGGTGCCCATGTCCGCAGCCATATCCTTTATGAGGCAGGCGACACCGCCGCCGGGCGCAGCTATCTGGCCGATTGGGTCGGCAGCCACGACCGCAATTCCGTGCTGCACGGGCATCTGTCCTGGCATGTGGCGCTCTGGTCGCTGGTTGAGGGCGACGAGGCCGCGATGTGGGCCATTATGGATGCCGATGTGGCCCCCGATACCTGCAAGGCGCTGCCGATCAACGTGCTGACCGATACCGCGTCGCTGCTGTTTCGGGCCGAGGCGGCGGGCGTCACCGTGGACCCGGCCCGCTGGCACCAGATCAGCGACTATGCCGCGCGCTGGTTCCCGAATGCGGGCAATGCATTCGTCGATATTCACGCCGCGCTCGCCCACGCGATGGCCGGCAATGCCGAGGCGCTGTCAGCGATCATCACCGCGCCCAAGGGCCCCGCTGCCGATCTGGTCCCGGATCTGGCCGAAGGCTTTGCGCAGATCGCAGGCGGCAACTGGGCCGCCGCCACGGCGCATCTGACGGCGGCCATGGCCGATCACGCGCGTATCGGCGGCAGCCGGGCGCAGCGCGATTTGCTGGAACTGGCGCTCCTCACCGCTCTGATGCGGCAAGGCCGGACCGAGGAGGCGCGCCATATCGCGGCCCTGCGCCGCCCGGTGCTGGCAGATGCGGTTGCGCGCGTGGCATAAGCGAGGAAATCGCGCCCCCGATCTTTCGGGGGGCGCGATTGCGGAGCCGCGACAAGACGGGTTGGTTTACGGCCAGCCGACCGCATTGAAGATGGCCTGCGCGGTGGGGATGTTATCGGCCACGTCCGACAATTGCACATCATCGGCCACAAATTCACCCAGTGCCGCCACCGACGGGGCCAGCGCCACGCCCTCGACCGCGGGGTATTCGTCATTGCCGGCCGAGAAATATTGCTGGGCCTGATCCGACGCCAGATATTCCAGGAACAGGATCGCCGCCTCGCGGTTGGGCGCGTTCGCCGCCACGCCGCCGCCCGACAGGTTGACATGGGCACCGTTGCCCTCCTGATCCGGGAACACCCAGCCGATATCGGCGATATTGGCCGACACGCCCTCGACCTCGCGGCGGATCGCGCGCGAGAAATAATATGTGTTCGCAATCGCGATGCCGCATTCGCCCGAGACCACGCCGCGGATCTGATCGGTGTCGCCGCCTTGCGGTGTGCGCGCGAAATTGGCCACCACGCCCTCTGCCCAGGCGCGGGCGGCCTCTTCGCCCTCATTGGTCACGATCGCGGCCATCAGGGTCTGGCTGTAAATATTGGTCGAGGACCGGCTGCAGACCAGCCCGCGATAGGCCGGATCGGCCAGGTCGGCATAGGTGGCGGGCGGGTTTTCCACCGTCTCCTTGTCGTAAAAGATGATCCGCGCCCGCTGCGAAAAGCCGAACCACCGGTTTTCGCGGTCCTGAAGATTCGCCGGGATGCGGGCCTCCAGCACGTCGCTCTCAACCGGCTGCAACAGGCCTGCTTCGGCGGCCCGGTGCAGGCGCGAGCTGTCGACGGTCAGCAGCACATCGGCGGGGGAATTGCGGCCCTCGGCCTGCATCCGCGCAATCAGCTCATCGGCATTGCC
>CAXBGQ010000052.1:0-12872 GCA_963975135.1 uncultured Nioella sp. | reverse complement strand
GCCGGATTCATTGTCGGTGGCGCACTGGCCAATACGATGGACCGGTTGGTTTACGGGGCCGTTGTGGATTTTCTGAACGTCACCTGCTGCGGTTTTCGCAACCCATATGCCTTCAATCCGGCGGATATCGGCATCTTCGCGGGTGCTGCCGGGTTGCTGATCTTTGCCGACGCAGAGAAGAAGACCACGTGACGGCGCGAAAAACATGCGCTAAACCGTCCGAAAGGAGTGGGTGAATGAGCAGGCTTCGAACGAAAATCGGATTGGCCCTGGTGCTGGTGGTTCTGGCGGCGTGCAGCAGTCAGACCCCGACGCTAATGAACCTGCGCGCCGAGGGCGAAGGCCCGGATGAGTTTGGCGTTTTGCCGACCCGGCCGCTGGAAATTCCCGCCGATCTGGCCAGCCTGCCAACCCCGACGCTTGGCGGCACCAACCGCGCCGATCCCGACCCCGAAGCCGATGTCGCGGCCGCGCTTGGCGGCGATGTCAACCGGGCCACGCCGGGCACCGCCAGCCTGATCGGCCATGCCACCCGGTTCGGCGTCGGCGATGGCATCCGCGAGGCTCTGGCCGCCGAAGATCTTGAGTTCCGCCGCCGCAACGATGGCCGCCTGCTGGAACGGCTGGCCGCCGTCAATGTCTATTATCGCGCCTATCGGGTGATGGCGCTGGACCGCTATGCCGAGCTGGAACGCATGCGCGCCGCAGGCATCCGCACACCCGCCGCCCCGCCGCAATCCGTCGGCAATCTCGACTGATCCACCTCACATCAGCGTCAGCGCGCTTGAAGCCCGGGCAAAAGACCGTATGTCTGTAGCCAACGGTTGATCTGAGAGGTTGAGAATGCTGCGATTTACGCTGGCGGTCTGCCTGGGCGTTCTGGGGCTGACCCCGACGCTTGGCGCAGCCCAGGTGACCGAGTTCACCCTGGAAAACGGTATGCAGGCGATTGTGATCGAGGATCATCGCGCGCCTGCCGTGGTTCATATGCTGTGGTATCGCGCCGGAGCCGCCGATGAGCCGCCGGGCAGCTCCGGCATCGCGCATTTTCTGGAACATCTGATGTTCAAGGCCACCGAAACCCTTGAAAGCGGTGAATTTTCCGAAACGGTCGAGGCCAATGGCGGATCCGACAACGCCTTTACCTCATGGGATTACACCGGTTATTTTCAACGCGTCGCCGCCGACCGGCTTGGCCTGATGATGCAGATGGAAGCGGATCGGATGCGCAACCTGCGTCTCACCGATACCGATATCGAAACCGAGCGCAGCGTTGTGTTGGAGGAGCGCGCCCAACGCACCGACAGCAACCCCGGTGCGCTGTTTTCCGAACAGATGCGCGCCGCGCTCTATCTTAATCACCCTTACCGCATTCCAATTGTCGGCTGGCGCCATGAGATGGAGAATCTGGACCGCGAGGATGTGTTCGATTTCTACCAGCAGAACTATTCCCCCGATAACGCCATCCTGATCGTCGCGGGCGATGTCACCCCCGAAGAGGTGCAGGCCCTGGCCGAGGAATATTACGGCCCGCTGGAGCCATCGGGCATCGCGCCCCGCGCCCGGCCAAGCGAGCCGCCCAACATCGCTGAGCGCCGCGTCTATTACGAGGATGAGCGCGTCTCCGACCCCTATGTGATGCGCAACTATCTGGCCCCCGAACGCAATCCCGGCGATCAGCGCACCGCTGCGGCCCTGACGCTGTTGTCCAGCATCCTGGGCGGAAGCGGGGCCACATCGGTGTTGCCGCGCGTGCTTCAGGTCGAGGAGGAGCGCGCGCTCTATACCTCCACCTCCTATGGTGGCATCAATTTGGACGACACCGTGTTTACCGTCTTCAACGTGCCCGTGCCCGGGGTCAGTCTGGAAGAGGCCGAGGCCGATATGGACCGCGTGATTGCACAGTTTCTGGAGGACGGCATCGACCCTGAGCAATTTGAGCGGATCAAGTTCCAGTGGGCCGCCGAACAGATTTACCTGCAGGATAACGCCGCCCAACTGGCGCGCACCTATGGCGCGGCGTTGACTTCGGGGCTGACGGTGGCCGATGTGCAGGAATGGCCCGACATCATCGCCTCGATCACCACAGACGAAGTGATGGCGGCCGCGCGCCTCATCTTTCAAGACACGCCCGCCGTCACCGGGTATCTGACCACCCCCGCAGACCAGTAAGGACGCCAAATATGATCCGTGCATTCATTGTTTTCATGGTCCTTCTGGCCGCCCCGGCAACGGCCCAGGTCGATATCCGCGAGGTGACTTCGCCCGGCGGCATCACCGCCTGGCTGGTGCAGGATGACAGCATTCCCTTTGTCGCGCTCGATATCCGCTTTGAAGGCGGCGCATCGCTGGATGCGCCGGGCCGGCGCGGGGCCACCTACTTGATGACCGGCCTGCTGGAAGAAGGGGCCGGCGATCTCGATTCGCGCGAATTTGCCACCGAGGTCGAAAGCCTCGCGGCGCGGTTCGGCTTTGACGCCAGCGCCGATTCGGTCACCATTACCGCAAGAATGCTGAGCGAAAATCGGGATCAGGCCGCCGAATTGCTGCGCCTGGCCATCCAGGAGCCGAGTTTTGAACAGGACGATCTGGACCGCGTCCGCACCCAGGTTCTGTCGATCATCGACAGCAATGCCAACGACCCGAGCGAGATCGCCAGCGCGGCCTTTTACGCCCAGGCCTTCGGCGACCACCCCTATGCCAGCGCGCTGGAGGGCACCACGGAAAGCGTAACCGCGTTGACCCGTCAGGATATGGTCGATGCCCATCGCGCCGTTTTTGCCCGCGACCGGGTCTATGTTGGCGCGGCTGGCGATATCTCGGCCGAGGAACTGGGGCTGCTCCTGGACCGGCTTTTGGGCGACCTGCCCGAAGCCGGCGCACCGATGCCCGACCCCGCGCCCTATAATTTGACGGGCGGAGTGACCGTCATCGACTATCCGACGCCGCAATCCACGGCCCTGTTCGGTCAACGCGGCATCGCCTTTAATGACCCCGATTTCTTTCCCGCCTTCGTGCTGAACCAGATCCTGGGCGGTGGCAATTTCCGGTCTCGCCTGATGCAGGAGATCCGGGTTGACCGGGGTCTGACCTACGGCATCAGCACCTACCTGGCGCTCTTTGATTACGGTCCGCTGATGATGGGGCGGTTTTCGTCGTCGAACGATCTGGTGGCCGAGGCCATTGACGTGCTGCGCGCCGAATGGGCCGCGGTTGCGGAAAACGGCGTCACCCAGGAGGAGTTGGAGGCCGCGCAACTTTACATGACCGGGTCTTACCCGCTGCGCTTTGACGGCAATTCCAATATCGCGGGCATCCTTGCCGGGATGCAGGCCGATGACATGCCAATCGACTATATCAACACCCGCAACGATCGCGTTCTTGCGGTGACACAGGACGATGTCCGGGCCATGGCCGCGCGTCTGCTGGATTCGGATGGGTTGCGGGTCGTGGTGGTGGGGCAGCCCGAGGGGTTGGAAACCACAAACTGAAGCGGGATGTTTCCGAATCGTTCCGGCCCATGCTATCCCTTGTGGCATGGCGTTTCCTGACCGCAACATAGGCGAAAAGCAGCCGATCATCCGCCAGTTGGATGAAACCGCGATCAATCGGATCGCGGCGGGCGAGGTCGTGGAACGCCCGGCCTCTGCGGTGAAAGAGCTGGTGGAAAACGCCATTGATGCCGGGGCGGGGCGGATCACCATCGAAATCGCAAGCGGCGGCAAGGCGTTGATCCGGGTCACCGATGATGGCTGTGGCATGGGGCCCGAGGCGCTGCCGATGGCGCTGGCCCGGCATGCGACATCCAAGATTGATGGCAGCGATCTGCTGAACATCCGCTCCTTTGGCTTTCGCGGCGAGGCGCTGCCTTCGCTCGGGGCGGTCGGCCGCCTGATGATCACCAGCCGCGCGGCGGGCAGCGAGGCGCATACCATCGCCATTTCGGGCGGGCGGCAATCGGTGTTGCGCCCTGCTGCGTTGACGGCGGGCACGGTGGTGGACCTGCGCGACCTGTTCTTTGCGACGCCTGCGCGGCTGAAATTCCTGCGCTCGGATCGGGCCGAGATGCAGGCCATCACCGATGTGGTCAAGCGGCTGGCAATGGCCGAACCGGCGGTGGGGTTCACCTTGCGCGACATGACCGACGGGGCCGACCGGGTTCTGTTCCGCGCCGAACCGGAATCGGGTGATCTGTTCACGGCGCTCGGGGCCCGGCTTGGCCGGATCATGGGGCGCGAGTTCATTGAAAACGCCCTGCCCATCGATGCCGAGCGCGACGGCATGCGGCTGCTGGGATATGCCGGTCTGCCGACCTATTCGCGCGGCTCGTCCATGGCGCAGTATCTGTTCGTCAACGGACGCCCGGTGCGCGACAAGCTGTTGATCGGCGCGCTGCGCGGGGCCTATTCCGATTTCCTCAGCCGTGACCGGCATCCGGCGGTGGCGCTCTTTATCGACTGCCCGCCGGATCGGGTCGATGTGAATGTGCATCCCGCCAAGGCCGAGGTGCGGTTTCGCGAGCCGGGCATTGCGCGCGGGCTGATCGTGTCGGCGCTGCGCCATGCGCTGGCCGAGGCCGGGCATCGCGCGTCCTCCACCGTGGCCGCCGCCACGCTTGGCGCGTTTCGCCCCGAGGACACCGGCCCGGCGCGCGTCTATCAGATGGACCGCGCGTCGCAGCCCGCCCTACGCAATGCCGCCCAGTGGCAGGCCCCTGGTCTGGCCGAGGACGCCGCCGGATTCGCGCCCGCGTCCGGCCGGGTCGAGGAGGCCCCGGATGAGGCCGAGGCGACGCAGCGCCCGCTTGGCGCGGCCCGCGCGCAGCTGCATGAAAACTATATCGTGGCGCAGACCGAAACCGGCATGGTGATCGTCGATCAGCACGCCGCGCATGAACGGCTGGTCTATGAGAAACTGAAGCGCCAGATGGCCGAAAACGGCGTTGCATCACAAGCGCTGCTGATCCCTGAGATCGTGACCCTTGGCGAAGGCGAAACGGCCCGGCTGATGGAATTGGCAGGCGATCTGGCGCGTCTCGGGCTGGTGCTGGAACCCTTTGGCCCCGGCACCATCGCCGTGCGTGCGACACCGGCCATATTGGGACCGGTCAACGCGGAGGCGATGCTGCGCGACATTCTGGATGAACTGGACGATCTTGGCGAAAGCCAGACGGTGCAGGCAAGGATCGAGGCCATCCTGAGCCGGGTTGCCTGCCACGGCTCGATCCGGTCGGGGCGCCAGATGCGGGCCGAAGAGATGAACGCGCTCCTGCGCGAGATGGAAGCGACACCGCATTCGGGGCAATGCAACCACGGGCGGCCCACCTATGTGGAATTGCGGCTGGCCGATATCGAGAGGCTCTTCGGGCGCACATGATCCAGATAGGCGACACGCAGATTGATACCTCCGACCCGATTGCTTGGGCCGTCGCAGGGGCCCTCATCGCTTTGGCGCTCGTGATCTGGCTGATCCTGCGATCCGGGGCGGCGGCCACCCGTGCGGCCCGCGCGGTTGAACCCCTGGCGCATCAGATGGGCACGCTTGGCGGCCGGGTGCAGGCGCTTTCGGACGGGCAGCAGCAATTGGCGGGCGGGCTGACGCATGTTTCGGACCTGCAAGCCCGGTCGCAGGCGCAGATGATGGAGGCGATGGAGCGGCGACTGGAAGAAGTGCAGAAAAGCATGGGCGACACGTTGCATGGCACCTCGACACGCACCGCGCGCAGCCTTGGCGAATTGCAGCAGAAGCTGGAACAGATCGACAAGGCGCAGGCCAATATAGAGAAGCTGTCGGGCGATGTGTTGAGCCTGCAGGACATCCTGTCGAACAAGCAGCGCCGGGGCATGTTCGGGGAAATTCAGCTCAATGACATCGTGACAAAGGCGCTGCCATCCGATGCCTATAGTTTTCAGGCCACGCTCTCCAACGGCAAGCGGGCTGATTGCCTGATCCATCTGCCCAATCCGCCGGGGCCGCTGGTGATTGATGCGAAATTCCCGTTGGAGGCCTATGAGGCCCTGACCGCGGCCGACGGTCCCGAAGCCACCAAACGCGCGCTGCGCGATTTGGGGGCGGCGGTGCGGGTGCATATCAAGGCGATATCCGAGCGTTACATCATCGAGGGCGAAACTGCCGATGGTGCGATCATGTTCCTGCCGTCGGAGGCGGTCTATGCCGAATTGCACGCGCGTCTGCCCGAGGTTGTGCGGGCCGGGTTTGACGCGCGGGTCTGGATCGTGTCACCCACCACCTGCATGGCGACCCTGCACACGATGCGCGCGGTGCTTAAAGATGCGCGGATGCGCGAGCAGGCTGGCGAGATCCGCAAAGCGCTGAAGCAATTGCACCGCGATGTGGAGATCATCGGCGAACGCGCCGGCAAGCTGGAGACGCATCTGCGGCAGGCGGGAGAGGATGTGGACGGCATCCTGACCGCCAGCGCGCGTGCCGGCAAAAGGGCAGAGCGGCTGGACAATTTCGATTTCGAGGAACTGGCCCCGGAGGCGGAAAGCACGGTGGTGCCGTTGCCACGGGTTTAGCCGAGAAGGTCGGCTTTGCGGACTAATCTGCCCTTCGTGGCCCGCCTTTTTGCCAAGGGACAGCCGTCAACGAGAGGTGAACTTTTGGCGCGATAGCGCGAAAGCATGTGTTGGGCTATACCCTGGAAAGCACTAACATTCTGGGGAGGCCAGGGGCGTGTCGGATATTTCAGTTCTTGGATTGGGCCAAATGGGTACCGCTATGGCACATGCGCTGCTGGCCAGCGGTAGATCAGTCACGGTATGGAACCGGTCGCCCGAAAAAGCGGAACCGTTCATCGATGCAGGTGCCGAGATCGCCGCTTCGGCGGCCGACGCGCTTTCGGCAAGTGATGTTTCGATCCTGTGCATCAGAAACCATGTAGCCGCGGCTGAATTGCTACGCCCAATATCAGGGCATCTGGCTGGCAAAACCGTGCTTCAGCTTTCCACAGGCAGCGCGAAAGAAGCTGAAGACCTGGTCGACCTTCTAACTGGTGCCGGAGCGAGTTGGTTGATTGGCATGATAAATGCCTATCCCAGCATGATCGGAAAGGCCGATAGTGTCATCCTTTGCACGAGCCCGGAAAATGTATGGAACACGTATGGTGACGTCATTCGCACCTTGGCCGGGGCGTCGGAACATGTCGGTACCTCACCGGCTGCCATTCCAGGCCTCTTCGCGGCCATGTTCACTGCACGACAGGGGTTCTATTTTGGCTTGATCTACGGTGCCGCCGTTTGCCGGAACGCTGGTGTACCACTAGACATTTTTGTGGGGCAGATGCCACTGACACTGAAGACGACAGCACTGTACGCCGACAACTTTGGCCGCAAGGCCCCAGGTCAAAACTACGACGACACGGAAGCGTCACTCGAAACCTATCTTGGTGCTCTCAACGGAATTCTCGCGACGTATGAAGGAACCGGAACGAGTGATGATTTCCCGCGACTTATGCGAGATCTGACGCAGCGCGGGTTTGATGAGGGCAATGCCGAAAAAGACCTGACGGTTCTGATTGAAACGTTGTCAAACAAGTCCTGATTTCTTGGTCACCGTTTCATTGGGCCGACAGTGTTGTAAACGTTCTGTCCAGCAGGTCCGATGACCGCCTGGGGCTCATTGCTGACGGCCAAAATCATGCCAAAAGTGACCTCAGGAAATCGGCATTCCCTTAGCTCGCAAAAACCGCATGCAGAATTCTCGCCAGTTCGTCGGCATCCTCCTGCGTGAAGGCATCCGGCTGATCGCTGTCGATATCGAACACGGCGATGAGGGTGCCCGCCTTGTTCCAGACCGGCAGCACAAGCTCGGACCGGGTAGAGGAGGCGCAGGCGATGTGGCCGGGAAAGGCATCGACATCGGCCACGATCTGCGCCTGACCGGTGCGCGCCGCAGCGCCGCAGACGCCGCGTGAGAACGGGATTTGCAGGCAGCCATGGCCGCCCTGATAGGGGCCGATCTTGAGCATCTCGGGGCCGGTGACGCGGTAGAACCCGGTCCAGTCGAAGCGGTCATCGGCATGGTGGATCTCGCAGGCCGTGGTGGCCATCAGGGCGATATCATCGGTTTCGCCTTTGGTCAGGCTGGTCAGGGTCCGGGCGAGGCTGGGGTAGTCGATTTTCATGGATGTCCGTTCTTGATTGCGGGGTTCGACGCGCTTTGCGCGCCGATCCGCGGGGGATCCTCCCCCCGGCCCCCCTGAGGTATTTGTGCCAAGATGAAGGGATCAGGGGCGTTCGATGGCGATGGCGGTGCCCTCGCCACCGCCGATGCAGATGGCCGCGATTCCGCGTTTGAGGTTGCGTTTTTCTAGAGCATTCAGAAGCGTCACCATGATGCGCGCGCCCGAGGCCCCGATGGGATGACCAAGCGCGCAGGCCCCGCCGTTGACGTTGACCTTGTCATGGGGAATGCCGAGATGCTGCATGAAGGCCATGGGCACGACCGCGAAGGCCTCGTTGACCTCCCACAGATCGACATCGTCGACACTCCAGCCAAGCCGCGCGAGCAGTTTTTGCGTGGCGGGCACGGGGGCTGTGGTGAACCAGCCCGGTTCCTGGCCGTGGCTGGCATGGCCCAATATCCGCGCGCGGACCGGCCAGCCATTGGCCTCGGCCACCGCTTCGCGCGCCATCAGAAGCGCCGCAGCCCCATCGGAGATGGAGGAGGAGTTGGCCGCCGTCACCGTGCCATCCTTGCGGAAGGCCGGTTTCAGATGCGGGATCTTTTCAGGCCGTGCCTTGGCCGGTTGTTCATCCGTTATCACAGCCTCCCAGCCGTCATGAACGCCCGCCGTGACCGAGATGTCGCCATAGCGGCCACCGATCGACACCGGCGTGATTTCATCCGCGAAGGCACCGTTTTCCTGTGCGGCTGTGGCCCGGGCCAGCGACGAAAGGGCGTAATCATCCTGCGCCGCGCGGGTCAGTTCGAATTTTTCGGCACAATCCTCGGCAAAAGTGCCCATCAAGCGGCCCTTGGCATAGGCATCTTCGAGCCCGTCCAGAAACATGTGATCGATGGTCTGACCGTGGCCGATACGGGCCCCGACGCGCATGTTGGGGATCAGATAGGGGGCGTTGGTCATGCTCTCCATGCCGCCCGCCACGATCACGTCGGTGCCCCCGAGCGCCAGTTGGTCATATGCAATCATCGCGGCCTTCATGCCCGATCCGCACATCTTGTTCAGCGTCGTGGCCGGAACCTCCTGACCGAGCCCCGCCTTGAAGCCGGCCTGCCGGGCCGGGGCCTGCCCCTGGCCTGCCGGCAGCACGCAGCCCATCAACAGCTCATCGACCTTGTCCGGGTCGGCTCCGGCCTGTGACAGCGCGCCCTTGATGGCGACGCTGCCCAGATCGGAGGCTGTCACCTTGGAAAAACAGCCCTGAAAGCCGCCCATCGGTGTGCGCGCCGCGCCGCAGATGACTACGCTATCCATAAAATTCTCTCCTTTTGGGACCGCCCTCTCGATACCGTTTGGAAAGGATTGGCGTCTAGGGTTTTTCGCAAATGAAGAAAGGATGCCGCATTGGACATAACATGTGAGACTCAGGGGCCCGTCTGCATCATGCGGGTCATAAGCGACCGGATCGACGCGGCCATTGCCATTCAGTTCAAGGATTTGTTCCGCGATATGGTTGCCTGCGTGACTGGCCCCGTGGTGCTGGATCTGGGGCAGGTGACATTCCTTGACAGCAGCGGGTTGGGTGCGGTCGTGGCGGCCCGCAAATTGCTGGGCGCGGACCGGACGCTGGAACTGGCGGGGTTGAACCCGGCGGTGGAGAAAGTGATGCAGCTGACGCGTATGAACACAGTCTTTCTTATCCATCCCGACCGCGACGCAGCGCTTGCCGCGCATGGCGTAGCCCCGGCCGCATGACCAATTTGGCAGTTGCTTCCTGCGGCTCGCCTGCGGGGGCACCCCCCCTTGTCATCGGCTGGTGTCACCGAATGGAAATCACCGCAACGCGGGACCAGGTTAGCCGGGCCCTGACTCGGCTGAACCAGCAATTGATTGGCCTGGGCCTGGATCCCGATGCGCTTATCCGGATGGAACTGGTGCTGGCCGAAGCATTGAACAATATCGTCGAACATGCCTATTGCGATGCCGGCCACGGCAACATCGCACTTGAGGCCTCGGTGCACAGCAATACATTCTGGTGCCACCTGACCGATAGCGGTCGCCCGATGCCTGGCGGCAAACTGCCGCCGGCAAGGCGTTACGATCTAGGCGCTCTGGATGTGCAGGATCTGCCCGAAGGTGGATTTGGGTGGGGCTTGATCCACGACCTGACCAGCAGCCTGACCTATGATCGGAGCGGGGCGCAGAACCGACTGGCACTCACAATTGATCTCGATTGCTAAACAATATCGAACAGTGTGCGTTATTGTTTCAACAACCCGTTAACCCTTCGCAAAATCGCCGCAATTGATCCCCATCAATGTCGGGAATATCGGGCATGTAACGTGGCGTAGCTGCAGAAGCTTCCCTCGGTGCCGTGTCTGAAAGCCCCCACCCAGTGGCGCGGTGCCGAGGTCGTCCCATTCTGCCCTCCCCCCTCTTGCCACTCCCGTCAATTTGCCTAGGTTTGGCCACGAGCCGTAATCGGGGGGATGATATGCGCGATTTTCACATGCCGGGCCGGTCGGCTGTCTTTGCGGAGAACGGGCTCTGCGCCACATCGCACCCACTGGCCGCAAAGGCCGCCATTTCCCTGTTGGAAGCCGGCGGCAACGCCGTTGATGCCGCCATTGGGGCCGCGATACTGCTGGGGATCTGCGAGCCGCAAAGCACCGGCATCGGCGGCGATTGTTTTGCGCTGGTCAAGCGTCCCGGCAAGGAGGAAATTCTCGGGTTGAACGGCTCGGGGCGCGCACCTGCCGGTCTGGATGCCGATATGCTGCGCTCTGCCGGGCATTCGGCGATTCCACAATACCACCCCGCCGCGGTGACGGTGCCCGGTGCGATTGATGGATTTTGCCGGTTGCATGGTGATCTGGGCCGTCTTGATCTGGCCGAAGTGCTGGCCCCCGCGATCCACTATGCCGATGCTGGCGTGCCCGTGGCCCCGCGCGTCGGCTTTGACTGGACCAATGCTCCCGGAATGCTGCAGGGACGCGCGCGGGATTTCTATCTGCAAACCGGCGCCGCTCTGAAAACCGGAGCGATGTTTCGCGCGCCGGGTCAGGCCGAGGTGCTGCGGCGGATCGCGCAAGAAGGGCGCGCCGGTTTCTACGAGGGCGAGGTGGCCGAAGATATGGTCACGTCGCTGCGCGCGCTTGGCGGCAGTCACACCCTAGAGGATTTCAGCGCCACGGCCTGTGATTACGTCACGCCGGTCAGCACGCAATACCGCGACGTCGAGCTGATCGAGCTGCCGCCCAACGGACAGGGGGCGACGGCCCTGTTGCTGGCCAATATCCTTGGTCATTTTGATCTGCCGGGGATGGACCCGTTGGGGTCCGCCCGGGCCCATATCGAGGCCGAAGCAACCAAACTGGCCTATGACACGCGCAACCGGATCGTCGCGGATTTTGACCACACGGACCGGTTGGCCCATATGCTGGACCCTGCGCTGGCCGCGAAACTGGCGGGCCGCATCGACCCGCGCCGCGCGATGCCCGATCTGCCGCCGCTCACCGAAGGCGCGCATAAGGATACTGTATATATCACCGTGGTCGACAAGGACCGGATGGCGGTATCGCTGATCTATTCGATTTTCTCTGCCTTTGGAGCGGGGCTTGCATCGGACCGGTTCGGCATCCTGTTTCACCATCGCGGCACCGGTTTCAATCTGATCAAGGGCCACCCGAACGAGGCCGGTGGCGGCAAGCGCCCCCTGCACACCATCATCCCCGGGTTCCTGCGCGAGGCGGATGGCGCACTGACGCCCTTTGGCGTCATGGGCGGGCAGTATCAGGCCACCGGGCACACCCGGTTTCTGTCCAACATGGTCGATTTCGGCATGGATATGCAGACCGCCATCGACGCGCCGCGTTGTTTTTCCGAGCCCGCGGGCCTCAGGATCGAGCGCGGCTATGCGCCCGAGATTCGCCAGCAACTGGCCGATCTGGGGCACAGGCCGGTTGTCCCCGACGGCCCCATCGGCGGGGCGCAGGCCATCCGGATCGATATGGAAACGGGCGTATTGCAGGGCGCATCGGACCCGCGCAAGGATGGTGTCGCGCTTGGATACTAAAGCACTTCTCGGAATAGCTGAGGCGCGGTGGATCGCTTAACGCGTTGAAATCTTTGATTTCAGGCAGCGTTGAGTGATTCAGTTCTTTCCGAAAGTGCTATAGGCACGAACACCCGGCTATGGGGCTTCAGTTCATGCGAAATTCCAGCGGATAGCGGCCATCCTCGAAATCACCGAACAATTCCTGCAATTCGGGGTGATCGACCGGTTCGCCAGTCTGATCCGGTTCAAGATTCTGTTCCGACACATAGGCCACATAGTAGCTTTGGTCGTTCTCCGCCAAAAGGTGATAGAACGGCTGTGCCCGCGAAGGGCGGGAGCCTTCGGGAATCGCATCATACCATTCTTCGGTATTTGAAAATTCCGGATCGACATCGAAAATAACCCCGCGAAACGGGTGCTTACGATGCTTGACGACCTGGCCGAGCGTATATTTTGCGCGCGTTTTCAACATGCGATCACGTCCTCTAACCCCCTTCTCCTAAACCGTGGCGGGGCGGCTTGTCCATCCGCGCGCCATCAAATTCACGGGAAACAGATTGTGAACCGAGCCCGGAAAGTAAGGGGGACGCGGGCGCGTAACGGCCCGGGTCACCGGTTTTGCGATCTTTGCGCGCCAAACCCGTTCCATGGACACGATAAATCAGGTAA
>CAXBGQ010000051.1:0-13071 GCA_963975135.1 uncultured Nioella sp. | reverse complement strand
GGGTATTCGATTTCGGCTGGCCTCGATTATCCCGGCATCGGGCCGGAACATTCCTGGCTGCATGAGATCGGACGCGCCAAATATGTCTCGGTCACCGACAAGGAGGCGCTGGCCGCTTTCCAACTGTGCTGCGAGCTGGAGGGGATCATCCCGGCGCTGGAGCCTTCCCACGCGCTGGCCCATGTCATCAAGCTGGCTCCGACGCTGCCTGCAGATCACATCATCTGCATGAACATGTGCGGCCGCGGCGACAAGGATATCTTTACCGTCGCGCGCGCGCTCGGCTTTGAAATGGGCGGCCATTAAGGCCCTTTCCAGCAGTGAATCTGGAATGGGCAGCGCCTCGCGTCGCTGCCTTTTTCGGACATAAACTTCAGTTTATGGGCCTCAGCACAGGTTTATGCGAGGGGGTCTAAACCTCATGCCAATGGCGTATGCCCGGAAGTTGACCGATTTGGATCGATAGGCGGCGAGATCAGGGAGATCCCGTCGCGCTATAATTTGACCCAAAGGAGCATGACATGACCCTGAAACCCCTTGCCGCGCTGACCGCAGGTGCAGCCCTTTTTGCCACCGCTGCCGTTGCCCAAACCCCTGTCATCGATGCGATCGTGTCGGAACTCGAGGCCGCGGGCTACACCCGGATCGAGGTCGATACCCGTGCCGATACCATTCAGGTCGAGGCCCGGAATGCGACAGATGGAATTGAGCGTTACTACAACCTTGATGGCCTCCTGCTGCGTGAAGAAATTGTGGTGAACGGCGTTGAGACTGAACGCGTCTTTGATGCGGATGGCAATGTCATCAGTGAATCGGTCGACGAAGATGGCAATGACGACGACGATGGCAACGACGACGACGATGGCAACGACGACGGCGAAGGCAACGACGACGGCGATGACCGCGACGGCGATGACGGCGACGACGACGACGGCGATGATGATAACGACGACGACGGCGATGACGACGACGACGATGGCGATGATGACGACGACGACGATGGCGATGATGACGACTGAGCCATACGATTACGCAGTTGCTCCGCCAGAAATGGCGGAGCTTCTCCACTCCCGTGCTTTGGGGTTGACCCAAGCCGCTCTTGCCGAAACCTTCGGATAAGCCACGTGTTTCGATGCAAACCGATCACAAACTGTTTTAGAGTGACCCCATGCGCACCCTGATCCTCATTCTCTCTCTTGCCCTTGCCACGCCCGCCTTTGCCGACGGCGTATCAGCGATACGGGCATGGATCGCGGAATTGCAGGCGACGGGATATACCGATGTCGAGGAAAGCCGGACCTGGCTTGGGCGTATCCGGATCACCGCCGAACGCGGTGACATCCTGCGGGAGATCATCCTCGACCGCACTACCGGCGAGGTTCTGCGCGATATTTCGCGCGCCGAAGACGGCGACGTGCGCCATCCGTTTGAAGATGATGAAGATGATGACGATATTGGCGACGACGGCGAGGATGGCGACGACGGCGAGGATGGCGACGGCGACGAAGATAGTAACGGCGACGAAGATAGTAACGGCGACGAAGATAGTAACGGCGGCGAGGATGGCAACGGCGGCGAGGATGGCGGCGATAATGATTGAGCATGGCACGAGGCCGGTGCGATGACCTGGGCGTTACGTTTTCTGGTGATTTTTCAGGCCGGCTTCACCACTGTTTTCCTGTGGGATCTGCTGACCGGCATTCTCGGCCTGCGCAGCACGCCCCTGTCGTGGCAGATGCGCGAAGTGATCGAGGTCGCGGCGGCCCTTGGCCTGCTGGCGGGGCTGATTGCTGGCACTCTGGTGCTGCGCCACGCCCGTGCCCGCCAACGTCTGGCGGAAGATAACCTGCGCGCAGCCTCGGGCGAATTCATGGCCGTGGTCCATGACCGGTTTTCACAATGGGTGCTGACACCGGCCGAACGCGATGTCGCGCTTTTTGCACTCAAAGGGCTCAGCCTGGCCGAGATCGCCGAGCTGCGCGACACCTCCGAGGGCACCGTCAAGGCGCAGACAAACGCGATCTATCGCAAGGCAGGCGTAACGGGGCGTCCGCAATTGCTGAGCCTCTTTATCGATGATCTTCTGGCTGCGGCCCCTGATTGAGTTGATTTCCTGCCTTCAGGGCAAGACGGCATGGCCCTGTAAAATGCTCAAGGGCACGATGTCCAACGCCCGCATATGCGTGGCCTCCAGAACGGCCCGTGGCGCGCAGCCTTCATCATGGGCTTGCAGAAACCGACCCGCACACAGGCACCAGTGATCGCCGGGGACGAGGCCCGCAAAACCGAACGCGGGCCGTGGTGTGCTCAGATCATTGCCAACATATTTCGAGAACGCCAGAAATTCGGCGGTCATCACGGCGCAAACGGTGTGGCTGCCCTGATCCTGGGCGCAGGTATTGCAATGCCCGTCGCGGAAATATCCGGTGACCGGATCCTGCGAACAGGTGGTCAGGGGCGTGCCCAAAACGTTTAGCGATGGGTCCATATCTGTCATGGTGTCGGCCTCATTGTCAGCGGTCCATATCCCTAACATATGGCGCGCGCAGACAATAACACGGGGTCGCAGGTAATCCGCCGGAAGAGGCGGGTGCGTCTCTTGTCGTCAGGTTCACCCCGCCAACCACCTGATCCAGCGGCCATGAAAATCCACCCGCGCCAACAGGGTTTCCCGACCTGAGGGCCAAACCCGCACCCGCAACGCGGCCCCCTCTTTACCCCCATCCGCCTCCATCTCCAGATGCGCCAATGGCGCGTCATGTGTCGCCCGGGCACCTGCCGCTGCGAGCGCCGCGCGGCACCGATCGGCGGTTTCTGTCGGAAAATACTGCCAGGCAATCGTGTGATAGACCATATGCACAGCGCCAGGCCGAGGGTCCGCAAGACGCGCCTCAAGCCACCCCGCCGCGTCGCCCTGATCGGGGCGGGTCCGGGCAATGGCAATGGCCGCGCGTGTCAGGGCCGCGCGATGCGGTTGGTCCGGCCAGAGATAGGCCAAAAGCCGCAACGCCTGATCGGGGTCGGTGGGGTCCAGCGGGTTCAGGTCAACGCCGGCTCGACCGGCAACCGCGATTGGCCCTGTGGGCGGGCTCGGGCCGTCCCATTCCGGCGTCAGGGTCACCGTGCTGTCCGGGCGTCCGATGCCGTTCGCCAGGTAGTAATCATCGAAATGCAGGTTCAACCCGGCGCTGGCCCCAAGCTCCGACAAGACAAGCGGCAGCCCGGCTTGGCGCTGCACCCATGCGGCCCCGGCCAACAGGGCGGCGGAGCGGCCCACTTCATTGGTCTGCGGTGGCTGCTCCAGCCATGCCAGGATCTGCGCCGAATGTGTCTGCAGGGCCGTGGCCACCGCCAGTTCCAACACATCATCCGCCACCACATGCGGCGGGTAGGCCGCCAGCAGCCCGGCATCGGCGCGCGTCAGCACCAGCGCGTGCAACGCGCCCGCCAGCCGCAAGGGCACCGCATCGCCCATCGCCGTCGGGTCGCCCTGCCAGGTCAACAGGCGCGCCGCGACCAAGCCATCGCCCGCCGCGATGATCCGCCACAAAAGCGGCATCAGCCGGGCCATGAAGGGCGAGCCGAGCGCGTCGCAGGCGCGCCCTTGACGGGCAAAGGCCGCGCCGATGTCGTGCATCACCGAAACCGGTCCATGAGTTTTTGCAGCGAGGTGCGCTCGTCAGGCGGCGGTGCGGGCTCGGGCGCTTTCGCCGGTTTTTCGGCCTTGCCGCCCGAGGGGCGCTGCGGCGTGGTGCGCAGTGCGACGGCGTTCATGAACCGCCCGCTATCGCCCGCCGCCAGATCGCCCGCCCCGTCCGAGACGCCGTGCAACAGATCGTCCAGCCAATCCTGATCGGATTTGGCGAAATCCGACAGCACATAGCCCGACACGCGGTCCTTGTGGCCGGGATGGCCGATGCCCAACCGCACCCGGACATAGCCCTCACCGATATGGGCATGCAGTGAGCGCAGGCCATTATGCCCGGCATGGCCGCCGCCGGTCTTGACCCGCAGCTTGCCGGGGGCAAGGTCTAGCTCGTCTTGAAACACGGTCACATCCTGCGGCTGCAGCTTGAAAAAACGCATCGCTTCGCCAACCGATTGGCCCGACAGGTTCATGAAGGTTTCGGGCTTTAGCAGTGCCACCTTTTCGGACCCGAACCGGCCCTCGCTCAGGCTGCCCTGAAACTTGGCGCGCCAGGGCGAAAACCCGTGATCGGCGGCGATCCGGTCAACGGCCATATAGCCGATATTATGCCGGTTCCGCGCATATTTGGCACCGGGATTTCCCAGACCTACCCACAGTTTCATGACGCCTCCGCGCGCGCTTGCCAAAATTCAGCCACGCGCGTTCTATAGGCGGGCGAGAGCGATCTTTCAACAAAGCCGGCAGGCAGGCCCCCCATGACCACCGTCACCCTTCACGGCATAACGCTGAAGATCCCGAAAGCGGTGCAGACCCCCGGCCTGATGCGGCGGCTTGAAACCGGGATCTACGAAGAAGATGAGGCCCATGCCGCCAGAAAACGGATCAAACCGGGCTTTCGCGTGTTGGAACTTGGCGCGGGGCTGGGGTTTGTCTCGAATATCTGCGCCGCACAGGCGGGTGCGGAAAATGTGCTGAGCGTTGAGGCGAACCCCGCCATGGTGCCGGTGATCCGCGCCAATCTGGACCGCAACGGGCATGAAAAAACGCAGCTTGTTCATGCGGCGGTGACGGCGGGCGATGGCGGCGGCGATATCGCGTTCCAGGCCAACGCGGCGTTTCTTGGCGGCTCGCTGGCGCGCCAGGATGTTGCCGCAGATGAACTGGTCGATGTCCCCCGGATCGGCATCCGCACCCTGATCGCGCGCCATGGCCCGCAGGTTGTTCTGATGGATGTCGAAGGGGCCGAGGCCGAACTGTTCGATGAACCCTGGAACCCGCAATTGCGGTTCCTGATCGTGGAGCTGCATCCGCCGCGCTATCCGGCGGCGGTGATCAAACGGATCGTCGATTGCATGTCGGAGACCGGGCTGACTTACGACCCGCTCACTTCGCGCGGGCGCATCCTGGGCTTTCGCAGGGTATGGGCGGGGAAACAGGGTCGATAGAAGCTACGACGGTCGCAACCCGCATTGGTCTGCTTCGAGCCCCTTTTTGGCCCTTGGCGACGCGGAGTCTTATCGCCCCGTTTTCAAGCGCATTGAAAACCTGATAAGAGGAGGAATGCCGGTTCAAACCACCGAGTTTGCTATGCTCGCCGTATCGATACTCTCCTTCGCATCCGTAGCACGGACCATGCTGCCGATCCGGAATGAAAGCTGGCATTGGGAGAAACGGAAGTCTGATCCGGTCGTCGCACCACTGCTGCCGGTGCCACCTTCCGCTCCGACACAAGAGACAGGAGAGCCTCGTGACTGAGATCGCGGAGACTGTACTCGGCTGCTTGGATGCAGGTGCTCAAACGGCGCCATTTAGCGGCAGACCTGAGGGATTGACCCTGGAGCGAGCCTACCAGGTGACAGCCGAGCTGAGGGTGCTTCGGGAAGCACGAGGTGAGCGGCGAGTGGGACGTAAGCTCGGCTTCACGAACAAGAGGCTCTGGCCTGAATTCGGGATCGATGCTCCGATCTGGGGTGACGTTTTCCACACTACGGTGATCGAAACAGGCGAGCCCTTTCAGTTTGCGGCTGCCAGGGCCGCCGAACCTAAGATCGAACCGGAGATCGCGTTGGGTCTGGGAAAGAAACCCGAGCCCGGCATGGATGCAGCGTCTCTTCTCGGCTGCGTTGACTGGGTGGCGCATGGCATCGAGATTGTACAGTCCATCTATCCCGGCTGGCGCTTCAGGCCGGAAGACACTGTCGTTGCCGGTGCGCTGCATGGCGCGTACTTCCTGGGTCCGCGCCGGCGCCTGAGCGATGCGAGCAGGGGCGACTGGCTGAATGCGCTATCAAGATTCTCCCTGACGTTGTCGTGCGACGGCGATGAAATCGGCTGTGGTCAAGCCGGGGACGTTCTGGGCGGGCCGGTGCTGGCGCTATCCCATCTGGTGGAGTTGCTGGCGCGGGATCCGAACAACCCGCCATTGCTGCCAGGCGAATTTGTGACCACTGGAAGCGTCACACTCGCCTATGACATCTCGGCCGGACAGGTATGGCAGACAGCGCTGGAGGGCGTCGATCTTCCTCCGCTGGAGATCGAGATCATCTAGCGTACCAAGCGTAGCAGATCAGCCCTAAGTAGCTAACAAAATGATGGGTGCTGCGAACGGCCCCTTTGTCCGCAATGCAGACCAAGACAAACTCTCAAACACCACCAAAACGAAAAACGCGAGGCTGTTGAGCCTCGCGTTTCCAAGTTTTTTGCGTAAACCGGATCAGCTTATTCGCTGTCGGCTTCTTCTTCGCCAACCAGCGCCACTTCATCGGCCTCGACGCCTTCTTCGGCCTCGTCCTCATCGGCATCCTCGCCACGCGCCAGACCCGACGG
This sequence comes from uncultured Nioella sp., assembly GCA_963975135.1. Taxonomy (GTDB): domain Bacteria; phylum Pseudomonadota; class Alphaproteobacteria; order Rhodobacterales; family Rhodobacteraceae; genus Alterinioella. The sequence goes on along the minus strand of CAXBGQ010000051.1, from coordinate 6,596 downwards.
GGCCGAGATATTGGCAATGACGAAATCGCGGTCGATGGTCGCTTTCGCGCCGGCGGGCAGGGTCACGGCGGAAATCGAGACATTGTCGCCGATCTCCAGCTCCGACACGTCGATGGTGATGTGATCGGGAATGTCGCCCGCGGTCACCTTCAGTTCCACCTCGGGGCGGATCAGCGTCAGAACGCCACCTTTCGACAGACCGGGACATTCATCTTCGCCGACAACCTCGACGGGGATGAACAGCGCGATCTTGGTGGTGCGGCGCAGGCGGATGAAATCGACATGCGTCGGCAGGTCTTTTACAACGTCGCGCTGCACGGCACGGCAGATCACGCGCACATCGTCCTGGCCTTCCATCTTCAGATTCAGAAGCGTGGACAGGAAACGGCCCGCTTTCAGGCGCTTGAACAATTCGTTAAAGGGGATCTGCAAGGCAATCGGGTCAACCCCGCCACCATAAACAACTCCGGGCACCATGCCGTCGCGGCGTGCTTGACGGGCGGCCCCCTTGCCTGTCCCCGTCCGTGCCTCAGCTACGAGATCAGGAATCTCTCCAGCCATAGGTATTCTCCATATGTTAAAGGGCGGCCTCCAAGGGTGTCCGCCACGTGAAGCCCGAGCCTATAGACCAGATGCCAGGGCTTGAAAAGAGGCAAGCGCCGCTTTGGGATTTGCTTTGGATCATGGCCCGTGGCAAGCGCACCTCATGCCGATTCTCAGCGCCCTCAGCCTGACCCGCCGCCCCGCCATCTGTTTCGCGATCGTCGGAATGGCATGGGGCAGTTTCGCGGCGCAAGTGCCGGTTTTCAAGGCCGCGCTTGGTGCCAGCGATCCGCAATTCGGGGTGCTGTTTCTGGGCACCGCATTGGGCCTGGGCAGCACGATCTGGCTGGCCCCGCTTTTCGACCGGCTGATGGGCGGCTGGTCGATGCCGGCGGCGGCGGTGCTGCTGGCCTCGGCCATGCTGTTGCCGGGGCTGATCTCCGTGCCCATGCTGTTCTTTCTGGCGATGGCCGTGGTCGGAACCTGTTCGGGCCTGCTCGATGTGGTGATGAACGCCCGCGTCTCGGAATTCGAGGCCGCGCATAACCGGTCGCTGATGAATGCCAATCACGGGGTGTTTTCGCTGGCCTATGCGGTTGGTGCGATGCTGACCGGTGTTGCGCGGGAAATCGGGATGCAGCCGATTGCGGTGTTTGGGCTCTTGTGGGTCCTGATCGTGATCCTGTCTTTGCGCGTGTATCTGCCTTCCGCCACGATCGCGCATGATGAAAGCGATGGCCCCGCTGCGGGTTTCCCCTGGCGCATCGTCCTGATCTGCGGTGGCATCGTTCTGGTGGCCTTTGGCGTTGAGGCCACGGTTGAAACCTGGTCGGCGCTGCATATCGAGCGCACCCTTGGCGGGCGCGCGGCCGAAGGGGCGTTTGGCCCGGCCGTTCTGGGCCTGACCATGGCGTTCGGGCGGTTTTCGGGGCAAGTGATCTCGGGCCGGTTTTCCGAGACCTCCGTCATCATCCTGGGCTCACTGATGGCCGCTAATGGCGCGTTGATCGCCGCCGCCGCGCCTGCGCCCGGCATTGCCTATCTGGGGTTCGGCACCATGGGCTTGGGCATTTCGGTGGTGGGGCCGATGGGGCTGGCGCTGGTGGGGCGGCTGGTGCGACCGGGTTGGCGCACCGCCGCCGTGGCCCGCGCCGCCGTGATCGGGTTCATGGGGTTCATGGCAGCCCCCGCCGTGATGGGGCTGATGTCAGGGGCATTCGGGTTGCGCATGGCCTATGTCGCGGTGGCGGCATTGGCGTTGATCGGGCCGGCTCTGGCGCTGGTGATCCGGGGCCGTGTTTAGGCCCAGCTCCCCTCGAAATCGGCGGGCACCAACAGGTCGTGACGGCCCAGGTTTTTCACGTCGCGTTCGCCGCAAAGCGCCATGCACAGATCCAGCTCCTTATGGATCACGTCCAGCGCCGAGGTGACGCCCGCCTCGCCCATCGCCCCCAAACCATAGACAAAAGCACGCCCGATATAGGTGCTTGTCGCGCCCATCGCGACTGCCTTCAAAACGTCCTGGCCGGACCGGATGCCGCTATCGAGATGCACTTCTATCTTGTCGCCCACCGCGTCCATGATCGACGGCAGCATCCTGATCGAGCTCAGCGCCCCGTCCAATTGCCGCCCGCCATGATTTGAGACCACGATGGCATCGGCTCCGACATCGACGGCGCGGCGCGCATCCTCGGCATCCAGAATCCCCTTCAGGATCACCGGCCCGTCCCACCAGCTGCGCAATTCGCGGACCCGGTCCCAGTCCAGCGAATGATCGAACGCCTTGGCGGTCCATTCGCTGAGCGACCCTGTTGCATCGACCCCGGTCGCGTGCCCCACGACATTGCCGAAGGTGCGCCGTTTGGTGCCCAACATGCCAAGGCCCCACCCGACCTTGGTCATCATGTTGGCGACCGAAGCCGGCGTCAGCTTGGGCGGGGCCGACAGCCCGTTTTTGATGTCCTTGTGGCGCTGCCCCATGATTTGCAGATCGACCGTGATTACCAGCGCCGAACAGGCCGCCGCCTTGGCGCGGTCAAACAGGCGGCGCATGAAATCATCGTCCTTCAGCGTGTAGACCTGGAACCAAAAGGGCGCATCGGTGTTTTCGGCCACATCCTCGATGGAACAGATCGACATCGTGGACAGGGTAAAGGGCACCCCGAATTTTGCCGCCGCACGGGCCGCTTTGATCTCGCCATCGGCGCATTGCATGCCCGTCAGCCCGACCGGGGCCAAGGCCACCGGCATCGCCACATCCTGCCCCACCATCTGCGTCGCCGTGGAGCGATTGGTCATGTCAACGGCCACCCGCTGACGCAGGCGGATCCGGTCGAAATCGGAGGTATTTTCGCGAAAGGTCTGTTCCGTCCAACTGCCCGATTCCGCGTAATCATAGAACATCCGGGGCGTGCGCCGTTTATAGATGCGCTTGAGGTCGTCGATGGTGGTAATCACGGGCATTTCGAAAGCTCCGGCTTAAATTGGTAAGATCGAATTACCAATTTGGCCGAAGTAAAGCAATGCCTCAGTTGCCGCAGGGCCTTCAGAGCAGAATGAGAGCCGTCAAAACAGGGCCAATCAGCGGGCTGGGGGCGACCAGGGCACCAATCGCCAGCCCACCCGCGAGGGCAGGGCCGCTGCCCAGAAAAGCAAAGAGGCCAAGCGCGATCACCGGTTCAGGCCCGATGCGCCCCGTCCGCCAGCGATTTGACAAAGCTCAACACTTCATCCGCCGATTTTCCGGCCGCGATCTCGCTGACGATGGCGGAGCCCACCACCGCGCCATCGGCGATGCGGGCAATGCCTTCGGACATGTCCGGCGTGCGGATGCCAAAGCCCACGATGATCGGCAGATCGGTCTGCGATTTGATCCGCGCCACTTCGGGGGCCACATCGGCCGCTTCCGGCGCGGCGGCCCCGGTGATGCCGGTGATCGACACGTAATAGACAAAGCCTGAGGTGTTCTGCAGCACTTTCGGCAGGCGAATGTCATCGGTGGTGGGCGTCGCCAGACGGATGAAATTCAGCCCCGCCTTCTGCGCCGGAATGCACAGCTCCGCGTCTTCCTCGGGCGGCAGATCAACCACGATGAGACCGTCGATCCCGGCTGCTTTGGCATCGTCCAGAAACCGGTCCACGCCGCGGCTGTAGATCGGGTTGTAGTAGCCCATCAGCACAATCGGCGTGGTGTCGTCGGTCTTGCGGAACTCGGTCGCCAGCTCAAGCGTTTTCAGCAGCGTCATGCCGCCCGCCAGAGCCCTTTGCCCGGCCAGTTGGATGGTTGGGCCATCGGCCATCGGATCGGTAAAGGGGATCCCAAGCTCGATGATGTCGACACCGGCACCGGGCAGGCCCTTGACGATCTCCAGCGAGGTTTCGAAATCGGGATCGCCCGCCATCACATAGGTCACGAAGGCCTTTTTGCCTGCCGCGTTCAGCCGCGCGAATGTGTCGTCGATCCGTGTCATAACCGGTCCCCTGTCGCTCTTTCAGGCCCGGTGTGGCGAAACCGGCGGCGGAAATCAATGGCCTGTCGGGGTCGCCGCACTGATCATCGGCGATTTTGGTAGCCTCCCCTGAGGCACGGGTTTCCCCAAGAAGGCACAGGCGGCGTTGCAGCGCCCGCGCCTTGCGCATAGAAGGCGGCAAATATCAGCCAAGCGGAGATGCGGTCATGGGATTCAGAATGGGAATAGTAGGTCTGCCCAATGTCGGCAAATCGACCCTTTTCAACGCATTGACCCGCACCGCCGCCGCGCAGGCCGCGAATTTTCCCTTTTGTACGATCGAGCCCAATGTGGGCGATGTCGCGGTCCCCGATGCGCGGCTCGATACGCTGGCCGACATTGCCGGATCGAAACAGATCATTCCGGCCCGCATGACATTCGTCGACATCGCCGGGCTGGTCAAAGGGGCCTCGCGCGGCGAAGGCCTCGGCAACCAGTTTCTGGCCAATATCCGTGAGACCGACGCCATCGCCCATGTCCTGCGCTGTTTCGAGGATGGCGATGTCACCCATGTCGAGGATCGCATCGACCCCATCGCGGATGCCGACACCATCGAGACCGAGTTGATGCTGGCCGATATGGACAGCATCGAAAAACGGCTGCAGGGTATCACCCGCAAGGTGCGCGGCGGCGACAAGGAGGCAGTGCAACAGGAGCGCCTGCTGAAATCCGCGCTGGCGATGCTGGAGGATGGCAAACCGGCGCGCTTGGTCGAGGTGGCCGCCGATGACGCCAAGGCCTGGAAGATGCTGCAACTTCTGACCTCCAAACCCATCCTATATGTCTGCAATGTCGATGAGGCCTCGGCCGCATCGGGCAATGAATTTTCTGCGAAAGTGGCCGACATGGCCGCCGATCAGGGCGCGGCCCATGTGGTGATTTCGGCGCAGATCGAGGAAGAAATCAGCCAGCTGGACGCCGATGAGGCCGCTATGTTCCTTGACGAAATGGGGTTGCAGGAGGCTGGGCTCGACCGCCTGATCCGCGCCGGATACGACCTGCTGCATCTCGAAACCTATTTCACCGTCGGCCCGAAAGAGGCCCGCGCCTGGACCATCCGGCAGGGCACCACCGCACCCAAGGCCGCGGGCGTCATCCACGGTGATTTCGAGCGCGGCTTTATCCGCGCAGAAACGATTTCCTACCCCGATTACGTGGCCAACAAGGGCGAACAGGGCTCAAAGGACGCAGGCAAGATGCGCGCCGAGGGCAAGGGTTATGTCGTCAAGGATGGCGACGTGCTGCATTTCTTGTTCAATACGTGACGGGGCCTCAAAACGCGACCTGCCAGACAGGCCAGACGATCACGTAAAACAGCACCGGACAGCCAAAACCGGGTAGACAGAATCCCCTGGCCTTGGCCCGCAGGATCCCCGACCATTCCTTCGCCTGTTCCGCACCGGCCTCTGCAAAATGCGTGGCTCTTTGGCGGTTCGGTCGCGAACAAGATGCGCGGGATTCGGGATGCGTCCACGCATGCACAGCTTGTGTACAGGTAGTGTACTGGGTGTAACTCGCCCTTTGCCGCCCCGTTTTCCTCACACCCGGACGATCAGTTTGCCGGTGTTTTCGCCCTTGTAGAGCATCTCGATGGCCCCCATCGCGGCCTCTGGCCCATCCAGAAAATGCTCCCGCACCGTCAGCTTCCCGTCCCGCAGCCAGCCTGCCAAAGCGCCCCGGGCCTCGGCCATCCGGTCTTTGTAATCGAAGATCAGAAAGCCCTGCATCCGGGCGCGGGCGACCAGCAGCTGGCGATGGACGCGCGGACCGACAGGCAAGGGATTCCAGTCGGTTATGGCGGCGGTGCCGCAGATCGTAATGCGCGCACCGACGGCCAGACGCGCCATCACCGCATCCGAGATCGGCCCACAGGTATTGTCGAAATAGCAATCCACCCCATCGGGGCAAGCCGCATCCAATGCGGCCCCGACATCCCCCGCCTTGTAATCAATCGCCGAGTCATAGCCAAATTCGTCGAGACATTGCCGTGCCTTCACGGACCCGCCCGCGACCCCAACCGTCCGGCACCCCATGATCCCCGCGATCTGCCCTACCGCCGACCCCACCGCACCCGCCGCAGTCGAGACAACAACTGTATCACCCTCCCGCGCCGCGCAGCATTCGCGCAGGCCGAAATACGCGGTGGTACCGTTCAGCCCCAGAATGCCGAGTGCATAGCTGTGCGGCAGGTCCGTTTCGGTCACCTTGCGGTCGATGCTGTCGCCATCAACCATCGCGTGGGTCTGCCAGCCAAACATGCCATGCACGACATCGCCAGCGGTATAACCCGGATGGCGCGACGTAATCACTGCGCCGACACCAAAGCTGCGCATCGGATCCCCGATCGGCACAGGCGGTGAATAATTCGGCGCGTCATTGGCCCACCCCCGCATCGCTGGATCAATCGACCAGTGCGAGACGCGGATCAACACTTCGCCCGCCCCGGGATCGGCCAGGGGCATTTCCCGCAGCGCGAAATGGTCTGATGTTGGAACGCCGACCGGGCGCTTGGCCAGGATCACAGCCAGGTTCTTCATGTCGTGT
>CAXBGQ010000050.1:0-13140 GCA_963975135.1 uncultured Nioella sp. | reverse complement strand
GAAATAGTAATAGCCATCCGCATCGGTCAGAACCCGCCCGCAGCCGCCGAAATTCGGGTCGATGGGGGCCAGATAGGTATCCTTCTTATGGCGATACCGCCCGCCCGCGTTGGCCTGCCAGATCTCGACCAGCGTTCCCGGCACCGGCCGGGCGTTTTCATCCAGCACGCGACCATGCACGATGATGCGTTCCCCGATGGGGGCCTCGCCGGGGGCCGCGTAATTCAGGATCAGGTCATTGTCGATCGGGTCGATATCGTTGTGACCAAATACCGGGCCGGTGATTTCAGAGGCTGAGTTCTGCAACGAAATCGCGGCATATTGCGGCGACCGTGTCACGCTGGTCTTGTAATCGCGGTCCAATGCGGGCGGATGCCAGCGCCGGTCGCGGGCGTAGAACTCTGCGGGCTTCATGATTGCTCCTCCCTCTGCATCTCTTCATATGTGGCCTTGGCCAGTTTTATCGCGTGATTTGCCCTGGGCACGCCGGCATAGATGGCGACATGCTGAAAGGCCTCGATGACATCGCTTTGGCTGGCCCCGGTATTGGCGGTGGCGCGGATATGCATCGGGATTTCCTCGAAATTTCCGGTCGCGGCCAACAGCGCCAGCGTCAGCATCGAGCGTTCGCGCAAGGTAATGGCATCGGACGCCCAGACATTGCCCCAGGCGGCTTCGGTGATCAGGCCCTGAAACGGCGCGTCGAAACCGGTTTTTTCCGCATCGGCCCGGTCGACATGGGCATCACCCAGAACCTTGCGCCGGACCGTTTTGCCTGTCTTAAATCTCTCGCTCATCTCAGGCCCTTTCAATACGGCAATCCGACATAGTTTTCGGCAAAGACCTTCTGCGCGCTGTCATGGTCGCGCAGGAACTCAAGATCGGCGCGCTGCATCTTCAGGTCAAATTCTCTCTGATCGGGAAAGCGATGCAGCAGGTTGGTGGTTGCCCAACTAAAGCGTTCCGCCTGCCAGATCCGCGCCAGCGCTTTTTGCGAATAGCGGTCGATGCCCTCGCTGTCCCTTTCGTCATAGAACTGCATAAGCCCGTGATACAGGTAATGAATATCCGAAGCAGCCGTGTTCAGCCCCTTGGCCCCGGTCGGCGGCACGATATGGGCCGCATCGCCACACAGAAACAGGCGGCCCCACCGCATCGGCTCGGTCACGAAGCTGCGCAGCGGCGCGATGGATTTCTCGATCGACGGGCCGGTTTCCAGCTCATCGGCGGCCTTCTGCGGCAGGCGGCGGCGCAATTCGTCCCAGAACATCTGATCGGTCCAGTCATCGGGGCTGTCCGAAAGAGAGCACTGAATGTAATAGCGGCTGCGGGTCCAGCTGCGTTGCGAGCACAGCGCAAAGCCGCGTTCGGAATTCGAGTAAATCAGCTCATCATGGACCGGCGGCGTGTCCGAGAGGAGCCCCAGCCAGCCGAAGGGATAGAGTTTTTCGTATTCGCGCCGCACGGTCAACGGGATCGTCTGACGGCTGACCCCATGGAACCCGTCACATCCGGCAACGAAATCGCAATCGATGCGGTGCTCCTGGCCATCTGTGACATAGGTCACGAAAGGCGCATCCGTGTCCGCCCCGCCGATCACCACGCCTTCAACGTTGAAGACGATCTTGCCGCCAGCTGCTTCGCGGGCGTCATAGAGGTCGCGGGTCAGTTCGGTCTGCCCGTAGACGACCACGCTTTGACCGGTGCATTCCCGGAAATCGATGCGGAACTGGTCTTCGCCATACGCGATCACCGTTCCGTCATGGATGATGCATTCTGCATCCATCCGCGCGGCCGCGCCGGCCGCGCGCATCAGGTCGACGAATCCGGTTTCCAGAACGCCCGCGCGAATGCGGCCCAGCACATAATCGCGGGTCTTGCGTTCCAGCACGACTGTGTCGATGCCCTTGCGGTGCAAAAGCTGCGACAGCAACAGACCAGACGGCCCGCCGCCGATGATGACAACCTGAGTGCGCATGGCAGCCCTCCCTTTCCCGTCACCTTAAATAACTCCAGATGCATTTCAAAATCAGTTCTCGGGCGATATGCTTGTTGAAAAGGGAAACCATGATCGACCGGCGAATCAAATACCGCCATATCCAGGCTTTCGTCGAAATCACCCGGCAGGGCCGCCTGAAACGCGCCGCTGAGGCATTGTTTCTGACCCAACCGGCGATGTCCAAGACCCTGAAGGAGCTGGAGGAGATCCTCGGCGTCGCCCTCTTGATCCGCAGCCGGGCGGGCATTTCCCTGACGCCGCAGGGCAAGATCTTCCTGCATTTTGCCGAGATGAGCCTCGCGGCCCTGCGTCAGGGCGTCGATGGCATCGCACAGATCGAACGCAAGGGCCGCATGATGCTGTCGCTTGGCCTGTTGCCAAGCGTCGCCGCCTGGCTGATGCCCGAAGTGGTGCGCGAACTGGAGGTGGCGATGCCCGATCTGGGCCTGCGCATTCTGGACGGGCAGATCGGGCATCTGACGCGGCGGCTGCGGGCGGGCGATCTGGACCTGGTCATTGGCCGCATGGGCCCGCCCGATGCCATGACGGGGCTGTCCTTCATGCAGCTTTACAATGAGCACGTGGTTTTCGTGGCCCGTCCCGGCCATCCGATCCTTGAGAATCCGCGATTGCAGGATGTGGCCAACTGGCCCGTCCTCTACCCGCCCGCAGGGGCCGCCATCACGCCGCTGGTGGAACGGTTCCTGATTGCCCACGGCATCGGCGAGATACCGCGCCGGATCGAAACGGTCTCGGGCGCATTTGGCCGGGTTTATACCAACCGCTCGGATGCGATCTGGATCATCTCGTCGGGGGTTGTGGCCAATGAGGTGGCCGAGGGCAAACTGGTGGCGCTGCCTTTTGACACCAGCATCACCAAGGGCCCTGTCGGCCTGATGCTGCGCCCCGATGCGGAACCGCCGATGGGGTTGGAGCCGTTTCGCAAGGTGGTGGAAGGCGTTGTGGCCCGATTGGCACCGGACGAGGCCGCAGACGGGTAGGAAACCCCGCCCGCGGCCCCGCATTCTCAGCCGACGATGGTAGCCTCGGTCGCGGCGCGCAGATCGGCCTCGGTCACGCCCTCGGCGGTCTCCACGATCTTCAGCCCGCCGGGGACGACATCCAGAACACCCAGGTTGGTGATGATCCGATCCACCACCCCGGTGCCGGTCAGCGGCAGGGTGCAGGCCTTCAACACCTTGCTGTCACCGTGTTTGTTGGTGTGGTCCATCACCACGATCACGCGGCCGACGCCCGCCACCAGATCCATCGCGCCGCCCATGCCCTTGACCAGCTTGCCGGGGATCATCCAATTGGCCAAATCGCCGTTTTCGGCCACTTCCATCGCGCCCAGGATGGCCGCCGCGATCTTGCCGCCGCGGATCATGCCAAAGCTCTGGGCGCTGTCGAAATAGGACGTCCGCGCCAGTTCGGTAATGGTCTGCTTGCCGGCATTGATCAGGTCGGGATCTTCATCGCCCTCATAGGGAAAGGGCCCCATGCCCAACATGCCGTTTTCGGATTGCAGGGTGATGTCCTTGTCACCGACATAGTTGGCCACCAGCGTCGGGATGCCGATGCCCAGGTTCACATACCAGCCATCTTGCAGTTCTTCCGCCGCGCGCGCGGCCATTTGGTTGCGGTCCCAGGGCATTATACGGCCTCCTTCTGACGCACGGTGCGCTGTTCGATGCGCTTTTCGTGGTCGCCTTGGATCAGGCGATGCACATAGATGCCGGGCAGGTGGATCTTGTCGGGGTCCAGCGACCCGCGCGGCACGATCTCTTCGACCTCGGCGATGCAGATACGCCCACACATCGCGGCGGGCGGGTTGAAATTGCGCGCTGTCTTGCGGAACACGAGGTTGCCGGTGTCATCGGCCTTCCAGGCCTTGACGATCGAGAGATCGGCAAAGATGCCTTCCTCAAGGATGTAATCTTCGCCGCCCCAGGATTTCACTTCCTTGCCCTCGGCAATCACCGTGCCAACGCCCGTTTTGGTGTAGAAGCCGGGAATACCGCAGCCCCCGGCGCGCATCCGTTCGGCCAGCGTGCCTTGCGGGTTGAACTCAAGTTCCAGCTCGCCGCTGAGATATTGCCGCATGAATTCAGCGTTTTCGCCGACATAAGACGACATCATCTTCTTGATCTGGCGGGTGTCCAAAAGCTTGCCCAAGCCGAACCCGTCCACGCCTGCATTGTTCGAGGCCACCGTCAGATCCTTGACGCCCGAGGCCACGATGCCGTCGATCAGCAACTCGGGAATACCGCACAGACCAAAGCCGCCCGCCGCGATCAGCATGCCGTCGCTCAGAGTGCCCTCCAGCGCCTCGGCAGCCGAACCATATACCTTCTTCATGGGATACCTCCCCCTTTTCAGTTCGCCGGCAAAGTGCCGCGCGGTTTCAGGACTGTCAATGCGCCATGCTGCGCAGCAGCAAAAGGCTCAGAGCGCCGCCTCCATTTCCGCGATCAACACGGAACAATAGCGTTCAAACCGTGCCCCCGGCTGCCGCGCGGCCAGGGTTTCGGCCAGCGGGTCGGGCGCCGCGATGGCGCTGCCCGAAAGCTCCTGCAACACGGCATGGCCGCAAAACGGCACATAGGCTTCGGAATATCCGCCCTCATGGACCATGACCAACCGCCCGTCGCAGAGATCTGCGGCCGCCTCCATCGTCATCTCGGTCAGAGCGCGAAAGGTTTCCGCCGTCGCCAACATCCGGCTCAACGGATCAATCGCCGCCGCGTCATAGCCGCAGGCGACGATGATCACATCGGGCCGGAAATCGGTCAGGGCGGGGATTACCAGCCGCTCCATCGCCTCCAGATAGGTGGCGTGCCCGGCCCCCGGCGGCAGTGGAATGTTGAGGTTATATCCGTCGCCCGCTTCCGATCCGCGATCCTCGAAATCGCCGGTATCGAGCGGGTAATTGCGTTCCTGATGGATCGAGATCGTCAGCACATCGTCGCGGTCGTAATAGATGGCTTCGGTGCCGTTGCCGTGATGCACGTCCCAGTCGATCACCGCGACACGGGTCGCCAGCCCATCGGCAAACGCCGCCTCAACGGCGATGGCGATATTGGCCAACAGGCAGAACCCATTGGGAAAATCCGGGAGGCAATGATGGCCCGGCGGGCGCGACAGGGCATAGGCATTGTGCAATTCGCCGCGCAGAACCGCGAAAAGCGCACCCTTGGCCAGACCCGCCGACAAGCAGGCGATGTCATAGCCGTCGGGACCAAAGGGCGTGCGCAAACCCAATTCGCCGCCGCCATCCTCCGACATCTTCCGAAACGCATCGAGATAGCTTTGCGGATGCACGCGCAACAGATCCTCTGAGGTGGCGGGCGGGGCGCTGAGCGGGATCAGATCCTCGATCAGCCCCGATACATCCAACAGGTTTCTGAGCCGCCGCTTGGTCTCGGGGTTTTCCGGCAGGCCGTTCGCCATCGGCTGCACCAGCCCGCCGACCGGCATCGTGGCGGCGTAATTGCCGCCCGAATGCCAGAAACAGCGTTCATTCCAGAAAAATCCCGTGCGCATTGCCCAGCCCTCCGCCATGATTTTCGGCAGAGTGGCGGCGGGGCCGGGGCAGCGCAAGGAAAAGAATATGATAGAGGATCTGTGCCAATTGGCGCATGAAGGCGCGGTTCTGGCCCTGCGTGTCACGCCGAAAGCGGCCCGAAACACGGTCGCGGCGCAGCCGGGCGGCCCCATCCGGGTGAGTGTGACCGCCGTGCCCGCCGACGGCAAGGCAAACGCGGCGGTGATCAAGCTGATGTCAAAGGCGCTTGGGGTTCCAAAGTCGCGGCTTGCGATCATCAAGGGCGGGCAGGGACGCGATAAATGGCTGAAAATCCTCTGAATGCTTGACGAAGCGAGGCCATCTCTGCTCCGCTGGCCCCCATGTCCGACCCCACCGATCAGGAATTGTCCGACCGCTATCGCGCCGCCCTTGAGGCGGAGCGCGCGGCGCTGAGGGAGGCTTCAGCGCAGACCGGCGAGGCGCGCAAGCCGGTGACGCTGGATCAAACCATGGTGGGGCGACTGTCGCGCATGGATGCGATGCAGGGTCAGGCGATGGCTGCTGCCGTCGAGGCACGCCGCCATGGCCGGATTCGCGCCATTGACGCGGCATTGGCGCGCATGGGCGAGGACGAATTTGGCTGGTGCGGCGATTGCGGCGGGTTCATCGGGTTTGGGCGGCTCGATTCTGACGCCACCGCGATGCGCTGCATTTCCTGCGCGTCCTGAAGGGCTTAGCCGGTTTTCCAGGCGCTCAGATCGCGCCCCGTGATCTGTTCCAGAGCCACGATATCGTCGTGGTAAAAGCTGTGCAGCTCAGCCCGTAAACGGTTGCTCAGCCGGGGCATCTCGGGCCAGTTATTGTGTTTGAACTTGCGCGCTTTGGCGTTGACGGCAAAATCCAGATCGTCGTCGGACACGTCGTTTTCAACGCCCAGATCCCGCAGGACCGCGCCGAAAAACGCAGACTTGTCCGTCAGAAAATCGTCAAAGAAATAGACGTGCACTTGCGGCAGGACCTGTCTCCAGTGCTGCAGGATCGCACCATAGCGGCCAAAATCCAGCATATTGCGGGAGGGATCCGCCACGTCGATCACCGGCGTGTAAGCATAGCGCGATTTCATCATGTGATGGGTATAGGCGCTGAGGTAGCGATCGACCGGATTGCGCAGGATGACCACGATTTCGGCCTTGGGGATTGTCGTGGCAATGCGCGCTGCGATATCGCCGTTTTCGCCCGCAAGCTGGAAATATTCGGGCGAGGATTCATAGGCATATTTCACGCCGTCTATGGTTGGAAAATGCGCGGCGTAGTTATTGATTTTGCTGGCATAGTCGGGGTCTAGGAAAAAGTTGAGTTCCTTGGGTTTCGAGGCCTGAAACCGCGACGATTTCCTGAGCGCCTGATGCAGCCAGGTGGTCGCCGATTTCTGGGCACCGGCAATCAGCAGATTGGGAAGGGGCATGAGCGGGCGGTCCTTGCAGAGCGGTCGGTCAATCGGTGGCGGGGCGCAGGCGATAGACGCCTTCGGGCAGATCGAGGGCGGCCGCCAGATCGCGCAACTGGCTTTGCGACAGGGTGATCTTCTGCACTCTGTCGCTGCGCGGATCAAGCTGTTCCAGCGTCACGCATTCCGCGAAGGCCGAGATCGTCAGATCCTCCTGCAAGGGCGCGGGGCCTTCATCGACAAGGGTTACAACCGTGGCATCAAATTCGTGTTCAATGGTAAACATGAGGGCAGCTTAGATCCCTGCGGCGGGCTTGCCTAGCCCCTGATGGACCACAGAGCCTGTCAGGTTTTCCGTTTGTGATCAGTCTGTTGTTCTGTTTGCCGGGTGGTCATTGATCTGCGTCAAGGCAAGTGATGCCGGCGGAGGACATCCTCGGAAGGTCAGCCACAGACCCATGCGGCCCAAAGGGAGGGGCATTGCGATGCCGAGCAAAGTACAAATAGAAAAACACAGCCAGTTGATGGATCAGATGGCAGATCGCCTGGGTGCCGATCTGGATGAGGCGGAATTGCGAGGCGAACTGGCCCCAGGCGCGCGCGATGCAATGGTGTTGAGCTGCACAAATTGTTCATCGCCCGAGGAATGCCGGAAATGGCTGGCCACCCATGACAGCGCCGATGAAGCCCCCGAATATTGCCGAAACGGCGAGGCTCTGGTCGCGCTTGGCAAGACCTGAACGGGGCGATGTATTGTCCGCACATCTAAAAAAGTGACGCTTCCGTCACTTTTAAATGACGCATGTGTCATTTTTTGCTGGGTTGGATTGCGCCGGCGGCCACGGATGACAGGGACCGGTGTTCGTTTGCCGCACCGACGGCACGCGGTTCAGCTATGGGTTCCCTCGTCGGAATTGTCCGGTGACTGGCCGATGATATCGCCATCGCTCCAGCCTGCATGCCGTAACGCCTGAACGCAGGCCCCCTCCATCGCGGAAGGGGCGCGGGGAATGGGTGATCATGATGTTGTCGACATTGTCGCCGGGGCCTTTGACGCGGTCGTGGAGGGTGCGCAGCTTGCCGGTGGATTTGGCATAGGGGATGGTGTCGATCCAGGGTATGGGAGTTCCTTGCTTTGCTGAGCGATAAAGGGCCCGTTCCCCGGCGCGGAATCAAGGCCCCTGGGCCGCCGCGGCATCGCCAGACCGCCCGCAAGGGCTGGCGATTTGAGGGGCTGTGCTTGCGTTGTGAGGGGGGAGGCGCTTGGCTGGGATAAAGCGCAATACGGGGGAGGTTGGTCGCCACCCCGCGGTCTGGCGATGGAGCGGGGGTTGGGAAAGGTGGTGGGTTCTGACCCTAATAGTATCTCCCGATTTCGAAAGGCCTACAACCCACCGTTTGAACATTGATCAGGGAGGACAGTTGGTTGAAAAACCACCCTACGACTTTGTTTCAACGCCCGGGGCTCCGCCAGCGTTTGCCGAAAACCTTCCATTGGAAGATTTCTATTTCGGCACAGGGCTCCGCCCGTTCGACCCGGAAACGCTCCGCAGGAGCGTTTCTTATTCGGGCCTCACCCCCCACAAATCATACTCACTCGCCTCATCCACCTCAACCGTCACGATATCACCAGCCGCCAGCCCCTCAAACCCTTCATCGATAAACAAGTTCCCGTCAATCTCGGGGGCATCCGCCATCGTGCGGCAGGTCGCCCCCTCGGCGTCGACCTCATCGACGATGACCTGCAGCCGCGTGCCAACCTTGGCCGCCAGCTTGGCCTCCGATATCGCCTGTGATTTCTCCATGAAGCGGTGGTAGCGTTCGGCCTTGACCTCATCGGCCACATGACCCGGCAGGGCGTTTGACCGCGCGCCCTCGACATTTTCGTATTGGAAGCAGCCGACGCGGTCCAGTTGCGCCTCGTCCAGCCAATCAAGCAGGGTCTGGAATTCGGCCTCGGTTTCGCCGGGATAGCCGACGATGAAAGTCGAACGCAGGGTGATATCCGGGCATTCCGCGCGCCAGGCGGCAATTTCGTCCAGCGTGCGCGCGGCGGCGGCGGGCCGCGCCATGCGTTTCAACACATCCGGGTGGGCGTGCTGGAACGGGATGTCGAGATAGGGCAGCACCCCATTTGCCGGATCGGCCATCAGCGGAACAAGGTCGCGCACAAACGGGTAGGGGTAGACGTAATGCAGCCGCACCCAGGCCCCGAGCGAACCCAGATCACGGGCCAGCGGCAGGATCGGCGTCTTGTGATCGCGCGCGGTCCAATCGGTGCCATAGGCGGAAGTATCCTGGCTGATCACCAACAGTTCCTTGACCCCGGCCGCGACCAGCTTCTCAGCCTCGCGCAGCACGGCGGCGGCGGGGCGCGACACCAGACGCCCGCGCATATCGGGGATGATGCAGAACTTGCATTTGTGGTTACAGCCCTCGGAGATCTTGAGATAACTGTAATGGCGCGGTGTCAGCGACACGCCGGTGGCGGGCAGCAGGTCGATATACGGGTCGGGGTCGGGCGGCACGGCGGCATGCACGGCATCGAGCACGCGCTCATATTGCTGCGGGCCGGTGACCGCCAGAACGGTGGGATGGGTGCCGGTGATGGCCTCGGGCTCGGCCCCCATGCAACCGGTAACGATGACCTTGCCGTTCTCGCGCAAAGCCTCGCCGATGGCCTCGAGGCTTTCCATCTTGGCAGAGTCGAGAAAGCCGCAGGTGTTGACGATCACGGCCTCGGCCCCGGTGTAATCGGGGCTGATCGCGTAACCTTCGGCGCGCAGGCGGGTGAGGATGCGCTCGCTGTCGACCAAAGCCTTGGGGCAGCCCAATGAGACCATGCCGATGGTGGGCTGGCCGGGGCGGGGGGTGTCGGTCAGCCGGGCTTTGGGCGCGAGGTCGGGGCGGAGATCGGGGGGGTTCTGGCTCATGGGGCGCGTATAGGGCAGAGCGGGCGGACGGGAAAGGGGGATGGGGCCGGGGATGCGGGCCTGTGGGTCAGATCGCGCCGATGGCTTGGGCGTACCATTCAAAAAAGCGGACGACCTTGCCGATCAGCCAGCCATGATTGGCGGTCAGGGCCGTGTGGGCAAGCAGAAACGGAATCCAGATCGAGGCCAACAGCATGGCGGTAAGCGCACCACCGCCGAGCCACGCGGCCTGATGGCTGCCTTTGCCGCCCTCATTGAGTTGCGTGACCACCCAAGTGCGCAGCGCTTCAGGATAGCTTAACAACAAAGTGAATACCCCGATACCGGCGTGGAGCGCGGTGGGCAGAAGCGTGGAGCCGAGCATGAAGGCGAGCCACCACATATCCTGTGGGTTGTTTTCGAGATCGAGGAAAAGGCCCGTGAGCTTCAGCAGTTGCTGGCCATCGGGTGGGCGGACGAGGTGGATCCAGGTGATCGCGGCCATGCCAAGCGCAGCGAAGATCACGATGCCGCCGATGGCGTCGACGATGGCCTCTCGCCAGGTGAGACCGTCGAGGCCGCGGCGCAGGAGAATGCGGGTAAGGCCGACAGAGGCGAAATCGGCGATGGCATTGAGGATCGGGAAAAGGCCGAGGAATATCATCAGATAGGCCGCAAGATTGCTCGCCTCTGGCAGCCAGAACCAGAGCACGATGGCTGAATACGTGATCAATAAAAGACCAAGCCAGACAAGCCGGGGCATTGGGGTAGGGATCCGGGATACAATGCGGTCCAGCAGAAAAAAACTGGCGATTGCGAATACGCCTGCGACTGCGCCTGCGACTGCGCCTGCGACTGCGGCTGCGAATGCGCCTGCGGCTGCGAATGCGCCTGCGGCTGCGAATGCGGCTGCGAATACGCCTGCGCCTGCGAATGCGCCTGCGGCTGCGACCTCAGGTGGAACATCCAACTGAAGCGCAATGAAAAAACCACCAAACAAAACCACGGTGGCGCAGATAAACGATGGAAGCCGCCTCCGTGGTTTTGGCATAATCGAGAAAGTGTAAATGCCAGCCAAACTCACCAGCCAAATCCCCATAAAAAGCCGTGCATTTTGGCTGCCCATCGGCACCAGTTCCACGCCGCCAAACCGTAACGGACTGCCTGCGATCCATTGCGCCACAAAGCTGAGGATCGGGTAGGCCACGGCCAGAAGCATCATCAGGTCAAGCAGGCCGAGGCTCCACGCCTTTGCACGGTCGCTTTTTTCGGCTTCGATCTCTGGCCCGGAAAGGCGCGTGTCGACCGTGTCGAGCAGGCGGGTCATGACGCGTTGGTAGCGCCGTTTGCCCCGATCCTGTGTCAGAAAGCCGATCCAGCGTTTGCGGTCAGCGTCGTTGCCAGCCAGCGACCGGCCCCACGGCGAGACGAAAAACAGAAAGAGCCACAGGGCAATTGGGACGCTCCAACGCCATTGCGGCCCGAACGCCCATTGAAATGAGTCCCACAGAAAATCCAACCCAACACCCCGTCACTGTCCCGCGCGCAGGGTATGAGTTTCGTGGCAAAGCGGAAACCC
This sequence comes from uncultured Nioella sp., assembly GCA_963975135.1. GTDB lineage: Bacteria > Pseudomonadota > Alphaproteobacteria > Rhodobacterales > Rhodobacteraceae > Alterinioella. Next base: position 1,677 of record CAXBGQ010000050.1, on the reverse strand, counting down.
CAATTGGTGTTTCGTTCAGGTGCATCGTGGTCGATGCCCTTCCGCGGACGAGCGCAAACGCCTGTCCTTTCCCCCGCGCCGGGATGTGGTAGGCTGCCCGCGTCAGAGCGATGAGGAATCAAATGACTGAACCGGAAGAGGACAGGGTGTCGGGCCGTATTCATGGCGAACAGTTCGAGACCGAGCCGGACAGCATCTGGATGCGGCTGCTTTACATGCTGATCATCGCGCTGATGATCTCGGTTGCGCAGACGGTTCTGGGCGTGGCGACGGTGATCCAGTTCATCATCCTGTTGGTCAACAAGGCCCCGAACCCGAGGCTGGCCGAATTTGGCACCGATCTGGGCATCTGGATCGCCAAGGCGGCGCGGTATCAGACGGCGGCGAGCCAGGTGAAACCCTGGCCCTGGACCGAGCTGGATTGAGCAGGCAAGGCGCTCAGGTGCCTTTGGTCTGTATCGCCTCGACCATTTTCAGAGCCGTGCGATAGGGCGCGAAGGGGATCAGCCATTGCAGTTGCAGGCGGCGTTTGGTCTCGTTGATCACCCGCAGCTTGCCCTTGAGCATCGCGTCATAGCCGATGCGCGCCACATCGGCGGGCTGTGCGGCATGGGTCGCGGGGCCTGCCAATGGCGTGTCGCCCAGATCTGCGGCTGCGACGAAACCAGTATCGACAAGGCCGGGTTCCAGCGCGGTCGATGTCACGCCCGCGTCGCGCAATTCCTGATCCAGCGCCATCGAAAACGAGCTGACAAAGGCCTTTGTCGCGTAATAGGTGGCTTGCAGCGGGCCCGGCAGATAGGCGGCGGTTGAACTGACCTGTAGCATCATGCCGCGACCACGGGCGGCCATGGCGCGGGCGGCATGGTGGCTGAGCGTGACCAGCGCCTTGACGTTGAGGTCGATCATCGCAAGATCCTGCGCCAGATCGCGGTCGATGAACCGGCCCTGACCGCCGAAGCCTGCATTGTTGATCAGGATATCGACCGGCTTGCCGAGCGCCTCGACCTGATCCCAGAGCGCATCGGCCCCGCCCGGCGCGCCCAGATCGAGCGCGATTGCGTGCACGGTGACGGCATGGGCTGCCTCAAGCTCGGCCTTGAGGGCCAGCAATTCGGCTTCGCGGCGCGCGGTGATGATCACGTCGCCGCCACGGGCGGCGTGGATGCGGGCAAACTCGCGGCCAAGGCCGGAGGATGCGCCGGTGATCAGGGCGGTATCGGACATCGGGGACTCCATTTGTCAACAATCGTTGACATGGCATTTAGGGGGCCGGTTCGCAACTGTCAACACGCGTTGACAAATAAATTCTCCGGGCTTAGATCGGGGGCATGGGAAATGCGGATACAACGCGGGAAAAGCTGTTGGCGGCCGCGCGCGAGGCGATGTGGCGGCGCGGCTTTGCCAATGTCGGCCTGCGCGAGGTGGCGCGGGCGGCGGGCGTCGATGTGGCGCTGATTTCACGCTATTTTGGCGGCAAGCAGGGGCTCTTTGAGGCGACACTCGAGGGCGCTTTCGACCTTGAGGGGCTGTTTGACGACACGGGCAGCGACCCGGTCGAGGTGATCGCGCGCGCCATTTCGGCCCCGGTTCCAGCCTCGGGCGTGGCCCCGCCCGATCCGCTTCGCCTGCTGATCATGAACGCGGCTGACCCGGAGGTCGGTCCGACCTTGCGGG
>CAXBGQ010000049.1:0-13148 GCA_963975135.1 uncultured Nioella sp. | reverse complement strand
CCCGCCGTCGAAAGGGCCGCAAACTGCGCACCGGGATCGGTGACGGTCGCCGCCATCCAGTCGCGCGCGGTCTGCGCATTGGTCATGGTCTCGATCGTGGTGAAGGTCTTGGAGGCGACAATGACCAGCGTGCGGGTCGGATCGAGGCCGCGCAAGGTGTCGTGGATATGCGCGCCATCGACATTCGAGACATAATGCACCCGCGGCCCGTCATGATAGGGGGCCAGCGCCAGCGTTGCCATCGCGGGGCCCAGATCCGAGCCGCCAATGCCGATATTGATCACATCCGTAAAGCGCCCACCCTGCCCGGCAATCCGGCCCGACCGGACCGCATCGGCAAATGCGGCCATCCGGGCGCGGGTTTCCAGAACGCCGGGCATCACATCGCTGCCCGCAGCCATCACCGGACCCTTGGGCGCGCGCAGAGCGGTATGCAGAACCGCGCGGCCTTCGGTCTCGTTAATCTCAGCTCCAGAAAACATCGCCTCGCGGCGTGCCTCCACATCTGCGTTGCGCGCCAGCTCCAGCAAAAGCGACATCGCGCCGATGTCGATCTGCGTCTTGGAATAATCGAACAGCATCCCGTCGAGTTCGGCCGAGAACCGGGCGAATCTGTCGACATCCTCGAACATATCCGCCATCACCCGGCCCGATTTCGCGGCCTGATGTGCTTTCAGATCATCCCACAGGGACATGGCGCATTTCCTTTGTCGATCAGGGGGCCCAATGCACGGTGGCACCGGGCAAAACGGCGCGCACGGGGGCCTCTTTCGGCTCCAGATGCTGCGCCCGTTCCAGGGCGGTGCGCTTGGCGTCGCCGGTGATCACGATATGGGTCGACAGCGCCGCGGACAGCACCGGCGCGGTCAGCGTCACGCGCGTCTCATCCGCGCCCGGCGCGCGCATCGGCATCAAAACCTTGCGCGGATCGTTCAACGCATCATGCAGCCGGTCAGCCCCCGGAAACAGCGACGCGGTGTGCATATCGGGGCCCATGCCAAGCAACAGCAGCGTGATCGGCAGATGCGGCTTCAACCCGGCGCTGAGGCTTTCGATCACCTCTTCGGGCGTCTCGGCCTCGGCATAAAGCGACACCAAATTCGCGGCGGCGGCCTTGTCGGTCAGCAGACGTTCGCGCACCAGCCGGGTGTTCGACCGCGGGTGATCCTCGGGCAGCCAGCGTTCATCGCTCAGAAACACCGACACCCGATCCCAATCCAGCGCCTGCGCGCTCAGGACATCGAAAATCGGCCCCGGCGTGGTGCCGCCGGGCACACAAAAGCTCACCCGATCCTCACGCATCAAATGGTCGCTCAACTCGCCGGCCAGCGTGTCAGCCACATCCAGCATCATCATATCCGCGTCCGGATATTCGATCAGCTCCATCATGCCGAAATCTCCCGCCATCTGCGCCCGTCGCGACGCAAGAGCATCAGGGCATCCTCGGGCCCGGCCGAGCCCGGTTCATATTGCAGCGGAGTATCCTCCGACTTGGCCCAGGACGCAATGATCGGATCGGTCCAGGCCCAGGCCGCTTCCACCTCATCGCCGCGCATGAAAAGCGTCTGATTGCCGCGGATCACATCCATGATCAGGCGCTCATAGGCATCGGGCACATCCGATCCCTCGGGCCCAAGCGCGCGGGCAAAGGTCATGTCCATCGGCACCTCGATCAGGCGCATGCCGCCCGGCCCCGGTTCCTTGATCGTCATGCGCAGGTCGATCCCCTCATCGGGTTGCAACCGGATGGTCAGGATGTTGCAGCGCGGATGGGCGGCCTCGGAAAAGATGTTATGCGGCGGTTCCTTGAAATGGACCACGATCTCGGACATGCGCGATTTCATCCGCTTGCCGGTGCGCAGGTAAAACGGCGTGCCCGACCAGCGCCAGTTCGAGACATGCACCTTGAGGGCGACAAAGCTTTCCGTCAGGCTGTGGGGGTTTTCGGCATCCTCGCGATAGGACGGGTCAGTTCCGGCCCGATACTGCCCACGCACGACATCCTGTTTAAGAACGGGGTCGAGTGCCCTGATAACTTTCAATTTTTCATCCCTGACGGAATTTGGTTCAAATAGCGAGGGCGGCTCCATCGCGGTCAGACACAAAAGCTGCATCAGGTGGTTTTGCACCATATCGCGCATCGCGCCGGAGGTATCATAATAGGCCCCGCGCCCGCCCACACCGACGGTCTCGGCCACCGTGATCTGCACGTGATCGACATATTGCGCATTCCACAGCGGCTCAAAAAGCACGTTGGCAAAGCGCACCGCCATCAGGTTCTGAACCGTCTCTTTTCCCAGATAATGGTCGATCCGATAGATCTGCGTTTCATCGAAATGGGTGGCCAGCGTGGCATTCAACGCGCGCGCGGTCTCAAGATCCCGGCCAAAGGGTTTTTCGACCACGATGCGGGCGTCGCGGCGCGCGATGGCGTTGGATTTGAGCCGCTCGGCCAGATCCCCGAAGAGGCTTGGGGCCACCGAGAAATAAAACGCTTGCGTGGCTTCGGGGCGCATGAGATCGGCCAGCTCCTGCCAACCGCCCGTGCCCTTTGCGTCAATCGGCACATAAGACAGCGTTTGCAGAAACGCCTCGATCGTGGCGGGGTCTTTCTTGGCGTCCGAGACAAATTCCATGATCGCGTCGCGCACCGTCGCGCGCCAGGCATCGCTGTCCTGATCGGTGCGGGCCGCGCCGATGATGCGGGCCCCCGTTGGCATCTGTTCGGACAGATAACGGCGATAAAGACCCGGCAAAATCTTGCGGCGGGCCAGATCGCCGGTGCCGCCAAAGATCACCAGATCGAAATCTTCTACCGGTATGACGCGAGAAACCATGCGGAGATGTCCTTATTCGGGCGTTCAGTCAGGTTATGTTAGCGCTACCACAAATCTTCGTTGCGGCGCAATAGCCCAGGCTGTCGCAGATGGGGGCGCTGCCCCCCGTCGCCCCTGGGCGACGCCCCCCGGGATATTTTCCGGCGCAAAGAAGGCAAGGCCGGCGTTAAGGTTAATGGTGGGAATGTTAGGGGAGGTTAAGCGGGGCGGGATGGGCATCGGCTCAGACCATCACGCAAAGCAGTTCAAAGAGGATCGAGGCCCCCAGATAGGCGGTGCCGCCCGACTGGTCGAAAGGCGGCGACACCTCGACCATATCGGCCCCGACGATATTCAGGCCTTGCAGCGCGCGCACAACCTCCAGCGCCTCGAAACTGTTGGGCCCGCCGACTTCCGGCGTGCCGGTGCCGGGTGCAAAGGCGGGATCGACAAAGTCTATATCATAGCTGACATAGGTGGAGCTGCTGCCCACGATCTCGCGCGCCTCGGCCATGACATCGGCAAAGCCGCGCGCAAAATATTCGCGGATCGGGATCAGCCGGATACCGACGCTCTTGGCGAAATCGACATCCTCGCTGTCATACATCGTGCCGCGAATGCCGATCTGCACCACGCGTTTGGGATCGAGCAGACCCTCTTCGACGGCGCGCCGGAAGGGGGTGCCGTGCGTATAGAGTTTGCCGCCGAAATAGGAGTGGAAGAGGTCGGTGTGGCTGTCGAAATGGACCATGCCAAGGGGCCCGTCAGATGCCAGGGCCCGCAGCACCGGCAGCGTGGTCAGGTGATCGCCGCCCGCCGTCAGGGGCCGGATGCCCTGCGCTTTCATTGCGGAATAGAACCGGGTGATGCGGTCCATGCTGTCGTCAAGGTCGGCCGGGTTGGGGCCGACATCGCCCAGATCGGCGCAATTGGCAGCCTCAAAGGGCCGGATCCCCGTTGCGTCATTCTGGGCCCGGATCATGGTCGACATATCGCGGATCTGGCGCGGCCCGTGGCGCGGGCCTGGCCGATTGGTTGTGCCGGCATCCCATGGCACGCCGACCAGACCAATATCGACCTCGGCGATGCGCGGGTGATCCAGCGTCATCTGCGGCAGGCGCATGAATGACGGCACACCTGCGAAACGCGGGAGATCAAAGCCCGAAACGGGCGTGAAAAACGGATCTGGCATGGCTGGATTTCCCCTGGTTCCCGGCGTCAAACCTAGCCTGAATCGCCCACCACGTCCACGCGGATGTCAACAGAGGCGGTGGCATCGCGACATGGTGGGAAGCGCGGATATCAGGCCTCCAGTTCGGCATCCCAATAGAGGAAATCGAGCCAGCTTTCATGCAGGTGCCCGGGCGGAAACCGACGGCCCGCATTGCGCAATTCACCGGCCTGCGGGCGGCGCGGCGGTTTACGCAGGCTCAGCCCCGAGCGGCGCAGCGATTTCGAGCCTTTGCGCAGATTGCATCTGGAACAGGCCGCAACGACATTTTCCCACGAGGTAATGCCCCCCGATGCGCGCGGCACCACATGATCGAAGGTCAGATCGCCCCGGGTGCCGCAATATTGGCACGAGAAATGATCGCGCAGAAACAGGTTGAACCGGGTGAAGGCCACGCGCTTTTGCGGCCGCACGTAATCTTTCAGCACCACGACCGATGGGATGCGGATCTCGATACTGGGCGAGCGCACGACCTCATCATATTCGGCGATGATCTGGACCCGGTCGAGATAGGCCGCCTTGACCGCCTCCTGCCAGGGCCAGAGCGACAGGGGATAATAGCTGAGCGGTCGGTAATCGGCATTCAACACCAATGCGGGATGCTGTTTCAACCCGCCCGGCTCGCGGGTGAACTCGGATCTGAAGCTTGTCTCGGCCGTTGCGTGCATCGCAGACTCCGTTCCTGCCATAACAGGACTATATCTGGCGAAATTCGTCTGACAAGCCCTACATTTAGGGGCAGGCGAACAGGGCAGCGCAACGGGATTGTCGCAGCACCCACGGAAACGTCGCGCGCGACCCGCACCGGCTACTTTGAGTATTTTTGACAAAGAAGAAAGGCAAAGGGCCCAGTTGCGCGGCCTTTTGCCTTAGACCTCCTGATCGAGATCCAGGCATTGCCGGATAAAGGCCAGCGCAACCGAGAGCCCATCGGGCGCGATGCCATGGCCCGTGCCCTTCATGACATGGGCGTAGACATCGATGCCGGCCCCTTGCAGCGCCTCGGCGGCGGCGGGCAGCGAGGCGGGCGGAACAACGTCATCGGCATCGCCATGGATCAACAGAACCGGCGGGCGCGACCGGATTTCATCGGCCAGCAATTCCGGCTCCATCAGACGGCCCGAAAACCCCACGATGCCGGCAAAGGGTGCCGCGCGGCGCGGGGCCACCTGCAGTGCCATCATGGTGCCCTGCGAAAAGCCCAGTATGACAACACGGTCGGGCGTCACGCCTTCGGCCTCGATCATCGCATCGAGAAACCCGTTCAGCTCCACCGCCGCGCGCGCCATCGCCTCGGCGGCCAGATCCTCACGCGAGCCATCGAGCCACGGGATCGGGAACCACTGATAGCCCATCGGATTGACGGTGGAGCGTTCCGGCGCATCGGGGGCAACGAAAACCGTGCCCGGCAGATGGGGCCCAAGCGGATCGGCCAGACCCAGAAGATCGCTGCCATCGGCCCCGTAGCCATGCAACAAGATCACCAGGCTGTCGCCCTGCCCTGACACGGCCTCGCGCCGGCCGAATTCCAATGTCGTCGTCATCTGATGCCTTCCCGTTGCTTTGCCACGCGGTAGTAGGCCCAAAGCGTGCGCGCGGCAACCGATCGCCAGGGCGACCAGGCCTGCGCCATGTCCCGCATGGCGCGTTCGCGGGGGCGCTCAGACAGGTCATAAAGGATGCGTGCGGCCTCCTGCAGCGCCAGATCACCGGGCGCGAACACATCGGCGCGACCAAGCGAGAACATGGCATAGATCTCGGCGGTCCAGCTGCCGATACCGGGCACTTCGGTCAGCGTGGCGATAACCGCATCATTGGGTGCATCGCGCAGGGCGCGGTAATCGATCCGGGCATCGGCCAATGCGCGGGCATAGCGGATTTTCTGACGGCTGAGACCGCAAGCGTGCAGATCCTCGTCACTGGCCCACATGATCTTGCGCGGACCGGTCAGCCCCGCCGTTCTGAGCCGCCCCCAGATGGCATCGGCGGCGGCCACCGAGACCTGTTGGCTGACGATCGCGCTGAGGATCTGGGCGAAGCCATCGCTGCGACGACGCAAGGGAAGCGGCCCGATCTGATCGAGCGCATAGGCCATGCGCGGGCAGGCATTTGCCAGCCAGGCCGCGCCTTCGGCCACGCAATCCAGGTCTTCGATGATGCGTCCGACCACTGTGCGCCTCCACCTCAATGACGGTCAAGCTGTCATAGGACAGGCAGCTTGCCAATCCCGGGCCCGCTTTGGGTTCAGACATCGCGCGCGCCGGGCAAGGCCCCCGAAATCGCGGCAGGGATCACAAGGGGTAAGGGCATCACCGCCCGGGCTGATTTCCCATCAGGGCTTTTCATCCGCGCCGAACGCGGCTAGCGGTGGAGGCATGACTGACCTTGTCAACAACCCCGCAAGCGACACCCGGGCGCGCCGCAATGTCATGGTGCTGGTGGCGATGCAGGCCATATTGGGCAGCCAGATGCCGATGGTGTTCGTCGTCGGCGGGCTGGCGGGCCAGAGGCTGGCCCCGAACCCGTGCCTTGCGACCCTGCCCATTTCGCTGATCGTGTTCGGCTCGATGACCACCGCGCCGTGGATATCGGCCGTCATGCAGCGCTATGGCCGCAGGGTGGGTTTCATGATCGGGGCCGGTGGCGGCGCGGCCGGGGCGGCGGTCGCGGCCTACGGGCTTTATGTGGGGTCTTTTTCGGTCTTCCTTCTGGGCTCGTATTTTACCGGCATCTACATGTCGGCGCAGGGGTTTTACCGCTTTGCCGCCGCCGATGTTGCCTCTGATAGGTTCCGGCCCAAGGCGATTTCCTATGTGATGGCGGGCGGGCTGGCCTCGGCGCTCATTGGGCCGCAATTGGTCAAGGCGACGGGGCCGGCGACGGATATCCCCTTTCTGGGCGTCTATATGGCGATTGTCGCGCTCAACCTGATCGGTGCCTTGCTGTTTTTGCTGCTGGATTTGCCCAAACCGCAGGTGGCATCGGCCGAACAGCCAAAGGGCCGCGACCGGGCCACGTTGTTGCGCGATCCGCGTATCATCACCGCGATTATTGTCGCCATGGTGTCCTATGCTCTGATGAACCTTGTCATGACATCGACGCCGCTGGCCGTGGTTGGCATCGGTTTCACGCAAGCCAATGCCGCCGATATCGTTTCGGCCCATGTGCTGGCGATGTTCGTACCGTCCTTTTTCACCGGCCACCTGATCGCCCGTTTCGGGGTTGAGCGGATCATGTCCCTTGGCCTGCTGATCCTGGCCACTGCCGGTCTGGTGGCGCTGATGGGAATGGAGCTTGCCCATTTCTATATCGCGCTCATCCTTCTGGGGATCGGCTGGAATTTCGGCTTTATCGGCGCAACGACGCTGTTATCCGCTGCCCATGCGCCCGAGGAACGTGGCCGGGTGCAGGGCATGAACGACGCCATGGTGTTCGGTTTCGTGACCGTCGCCTCGCTGGCTTCGGGCGGCTTGATGAATTGCTCCGGCGGCTCGGTCGTGGCGGGCTGGACGGCGGTGAACCTGGCCATGCTGCCGTTTCTGGCGCTGGCGGCGGCGGCGCTGATCTGGCTGCGGCTGCGCCCGAAATCGGTGGCCTGAAACGGGGTCAGGTATCGGCCCGGCGCAGGCCAAGCTCGGCCACCGTGGCGCGCGCGATAATGCGTTCCTCATCGGTGGGGATCACCATGACCGGAACGCGGCCCGCGCCGACCTGCGTGGCGTTCCCGGCATTGGCCCCGGGCGCGATGGCAAGGCCCAGAAACGCCAGACGTTCCAGCGCGCGGGCGCGAATGGGCGCGGCATGTTCGCCGATGCCGCCAGTAAAAACCAGCGCGTCGATACCGCCCAGAACCGCCGCCATGGCCCCAATCTCGCGCGCCAGGCGAAACACGTAATAATCTATCGCCTGTTTGGCCTCGACGGCATGGGCGGCCAGAAGCGTGCGCATGTCGTGGCTGATGCCCGAGAGCCCCTTGAGCCCGCTTTCATTGTATAACAGATGCATGATCTGATCGGCGTTGAGCCCCTCCTGATCCATCAGGTAAAGCACCACGCCGGGGTCGAGCTGCCCGGACCGTGTGCCCATCGGCAAGCCGTCCAGCGCCGAAAACCCCATGGTCGAGCCGACCGACCGGCCCGCCTTCATCGCGCAGATCGAGGCTCCGTTGCCCAGATGTGCCACCACCACCCGACCCGCCGCAAGATCGGGATAATCGCGCGCCAGCACGCCCGAGATGTAATCATAGCTGAGGCCGTGAAACCCGTAACGCCGGACACCGCGCGCATAGTATCGCCTCGGCAGGGCGAATGTGTCATTGACCCACGGATGGCCGCGATGAAACGCCGTGTCAAAGGCCGCCACCTGCACGGCATCGGGAAAAGCCATGCGCGCGGCCTGAACGGCGGCCAGGTTATGCGGCTGATGCAGCGGGGCCAGCGGGATCAGGGCGCTGAGCTTGGCAATCATGTCATCGTCAAGACGCACAGGGGTCGACAGATCGGGGCCACCATGAACGATCCGATGGCCAACGCCGGCAATGGCGCGCCCGGCGCGATAGGGCGCGATGGCACTTAGAATGGCCTGCACCCCGCTGGCATGATCGGTGGGGCCAAGCCCGCGACGGGTCAGCGTCGCGCCCTTTGGCTGCAGCTCCATTTGCGCATCCGATCCAAGCGCATCGACCTGGCCGGTCAGTTCCTCGACCGGCTCCGCCGACGTGTCATAAAGCCCGAATTTGATCGAGGATGACCCGGCATTCAGCGTCAGGATCACGCTCATGCGGAATGCGCCGCAGCCAGCACCGCCACCGCACAAGAGGCAAGCCGGGCATGTTCATCATCGGATCGGCTGGTCAGGATCACCGGCACAGCAGCCCCCAAAACCACGCCCGCCGCCTTGGCCCCGGCCAGATAGGTCAGCGCCTTAAAGAGGATGTTGCCCGCCTCAAGCCCCGGCACCAGAACGATATCGGCCTGCCCCGCGACGGGGCCGTCCACGCCCTTGACCGCCGCCGCATGGGCGCTGAGCGCCAGATCCATCGCCAGCGGCCCCTGCACCGAACCGCCGGTGATCTCGCCGCGTTCGGCCATGGCCGCTATCTCGGCGGCCTCGACCGAAGACGGGATCGCCGGGTTCGGGGCCTCGACCGCCGACAGGACGGCAAGCTTTGGCGCCACCACGCCGAGGGCCACAGCCAGATCCAGCGCGTTTTGCGCAATGGACACCTTGCAGGCCAGATCGGGCGCGATATTGATGGCACCGTCGGTGATAAAAAGCAGCCGATCGTGGCCCGGCACATCCATGGCAAAGACATGGCTCAACCGGCGATCGGTGCGCAGCCCGCCTTCGCGTTTCAGGATGGCGCGCAGCAGGTCGTCGGTATGCAGATGCCCCTTCATCAGCGCCCCTGCCCGGCCCTCATGGACCAGCGCCACGGCGCGCGCGGCCGCAGAGGCGTGATCGGCGATGTCGATGATCTCGATGCCGGTGATATCCGCGCCCAGTTCCGTGGCGGCGGCTGCAATCTTGGCGGCGGAGCCGACAAAGATCGGGTCAATCAGCGTGTGATCGCGGCCCAGAAGCGCCCCCATCAGCGCATCGGCGCTTTCAGGTGCGACAATGGCTGTGGGCAGCGGCGGCAGAGGGCGGGCGACCTCGGCCAGACGCGCGAAATGGATATGATCGGTCATTGGACGCCTTCGTTATTTCTGGAGTGTTTCTGGGCCAGATCAGGTACCGACCGTGGCCAGAGCAATACCTGCGGTCTCAAGCCCCGCCCGCACCGTGCGCGCAATCTGCAAGGCCGCGTCATTGTCGCCATGCAAGCAGATCGTGTCGATCCGGGCCGGGATATGGGCCCCGCTTTCGGCGATGATGGCATCGGCCTGCACCATTTTCACAACCCTCAGCGCGGCATGGGCCGGGTCATGAATGACAGCCCCCGGCAGCGACCGTTCCACCAGCGTCGCATCGTCATTATAGGCGCGGTCGGCAAAGATCTCACCGGCCCAGGTGCAGCCCAGATCGGTCACCGCGCGTTGCTGCGCCGTGGCCGCCAGCACAAAGATGATGACCTCGGGGTCGACCGACAGCGCCGCCTCGTAGCAGGCGCGCGCCATTGCCTCATCCTCGGCGCACATATTCGACAGCGCGCCGTGCAGCTTGAAATGGCGCACCTCGGCCCCGCCCGCCGTCGCCATGCCCCGGATCGCCCCGAACTGATAGCGGATGGCGTTTTGCAGATCGCCCAGGGCCATCTGCATCCGCCGCCGTCCAAAGCCCTGCAGGTCGGGAAAACCGGGATGCGCGCCGATGCCGACACCGTTGGCCGCCGCGGTGCGGATGGTTTCGGCCATCACGCTCGGGTCGCCGCCGTGAAAGCCGCAGGCCACATTGGCCGAGGTCACCACCTGCAGGATCTCGGCGTCGCGCCCCATCACCCAGGGACCAAAACTTTCGCCCATATCCGCATTCAGATCGACGCTGGCCGCCATGGTTCAATCCTCCGGCTCGTGGATGGCAGAGATCACCCCGCCCACCAATTGATAGGACAGAAGGTCGGGAATGTCAGCAGGATTGCGGACCCGCGACACCACGCCATCGGGCAAGGATTTGCGATGCAGCGCGGCAGTGCGGCGCGCGGCAAGCGCCTCGGCAAGCGGGACAAAGCGAAACCGGATCGGCGCGCCGGGGCTGGCCTGCGCCACCCGCGCCAGATCGGCCGAGATCACGGTGGCAATGCGGGGATAGCCGCCCATCGACTGGCATTCGGGCAACAGGACGAAAGGCGCGCCATCGCCGATCACCTGAATATCGCCGGGTACGATGATCTCGGACAGGATCGCCAGATGTTCGGCCTGCGAAAAACCCTCGCCATCATGGGCCATGCGCGCGCCCATGCGGCTGGCGCGGGCGTCCTTGGTAAATTCGGTGGCCTCGAACCGGGCCAGCATCCCGGCGCTGAACTGATCGGTTTGCGCCGAAGGCAGGATGCGGATGGTGCCGCCGCCAAAGCGATCCTCGGGCATGAGCTTCAGCCCGCCGGGGTTGGGGGCGGGCGTGCAGGGCAAAACCGCGCCCGTGGCCAGCCGCGCGCCAATGCCGCCTGCCAGATGCGCCGAACGCGCGCCCAGAACGCGCGGGGCCTGCAACCCCGCCACGCTGAGATAGCCATAGCTGCCCGCCAACGCACCGCCAATCTTCAGCTCGGCCCCCTTGGGCAGCAGAAAACTACCCGGCCAGGGCAGCCGCACGCCATCCAGCTCCGCCACCATCGGCGCGCCGCTCAGCGCGATCAGCAGCGCCGCGCCCTCGGCGCGAAACCGGCCGCCCACGCCCGCCATTTCAATCGCCAGCGCGTCGCCCGCAGGCATCAGCATCAGCGCCGCGCCTTCCGCCAGCGCCAAAGGGTCCATCGCACCGCCCCGCGACAGGCCATTGGCCAAGAACCCCGGCCGCCCGTAATCCTGCAGGCTGAGCCCCGGCCCCGCCTCAATGATCCGCAAAGCCGCATTCATGGCAGCACCTCGGCCATCGCGTCCTGGCCTGTCTCCAGCCCCGCGATCACATCGTCGAATTCCATCGCACTGACCGGGCGATACAGGATCTCGTCGCCCGCATTCAGCGCAAAAGGCGTGGCACCATGCTGGCGAAACCCGTCAAACGCCGCCTGCGCGATCCAGCGCCAGCCGGTCTGCGTTTCAACAGGAAACATCACCATCTGCCGGATCGCCAGCCCCAGCCCGCCTTTGGGCACGGCCGGGTTCAACTCGGTCTTGCGCGGAATATCGAAAGCCTCGGGCAATCGCCCCAGATACGGCAACCCCGGCGCAAAGCCGATGGTCAGCACCCGCAGACGGGTTTGGGCAATCGCCGCCACCGCCGCATCTGCCGACAGCCCCGCCATCGCCGCCGCCTCGTCCAGTTGCGGCCCGTGATCGCCACCAAACACCGCAGGGATTCGCCAAAGCCTACGATGATGCGGCAGACCTTCGGCCAGCCAGTCACGCGACGCCAACAGAGCCTGCACATGATCCTCAACCGTGGTGTGATCAATCAGATCGGGGTCAAACCGCAAAAACACCGATTTCAGCGAGGTCGCGGTCTCGGCAACGCCGAGCCAGCTCGCGGCCTCTACCGCGGCGCGAAAAGCCAACACGGCGGCATTGACCGGCATCGACAGATGATCGGAAAACTCAAGCAACAGGCTGGCCTCACCCATCCGGTGCAGGGTCGGAAACGGCTGCGGCGGCATTGTCGGCTCTCCTTGCGGGTGGGTATTTTCCGGGCTCACCCGGCATGGTGGTCGGCTTTGCGCAGCCATGCAACCCGGTCGGGATCGGCATTTCCGTGCGACATGCGATTTTCCCGCCGCATGCGCCGCTGCCCTCTTGTGCGGCGCGCGGCAATCTCATATCGAGTGCCGCGGGCCGGTCTAGCTCAGCTGGTAGAGCGTCTGATTTGTAATCAGGGGGTCGGGGGTTCGAGTCCCTCGACCGGCACCAACACACCCCAACAAATCAATGGGTTATTGCAAGTCGTGCGTAATTTGTGAGGAAATACTGCCCCAAAAACGCAGTCCACCTTTTAAGCCACCCAACGCGCATCAACATTTGAGCAACGTTCGGTAGCCAAACAATGTGTAACCCGTCACGGCATTTGAGACAGGCTGGATGATGTTGCTTAACGAGAGTATTGGCTCATCTTAGTCGTCGAAAGGTTTTGATGATGTACCCCCCCCCCGGCGGCATCAACCTACCAAGACGCCAGGCTACGGCCATGCCTGCGGCAGACCTCCCCGTTGGCATTCCTGCCTCCTGCTCCTTAAACATTTCAATAATCTGCACCTCGGTAGAACGGCTCTTTTCGCATTCGTCTGCTCCTTCAAAGGTTGTGCAGACCCTACATCAGGGTGCGGAAACTTTCGGGGGACAGGCCAGCGATCGAAAAGGTACTTCTGAATCAACTTCTGGAGGGCCGCATCCTACAGAATTCCTGACAATCCCAGGGTCGATTTATTCAATAAAGCCGTCAACGGGCAGTAAGAAAGCGAAATCGCAACCTTCATCGGCCTGGCCAACTTCGGTGGCATAAAGCCGGTC
>CAXBGQ010000048.1:0-13276 GCA_963975135.1 uncultured Nioella sp. | reverse complement strand
CCTTCAGACCGGGCACCTGGGCATCCCAGGCGGCGTAGTCGTGGCTGTGTTGCGCGCCCACACGCGCGGCGGCCCCGTTGGGGCCCCGGAACACCATCGGCGCGCCCATCTGACCGCCCGACATATAGAGCGTCTTGGCCGCCGAATTGATGATCTGGTCAATCGCCTGCATGGCGAAGTTGAAGGTCATGAATTCAACGATCGGTTTCAGGCCGCCGAACGAGGCCCCGACGCCGATCCCGGCAAAGCCATGTTCCGTGATCGGCGTGTCGATGACGCGCTTGGACCCGAATTCATCCAGCAGCCCCTGGCTGATCTTGTAGGCCCCCTGATATTCGGCCACTTCCTCGCCCATCAGGAACACGTTTTCATCACGGCGCATTTCTTCGGCCATGCCGTCACGCAGCGCTTCGCGCACTGTCTGGGGCTTCATTTCGGTGCCAGCGGGATAATCCGGCGCGACATTGACCGTCGGCACCGGGGCTGCGGCCTGTGCAGGCGCGAGGGCCGCGGCGGGGGCTGCCTCGGCTGCGGGCGCTGCCACCTCGGCTTTTGGCGCGGGCGCGGCAGAGGCGTCTTCGCCTTCCTCCAGCAGCACCGCGATGGCGGTGTTCACGGCCACGCCTTCGGTGCCTTCCGCGATCAGGATCTGGCCCATCACGCCTTCATCGACGGCCTCGAACTCCATCGTGGCCTTGTCGGTTTCGATCTCGGCCAGAATGTCGCCCGAGTATACGGTATCGCCTTCTTTCACCAGCCATTTGGCCAGCGTGCCTTCCTCCATCGTGGGGGAGAGGGCGGGCATGAGAATTTCGGTTGCCATAAGTGTCGTCTCCCTCAGGCGTCAGCGTAAATGTCGGTCCAAAGTTCCGCGAGCGCGGGCTCGGGGCTTTCCTTGGAGAACTCGGCGGCGTCGTTGACGATGCCCTTGATTTGCTTGTCGATCGCCTTCAATTCGTCTTCGCTGGCATGTTTGCCGGTCAGCAACGTCTGGCGCACCTGTTCGATGGGATCACGCTTTTCGCGCATTTCCTGCACTTCCTCGCGGGTCCGGTATTTCGCAGGGTCCGACATCGAATGGCCGCGATAGCGGTAGGTTTTAACCTCCAGGATGTAGGGGCCCTTGCCGGCGCGGCAATGCGCGGTGGCCTTCTCGCTGGCGGCCTTGACGGCCAGAACATCCATGCCGTCGACGGTTTCGCCGGGAATGCCAAAGGCCGCGCCGCGGGTGTAGATATCGGGGGAAGATGTCGATCGCGACTGCGCCGTGCCCATGGCGTATTGGTTGTTTTCAATGACGAAAATCACCGGCAATTGCCAAAGGGCCGCCATGTTGAAGGTCTCGTAGACCTGGCCCTGATTGGCCGCGCCATCGCCGAAATAGGTGAAGGTGACGTTGTCATTGCCCTTGTATTTGTCGGAAAACGCCAGGCCCGCGCCAAGCGGCACCTGCGCACCGACAATGCCGTGGCCGCCGTAGAAATGCTTCTCTTTCGAGAACATGTGCATCGAGCCGCCCTTGCCCTTGGAATAGCCGCCCTCGCGGCCCGTCAGCTCGGCCATCACGCCCTTGGGGTCCATGCCACAGGCCAGCATATGGCCGTGATCGCGATAGGAGGTGATGCGCTTGTCGCCCTCCTTGGCCGCGGCCTCCAGACCGACAACAACCGCCTCCTGACCGATGTAAAGGTGGCAGAAGCCGCCGATCAGACCCATGCCGTAAAGCTGACCGGCCTTTTCCTCGAATCTGCGGATCAGCAGCATCTCGCGGTAAAAGCTCAGCAGTTCTTCTGCGGAAACATTTGGTTTTGCGGCACTTTTCGCGGATGCCTTGCGTGCGGCCATGCGATGCCCTCCTGCAGGTTTGGATGATAGTTTAACGTTGAACTATCTATTATCGCATCGTTGGCGGAAAATCACGCAAAGAATTGCCCTTGCGTCAGAATGCGCAAAAACCGATCCGTAAAGGCAGGGGGGATCAGGGCAGAACGACCTCGTCGGCGCGCATATAGCCAAGCCGATCGCGGGCTTGCTGGTCGAGCAGGTCAAGGTCCAGATAATCATCCGACAGCCGCCGGGTCAGCAGGGTCATTTCCGCCGTCTGCTCCAGCAGCGCGTCAAGCTCGGCCTGGTAGATGTCGCGTTCGGCATCGATCTGGATGCGGCGAAACAGCCCGTAATCGCCCTGCACGGCGGCAAAGGTGAAATAGGCCCCGACAAAGAGCAGCCCCATGGGCATCAACAGGCCGGTTATGAAACGTTTTTTCTGCATCTGCCATCCTGCCGCCTCGTTGAATGGGCGACTGTCGGCAGAGTCGCATATATGATTGCAAAAGGGAATCCCCCGATTCGGTTTGATCAAGAGTATGATGCGGCATGAGCAACGCACGTTCCGACCTGCCGACCCACGCGGTCACCAACCAGCCACCCGTTCAGGGCGCGCGCGATCTGTGGTCCGACGATTCCGTGTTGCGCGACCATGCGATTGGTGCCGACAGCACGGCGCTGGCCGCCTATGGCGCGGCATTGGGTTCCGAGGAAACGCAAGCCGCCGCGCGTGAGGCGGAGCGGATCGGGCCGGAATTGCGGCTCTTTGATCAGGGCGGGCCCCTGGAGCGGCGGTTCGCACGTCACCCATGCCGCGATGGTCTATCTGCACAGCCAGGTCGAGCCCGGCACCTGTTGCCCGATGACCATGTCCTATGCCGCCCTGCCCACGATCCGGGCCGAAGCCTCTCTGCCGCCGATCTGGGCCGAAAAGCTGACCGTTGCCGACTATGACCCGGTCATTGCACCGGTGGCGCAGAAACGCGCCATCACCATCGGCATGGCGATGACTGAAAAACAGGGCGGCAGCGATCTGCGCAGCAACAGCACCACTGCGCGCGCTGGCGATGGCGGCTGGCGGTTGACCGGGCATAAATGGTTCTGCTCGGCCCCGATGTCGGACGGGTTTCTGACGCTGGCGCAGGCCCCTGCCGGGCTGACCTGTTTTCTGGTGCCGCGCTGGCTGGAGGGCGACCGCAACGCCATCCATCTGATGCGGCTCAAGGACAAACTGGGCAATCGCGCCAATGCCTCGGTTGAGATCGAATATCACGACGCCTTTGCGCTGCAGGTCGGTGAGGTGGGGCGCGGTGTGGCCACGATCCTCGAGATGGTGCATCACACGAGGCTCGATACCGCGCTGGCCCCGGCCGGGCTGATGCGGGCGGCACTGGCCGAGGCGCATCACTGGGCGCGCCACCGCACCGCGTTTCAGCGCCGGTTGATTGATCAGCCGCTGATGCAGGCTGTTCTGGCTGATCTGGCGCTGGATTGGGAGGGCGCGACCGCGCTTGGCCTGCGCGTGGCGCGCGCCTTTGACGGCAGCTCTGAGGCCGACCGCGCCTTTGCCCGCATCGCCGTGGCGCTGGCGAAATTTCTCAACAACAAGCTTTGCCCCGGTCTGGTCTATGAGGCGATGGAGATCCTGGGCGGCGTCGGTTACGTCGCAGAGAGCGGGTTGCCGATGCTCTATCGCGAGGCTCCGCTGAATTCGATCTGGGAAGGTTCGGGCAATGTGATCTGCCTCGATATCCTGCGCACATTGGCGCGCTCGCCCTTGGCGGGCGAGGTGCTGGAGGCTGAATTGCAGGCCGCCACCGGCCAGTCACAGGCCTATGACGCGGCGCTGACGGCGCATCGCGACCGCTGGCCCGGTTTGCCGCCCGAGGCCGAGGCGCGCTGGTTTGCCGAAAGCCTGGCCCGGCTGCTGAGCGCGGCGGTGTTGCTGCGTCAGGCCCCCGGTGCCATTGCCGGGGCCTATGCCGATACCCGTTTGGGCAGGCCGCGCGGGCAGGTCGCGGGCAGCATGGGCGCGATGGTTAGCACCGCCATTCTCGACCGTCTTGGATAGCTGTGATGCGGCATTTGCAACACGGGGGTTGCGATCGCGTTGCGGCGAATTAGATTGATTCTAAAGTAACATTGCAGGGCGGCGTATGCTGCCCTGCACAAGACCGGAAAGGATGGATTTATGCCCGGAAAACAGACAAGTATCGCCGCCCTGCAACAGGGTCTGGCGATGGAGCTATCCGCCGTTCAGCAATATCTGCTGCATGCCCATGTGCTGACCGATTGGGGGCTGGACAAGCTGGCCGCCAAGATGCGGGAGGAAATGACCGAAGAGCTTGGCCATGCTGGCAATTTCATCGACCGGATCCTGTTTCTGGGCGGCGACCCGGATGTGGTGGCCGCCAAGAAACCGGTGCGCGCGAAAACGCTGGCCGAAATGTTCGCGGCAGACCGCGCGGATGAGGCCGAGGCCATCGCGTTCTATTCGCAGGCCGCGCGCGATGCGGGTGAGGCCAACGATATCGGCACGCGGGTTCTGTTCGAGACCATCGCGCTGGATGAGGAAGGCCATTGGGGCTGGCTGGATCAGCAATTGGCACTGTTGGAGCGGATGGGCGAACCGGCCTTTTTCCAGACCTATATCGGCTCGGGCGCAGAGGCCTGACAGGTAGGGGGCTGCCGCGCGTCAATTGCGCGCGGCACTGTCCTAGCCGGATTGTTCAGCCTGCCATCGAGGCCGCCGCAATCGATGCGATGGCCGCGTCCAGCATCGCGTCAAATTCCGTGTCACTCTGATCTGCCGACAACCCCTCGGTCAGGGCGCGGCTGAAGCTTGCGATCATGCCGGTCTGGCGGGCGAGGCGGGCGTTGGCCTCATCGCGGGCGTAGCCGCCCGACAGCGCCACGACTTTCAGCACACGGGGGTGATCGACCAGCGGTTTATAGAGGTTATCGACCTCGGGCAGCGTCAGTTTCAGCATCACCATCTGGTTCTCGGGCAGGGCATCGAGCCGGGTCAGGATGGCGTCGCGCAGCAGTTCTTCGGCCTCGGCCTTGTCACTGATGGAAATGGTGATCTCGGGCTCAAGGATTGGCACCAGCCCGTGGGCAATGATCTGCGCGCCAACCTTGAATTGCTGCTCGACAATGGCGTCGATACCCGCGGGATTGGCCGCGTCGATGACCGACCGCATCTTGGTGCCGTAGATGCCAAGCGCCTTGGCGCGGGTCAAAAGCGCATCGAGATCGGGCATCGGCTTCATCAGCTTGACGCCGTCGCGCGCCTCCTCCAGCCCCTTGTCGACCTTGAGGAAGGGCACGACGCCGTTATCTTCCCAAAGCGCGGCGGCCGAGGGTTTGCCGCCAATGTCGCGGTCCATCGTCATCTCGAACAGGATCGCGCCGACCACGCGGTCGCCGGAAAAGGCGGGCGAATTGACGATGCGCGCGCGCATGGCGTGGATCAGGTCGAACATTTCGGCATCCGAGGCATAGGCATCCTCGTCGATGCCGTAGAGCTTGAGCGCCTTGGGCGACGATCCGCCCGATTGGTCGAGCGCCGCGATAAAGCCCTGTCCGGCGCGAATTCTGGCGGTCTGGTCTGGGTTTGGCATCTGGGTGTCCCCCGGTTTTTTCAGCTGCAGGGCGCGCCTGCCAGTCCCGTTTGGTCATATTGCAGCCCTTGGCGGGCTGCAATTCTGGTTACGCTAACAGAGGGCGGATTGGCGCTGGATCAACCCTGCAAAGCCGCGACGCCGGGCAGGGTCTTGCCCTCCATCCATTCCAGAAACGCGCCGCCGGCGGTCGAGATATAGGTGAAGTCATCGGCCACGCCGGCCTGATTGAGGGCTGCCACCGTGTCGCCGCCGCCTGCAACCGAGATCAGCCCGCCCGCTCGGGTCAGCTCTGCCGCGACCTGGGCTGCCTTGTTGGTGGCCGCGTTGAAGGGCGCAAGCTCGAACGCGCCAAGCGGGCCGTTCCAGATCAGCGTTTTGCAGGTCGCGAAAAGCGCGGCCAGCGCGGCCACGGTTTCGGGCCCCGCATCGAGGATCATCGCATCCTCGGGGCATTGGTCGGCGGGCAGAATCTCATGCGCCGCATGGGCGGCAAATTCGCGGGCGACCACGATATCGCGCGGCAGATGCACCGCGCAGCCGGTGGTTTCGGCCTTGGCCAGGATCGCGCGCGCGGTGTCGGCCAGATCATGTTCGGCCAGCGAGGTGCCGACGGGCAGGCCCTGCGCGGCGAGAAACGTATTGGCCATGCCGCCGCCGATAACCAGATGATCGACCTTTTCCACCAGGTTGCCCAACAAGTCGAGCTTGGAGGAAACCTTGGCCCCGCCGACAACTGCGGCCACGGGGCGCGCAGAGTTGCCCAACGCGGCCTCAAGTGCCTGCAACTCGGCCTGCATCAGACGCCCGGCACAAGACGGCAGCAACCGCGCCACGCCCTCGGTCGAGGCATGCGCGCGATGGGCTGCGGAAAAGGCATCGTTGCAGAAAACATCGCCCAGAGAGGCCAGGAACCCGGCCATGCGCGGGTCGTTGGCTTCTTCCATCGCGGTAAAACGGGTGTTTTCGATCAGGATCACGCTGCCATTCGGCGCGGCCTCCAGCGTTGTACGATCCGGTTTTTCGATGAAAGTGACCGCGCGGCCAAGCGCCGCCTCAAGCGTCGGCAGGGTGACGCGCAAGCTCATCTCGGGGACATATTGGCCCTTGGGGCGGCCGAAATGGGCCAGCATGACCGGCTTGCCGCCCTTGGCAAGGATGTCGGTGATCGTGGGCACGATCCGCTCGATCCTGGTGGCATCGGTGACCACACCATCCTTGACCGGCACGTTGATATCGACCCGCGTCAGGACGATCTTGCCGTCCAGATCCATGTCATCGAGGGTTTTCCAGGTCATTGCAGCGTGCCTCCGGGTGGTTTGGGGTCGGTATGGGGGCGTCATAGCACCCGGCGGCGCGCGCTGCGAGGGCGGGGTTTGGATATTTGAAGCGCAAAGAAGCGGGGGCGGGTGCAAGGCGGCGCGCGTTAACCTTAATATTTGGGTCGTTAAGGTTAACGCGCCCGTCTTTGAGGCCAAGAGGAGACCCATGGCCTTCTTTGCGCTTCAAATATCCATGGCGCAGGCCTTCCGACACCCGATGCGGCCAGAGGTTTGGCGCAGGCGCCGAGCCTCATTGATCGGGCGCAATCAGCCCCAATCCGCGCAGGTAAATGCCGATCCCGGCCTCCAGCAGCTCCTCAGGCGGAAAGGGCGCATTTCCGCCGGGCTTGCCACGGGCGAAAAGCTCCACCACGCCATGGCTCATCGCCCAGATATGGGATATGTTCCGACAGGGCCTCGGCGGCACTTTCGAGGATCGCGCGCGACCGGGCCGAAGCCGCCGCCAGGCCGGCATTGGCATTCGCCCCGATACCGCTTTCGAACATCGCCATATAGTGGCCGGGATATTTGCGGGCAAAGGCCAGATAGGCGCGCCCGGTGGCCTCGAACGCCGCCAGTGCGGTGGGCCCGCCGGTTTCCAGTGCATATTCCATCAGATCGGCAAAAATCTCGTGGCCCTGCCGCGCGCCTTCGGCAATCAGATCCTCGCGGCCTTCGAAATGCCGGTAAACCGCGGCGGGCGTTACGCCTGCGGTCTTGGCCGCCTCCGACAGGGTAAACCCGGTCGGGCCCTTGGCCTCGATCAACACCAGCGCCGCATCGACCAGCGCCTGACGCAGGTTGCCGTGATGATAACCGCGTTTAGACATCTGTTCCCGTGTCGGCCCAGATCTCGGGGCCGCCCGTGATGGCGGGGTCGGGTTGCCCGACCAGCGCATGATCCTTGCCCGCGTAATCGAGCCCCGAAAGGATGCGCCGGATCACCGCCAGACGCGCCCGGCGTTTGTCATCGGATCGGATCACCGTCCAGGGGGTCTTGTCGGTATGGCCGCGCGCCAAGGTTTCAGCGATGGCACTGCTGTAGGCGTTCCATTTCTTCAGCCCCTCGACATCGATCCAGCTCAGCTTCCATTGCTTGAGCGGGTCGCCTTCGCGATCCAGAAACCGCCGCAGCTGTTCGGCGCGCCCGACATTGAGCCAGATTTTCACCAGATGGATGCCGTCATCGACCAGCATATCCTCAAACTCGGGCAATTGCCGGAAAAAGGTTTCGCGCTGCACTGGCGTGCTAAAGCCGAACACATGCTCCACCACGCCGCGATTGTACCAGGACCGGTCAAAGAGGCGAATTTCGCCGCCGGCCGGAAGATGCTGGATATAGCGTTGGAAATACCATTCGCGCGCCTCGCGATCGGTGGGTTTTGACAGGGCCACAACACCGGCCACGCGTGGATTGAGGTTTTCGCGCACCCGTTTGATCGCGCCGCCCTTTCCCGCCGCATCACGGCCTTCGAACACCACCGCGACCCTTGCGCCGCTTGCCTTGACCCAGGCCTGGGATTTCACCAGCTCGACCTGAAGCGCTGCCAGATCGCGTTCATATTCCTTGCGATCCATGCGTTTGCGATACGGAAAAGCCGGGTCCAGCACGCTGTTCTTTTTCGCGGTCTCGATGGCTGCGCGCAGGGGGGCGGAGGCATCGTCGCGGTAAAACGCCGAAATCGCTCCGTCAAAAGGCAGATCGGCCATGGCGATCCTCATGTCATTGTGGCTGCTCTTGGTCGTCAATATGGGCCGCGCGGGCGGTTAGCGCAATCCGGTGCCGCCCGTGGCCGCCGAAATGCCCGCCCCGGCGGGGCAGAGCCCGGACAGCGCCGCGCTATCCGCGCAGATCCGTCTTTTCCTGCCCGATCCGTGCCATGTCAAAGGGCGTTGTTCCGTATATTTCGGAGATCCAATTGCCATAGAGCAGATGCGCGTGGCTGCGCCACCGGTTCTGCGGCTGTTTGGCCGGATCATCGCCCGGATAGTAATTGATCGGCACATTGATCGGCGTGCCCTCGGCGATATCGCGATCATATTCCTGTTTCAGGGTGCCGCTGTCATATTCGAAATGGTTGAAGATATAGAGCGCCCGATGGCCCGGATCCTCGACCAGCGCCGGACCGACATCGGGGGAATCGAGCAGGATTTTCAAGCCGCCCGCGCCCTCGATCTCATCCCCGCGCATTTCGGTCCAGCGGCTGACCGGGATCACGCAATCGTCGGAAAACCCGCGCAGATAGGGGCTGTCCGGTGTCAGGTTGAGGTGCCGGAAACAGCCGAAAGCCTTGGCGTCCAGCATATGTTTCCGCACATTGTGGAAATAATTGATCATTGCCATGCCGCCCCAGCAGACGCCGAATGTGGAATGCACATGGGTCTGGGTCCAGTCGAATACGCGGGTCAGTTCCTCCCAATAGGTCACCTCCTCGAACGGCAGATGTTCAATGGGCGCACCGGTGATGATCAGCCCGTCGAATTTCTCGCCCGTCGCCGCAACCGCGTCGAAGGGGCGGTAGAACTCCTCCATATGTTCGGCGGCGGTGTTCTTGGTGCGGTGTTCGCTCATGCGAATGAGGCTCAGCTCGATCTGCAACGGCGTGGCCGCGATCAGGCGGGCAAACTGGTTTTCGGTCTGGATCTTTTTCGGCATCAGGTTCAAGAGCCCGATCCGGAGCGGGCGGATATCCTGACGCGCGGCGGCATCCTCGGCCATGACCTGAATGCCCTCGCGCGACAGGACATCATAGGCAGGCAGGGAGGCGGGCAGTTTGATGGGCATGAAAGCGGTCCCGGATCAGGAAGGGGTGCGAGGGGCGGCAAGGGCCGAGGCGATGAGCGCTTCGATATCGGCGGCGTCGCGCATCGTGGCGACATCGGCGGCGGCGACCGTGATGCCCCAGTTCCTGGCCATGGCCGCATAAAGCGGCGCGCGGTGACGCAGCGCGCGGCCATAGGCGTAGCGGACAAAGGCATCGGGATCAACATCGGCCCCTACCGCCTTGGTTTCATTCTTGTAATCGTCCCAAAGCTTGCGCATGAAGTCGGGCTGATAATACATCGGCTTGGGCGATCTGTCGAAGCGGCGGATCAATTCGGCGGTGTGGTCTTCGCTGCCCTCGATCCAGACCATCAACGTATGGGCGCTGAGGCTGCGCAGCACGTCGTCGCGCGGGTCGGCGGGGTCCACGACCTCGCAGATCGAGCCGCCGGTGTCGCAGACGAAATTGTCATAGCCATAGAGTTCACGGGCGCGGGTGATGAATTGCGGCGTGTCCAGCAGCGCGTTGATCTCGGCCCGGCGGTGCAGATCCTGACGGCGCATATACTCGGCAAAGGGCAGGCCGCCCCTGGCGGGATCGCCGGGCTTGCCCAGATAGCTCGACAACGGATCGAGATTGTTGAAGGTGATGTTGGAGCCGATATAGATCGAATCCGAGCGCAGAAGCTCGGCCAGGAACGGCACGGTCATGGCCTGACGTTTCAGGTTGTCGGTGATGTGATCGCCCATATAGGCGGTGCCGATGCGGTAATCGACCGAGTAATGGAACCAGCTGCCCTCGCTGCGCAGCATATTGGCCAGATGGGTCTTGCCCAGACCCGACATGCCGAAAAACAGCACCCGTTTGTCGCGGGCCGCCGTCCAATCGCTTGCAGTCTCGTAGATCAGGCCCATGCGGCGTGTATCCCCTTGGTCAAGGCTGACCTTTGGATAACGCGGGCGCGCGGCGGGGTCTATCCGGAAATGCGCCAAGAAAAAGCCCCTGTGCGAACGCTCGCACGGGGGCTTTTTACGTCAGGTGGTGGGGGTCAGAACCGGATACCGATCCGCATGCCGGCCGAAAGGGCGGTGTTGTCGGTGAAATTGCCAACGCCCGCGGCAGGAACGGTGAAGGTATCGCCAAGCCAGGAATACTGCACCCCGCCCGAGATCTCGAAGCGCTCGTTTTCATAGGTCAGACCAACGCCAACGGCGTTGCGCCCGTCGGTCGGACCCAGATTGCCCGATTGGCCGCCCACGGAAGGTTCGTGCACGACGCTGAGCGCCCCGGCCCAGTTCTCGTTGAACCGCCGCCCGACGCCAAGCGTGTAGGTGATCCGGTCATCGGTGTAATTGACCAGTGATCCGCCGCCCGTGTTTAAGGTATAGACAGGGGGCGTGATGTCGAACTCGGACCAGTCCACCCACCGGATCGAACCGAAGACCAGCGTGTCTTCGGCAACACCGGATTGAAACTCGAGGTTCAGCGATTGCGGGATTGTGGTCTGGAAGGTGCCCGGGGTGGTAACCCCGGTGAACGTTTCGGTGGCCTGCCAAGTGTGATCGATGGCCGAGTTATAGGTCAACGCCACGCGCAGCGCGATATCGGGGCGCTCATAGGCGGCACCGACGACATAGCCAAGCTCGGTTCCGCCATCTGCGGCGGCGATATATCCACCAAACCAGGGCAGTGCCACGTTCGCCTCAATCTGACTGATGCGCAGACCACCATAGATCGATACCCGAGACGGAAGCTCATAGCGCAGCAGCGCGGTGTAGGCCATGCCGGTCAGTTCGGCGGTCGAGCCGGCGACCGGATATCCGCCACCCACCGGGTAATTTGCGTCGGCCCCGACATGATCGCCCATGATGAAGGCAAAGGACAGCTGATCGGTCAGGTCCATCCGGTAGCTCAGAGACGGAACCAGATAGGACGGTGCCATATCGCCCGAGTTTACCGGCGCAATGCTCCAGTCGCCGGTCACGTCAGGGTCGGACCAGGCAAAGCCCAGTTCCGCATAGGTGCCTTCCTCGAACAGAATGCCGACGCTTTGCTGGCTGCGCTCAATGCCACCGGCCTGTGTCATTGCCGTGCTGGCCATCAGGGCGGTCGTTGCCCAAACCAAGTATTTCATAGATGTCCCTCCTCAGGGCCGTGTTGGCCCGATACTCCCTAATCCGATGTCACAAAAAATATCGAAACGGGTCAAATATTCCCTAGCGTAAACTGCCCGTCAGGCGGTGTTGCGGTTAAATCCGTCGCGCGAATGTCACGGATTTGCATCATATTCATGAGGCGCGGTGGCTGCGGGCCCCGATGACGATGTTTACGTAGTTCGCGCCAAAGATCATCACCGCCCCGGCAAGGACCGCCAGACTGATCGGCTCATCGTAAAGCCAGACACCAATCAGCGCGATCACCGGCAGGCGGCCAAAGTCGATCGGCGTGACGATGGTGGCCGGAGCCAGGCTCAGCGCCGTGGTGATACAGAAATGCGCCGTCAGCCCGCCGAAGCCGATCACAAGGATCCAGGGCAGGTTGGCCAGCGTCGGCAGCGCAATATCGCCGTCGATCCCGGCGGTGATCAGGCCAAAGGCCAGCTGCATCGTGGTGAGGTAGAAGAGGATGCAGATGACCGAAGCGCGGGCCGTGAGTTGCTTGGTGAAGATGCCGGTAAAGGCAAAGGCGACGGCCGATGCGGCGGCGGTGAAGGTGCCAAGCGACAGCGGGGCCGCGCCGGGTTGCGCCACCAGCAAGATGCCCAGAAACCCTGCCGCCACCGCCGCCAGTTTCAACGCCGTCAGCTTTTCACCCAGAAAGAACGGGGCCAGCAGCGTCAGCCAGAGCGGCGAGGTGAATTCCAGCGCGAAAACCTGCGCCAGCGGGATCAGCGTCAGCGAGAAAAACCACAGGTTCTGGCCGGTGAAATGGGCGATGTTGCGGAGGGCGTGATGGCCCAGATCGCGGGTCGTGATCTCGCGCAGATGCCCGGTCAGCCCGCCGATTGTGACCACGGTGACCACGCCGATCAGCGACCGGTAGGTCATCATCTCGAACGTGTCGAGGTTCGACGCCAAGGCCCGCCCCGCCACCGCCATCGCCGAGAAGGACACGATCGCCCCGATCATCCAGAGCGCGGCACGGCCCGGGTTCATCGGAGCGGGGGGATTGGCGGATAGGGGCAACGCGCGGGCCTTGATCTGGGACGTGGCCCAGTGGTGACAGCGGACCGGCAGCTTGGCAAGCGCTTGCTCAGAGGCCCGTGACCACGTAATCGCGCGTCAGCCCGGCGCTGATGCGGCCCCAGGCGGAGGCCTTGGCGCGGGCCTGATGGGCGGCAAAGGCATCGGCATCGGTGAATTCCTCGGACACCATGAACCGGCCCGCAACATCCGCATTCTCGGTCACCTCAAAACGGATGCAGCCCGCCTCGGCGCGTGTCAGCGCGATGTGCTCGGCCAACGCGGCGCGGATCTGATCCAGCCGGTCGGGGGCCACGTCGATATGGCCGGTCAGGGTCACTCCCATTCGATGGTGCCCGGCGGTTTCGAGGTGATGTCATAGGTCACCCGGTTGATGCCCTTGACCTCGTTGATGATCCGGGTCGCGGTCTCGCCCAGGAAATCGTGGGAAAACGGGTAGTAATCGGCGGTCATGCCGTCGACCGAGGTGACCGCGCGCAGGGCGCAGGCGAAATCATAGGTGCGCCCGTCGCCCATCACGCCCACGGTGCGCACCG
>CAXBGQ010000047.1:0-13288 GCA_963975135.1 uncultured Nioella sp. | reverse complement strand
CAGATAGACCAGCCGATGCAGTTTCTGCCAGCGCGGCCCCAGACGGCGGATCCATTTCTTGGTCGAGGTCAACGCCAGCGGCAAGAGCAGCACGAACACCGTCATGCCGATGATGACAAAGGGGCGCTCGGTCAGATCCTCAACGATCTGCCCCCACAGGAAAACCATGTCCAGCGCCAGCCAGGTCGTCAGATGCAGGCAGATATAGCCAAAGCCCAACAATCCCAGAGCGCGCCGGAACTTGAGCAGGTTGAGCCCCGCATAGCGCCGCAGCGGAGTCACCATCAGCGAGGCAATCAGAAACTGCAGCGCGATCCGCCCCAGGTTCTGCTCCAGCGTCTTGATGGGTTCCACGCCCAAACCGCCATTCACACCCAGCCACAACAACCAGACGGCCGGGATAAAGCCAATGAAATAGAGCGGCCATTCAGGCAGCTTGCGCAGGGTCTGGTTTATCCGATCGATCATCTTCGTCATCCGCAACAATGGTTGCCGCCGGGTACAGGCAGACAGCGAACCGTTTCATAATAGCAGTATACGCCGAAATTGCCGGCAGGGATGCGCCCGCAAGGACGCCCGCCGGGCAGCCCTCAATAATATACAGACAGGTCCATGCCCTCATACAGGCTGGCCACTTGGTCCTCATAACCATTGAACATCAACGTCTGATCACGCCCGGAAAACAGGCCACCGCCAACACGGCGTTCGGTGGCCTGGCTCCAGCGCGGGTGATCCACACTCGGGTTCACGTTGGAATAGAACCCGTATTCGCGCGGGTTCTGCATGTTCCAGGTGGCTTCGGGCTCGTCCCTGGTCAGCGAAATCCGCACAATCGACTTGATCGACTTGAATCCGTATTTCCACGGCACCACCAACCGCAGCGGCGCGCCGTTCTGATTGGGCAGCGGCTCACCGTAAAGCCCGGTCGCCAGCAGCGTCAGGGGGTGCATCGCCTCATCCAGCCGCAATCCCTCACGGTAGGGCCAGTCCAATATCGCGCGGCGTTGCCCCGGCATTTCCTCGGGCCGCACCAGGGTTTCAAAGCTGACATATTGCGCGCCGTCCTGCACACCGACACGGGTCAGCAAATCGGCCAGTTCAACCCCGTTCCACGGCACCACCATCGACCAGGCCTCGACACAGCGCAGCCGATAGATGCGCTCCTCGATGGTCATGCCCTCCAGAAGCTCGGCCATCGTATAGGTGCCGGGGTTATCGACCAGCCCGTCCACTTCGATGCTCCACGGATCGGTGGTCAGGGTGTGGGCATTTTCGGCAGGGTCGCTCTTGCCGGTGCCGAACTCATAGAAATTGTTGTAATTGGTGATGTCCTCGAAGGAATTGGGCTCCAACGCTTCCTGCGCCCGGGCCCGCCCCCCGATCAGACCGGCCCCCAGCATCGCCGAACTGCCTGCCATCAGCTGTCGGCGGTTCATGTAGAGATGCTTGGGCGTTACATCGGCGTAAGTCAGTGGCGAACGATAGCGATAGGCCATGCGGGTGTCTCCTGTGTATTTTCGGCAACCTGCCAAAAAGATGGGGCCGGACAAAGCCAAAGCTCGTTTCCTCACGGCATTGTTGGGTTTTCGTTACCGCGCGGATAAACCTCGTGCATCGGCATTGAGGACCCGTCGGGCTGCACCAGACGCACGTGGCGACGCCGCAAAAGACGCGGCTCAGTCACACCCACGGAATGGGCAATTGTCTCAACTTCCTTGATAATACCCTTGGCATAGCGCGCCACGCGATGTTCCTTGTTCGCCACCACCAGCCCTTTCTGCAACCGCGCGTCATGCGTGGTGATGCCGGTCGGGCAAGTGTTTTTGTTACATTTCAGCGCCTGGATACAGCCCAGGGAAAACATGAAGCCGCGCGCCGATGTTACAAAATCGGCCCCCGCCGCCAGCGCCCATGCAACATCGCCAGGGTTCACCAGCTTGCCAGAGGCCACCAATCTGATCCGATCCTTCAACCCGGCCCGGTCGCGCAGATCCGACACCATCAGCAACGCCTCGCGGATCGACATGCCGACCAGATCCATCAAGGGCATCGGCGAGGCACCGGTGCCGCCCTCACCGCCATCCAGCGTGATGAAATCGGGTGCGCTCGCGGCCCCGCGTTCATTGATCAGCGCGAAAAGCGCCTCGAACGGTTCGGCGCTGCCGGCCACCGTCTTGATCCCCACGGGCTTGCCGGTGACCTCGCGGATATGCTCGATCATGTCTAGCAAGGCCCCGAAATCCCCGATCTCGGGGTGCCGGTTGGGCGACAGGCTGTCCTGGCCCGGATGAATGCCCCGGATCGCGGCAATTTCTGCGGTGATCTTTTCGGCGGGCAGAATGCCGCCCTTGCCCGGCTTCGCGCCCTGCGCCAGCTTCAGCTCGAACATGCGCACGCTGTCATGGGCCGCGATCTGGCGCAGCTTGTCATCGTCCAGACCGCCCGCCGCATTGCGCACGCCGTATTTGGCGGTGCCGATCTGAAAAACGATGTCGCAACCGCCCTCCAAATGATAGGGCGACAGCGCCCCTTCCCCGGTATTCATCCAGATATTGGCGGCCCCCGCCCCCCGGCTCAACGCCTGCACCGCCGGTTTCGAGATCGCGCCAAAACTCATGCCCGAGATGTTGAAGAACGAGGGGGCCATATAAGGGTGGCGCGCATGGGGTCCGATCTGCATCGGCTCGGTCGCGGCATATTGATCATCGAGCGGCGGAAAGGCCGCGTTCACGAAGATCGGCGTGCCGGGGGTTGTTAGGCTTCGGGTTGACCCGAAGGCCAGTGTGTTCGATCCGCCATCGGCGGCATGGCCGACCCAGTGACGCTGCGCCCGGTTAAACGGCAGCTCCTCGCGGTCCATGGCAAAGAAATACTGCCGGAAAAACTCACCCAAGGTGGAAAAGATGTGCCGGAACCGCCCGATCACCGGATAATTGCGCCGGATCGCGTCCCCGGTCTGGAGCCGGTCCAGAACGGCCAACACCATAATGGCCAGAACGATCAGGCCCAGAGCCAGCAGAAACGCCTGCGCCAGAAACTCAAGAAATACGTTCATCATCCCCAATCCCTCTCTGAAAACACATGATTGAATCTGCCCGCAGAGCGGCGCTCATGCAATCGACAAGGGCACATGGGCGATCACGTCTCGGCGCTACCCCGGCGACCTGACCCCTTGCATGGATCGGAGATGTCGGCTGCAAACGCGTGCCAAACGCTGACAGGCGGCACCGGGTACACGGAGGGGCGCAGCGATGGCCGCGCCATCGAGAACGTAATGACTTGTTAAAAAGGGATTATATATTATAGACTTAAAGACAGCCGGTGCCACTGGGGGCGCTGGTTGCCATTATAAAAAGACTTTTGAGGCATCGTGCGGTGCCGTCCTGAAAACAGGGCGGAACAGTAATCTCGTAATGGGGGGTGCACATATGCCTTTTGAAGAAACACTTTTGGCCGCTGGCCTGATACTCAACGGTTCCAACCTTGACGAAACACTGGATGGCGGGACGGGCGATGACCTGATCTCGGGCTTTGGTGGTGACGATCTCTTGCGCGGTGGCGCGGGCGATGACACGATCCTGGGCGGCGCGGGGGCCGATATCCTGCGCGGCCAATCGGGCGATGACAGCCTGGATGGCGGCGACGACAACGATCTTTTGTCAGGCGGCTCCGGTGCCGACACGCTGGAAGGCGGTGAAGGCAACGACACGTTGCAGGGCGACGATGGTGATGACCGGCTGTCGGGCGGCAATGGCAATGACCTTTTGCAGGGCGGCGACGGGCGCGACGTCCTCAATGGCGGGGCGGGAAACGACACGCTGGAAGGTGGTGCTGGCGGTGACATCCTGCGCGGCAATTCCGGCAATGACCGGCTCTATGGCGGCACCGGAGACGATCTGATCTCGGGCGGGTCCGGCAATGACCGGGCCTTTGGCGGCGACGGCAATGACACGCTGAACGGCGAGGATGGCAAGGACCGGCTCTATGGCGAGATGGGCGATGACCTGATCAATGGCGGCGACGGGCGTGACATCCTGAATGGCGGGGCCGGAAACGACACGCTGAACGGCGATGCCGGTCACGACATCCTGCGCGGCAATTCCGGGCAGGACAAGCTCGATGGCGGGTCCGGCAACGATCTGGTCGATGGCGGATCAGGCGATGACACGATCACCGATGGCAGCGGCGTGGACCGGATGCAGGGCGGCGGCGGTGCCGATGAGTTCATCTTCACTATGGATGGCGAAACCGACACCGTTCTGGATTTCGTCCAGGGTGAGGATCTGCTGAATATGTCCAATTACGGCTATGGCGATTTCAACGCTCTGGTTGGCGATCTGACCTCCTTAAGCGTGGCCGCAAATTCCGTGACCTTCACGGTATCGAGCGGTGAGACCTTCGTAATCGAAGGGGCCACCTCGTTCGACGCGGCCGATTTC
This sequence comes from uncultured Nioella sp., assembly GCA_963975135.1. Classification (GTDB taxonomy): domain Bacteria; phylum Pseudomonadota; class Alphaproteobacteria; order Rhodobacterales; family Rhodobacteraceae; genus Alterinioella. Next base: position 8,849 of record CAXBGQ010000047.1, on the reverse strand, counting down.
GTCTTCTGACCGGGGGCAGCCGCCTAACCGGTGCGGAACTGCGCCCAGATCGGGCGGTGATCGGATATATGGTAGCGCGTGAAGGTCGCGAAATCGGCCGCCCCACGCGCCTGCCACAGATCGCCGAACACCGCCCCGTCGAAATCGAACACGCCGTCGGCGACATAGGCCGTGCCCGCGTCACCGGGAAAGAATGCCAGTTGGTCATAATGCTTTCCTTCGGTGATCGTTGTGCCGATGCGCGACTGATGCGGCGGAATTCGCAGACCGCGCTTGGTCAGCGCATCAAACACCCTATCGCCGATCTCGGCCTTGGGCATGTTCAGATCGCCGATCACCACCACATTGTCGGAATAGGCATTGCCGCTTTTCCAGCGCAGATCGGCCCAACGGCCCAGCGCATAGGTCTCAAGCGCGCGCCGGTTGACCGATTGCTTGCTGCCCGATCCGAAATAGAGATGCGCGTTGGCCACCGTGATCACAAACCCCTCGCAGTCAAAGGCGACCGTATAGGGGTTGCGGTCAAAGCCGCGAAACTTCTGATCCGACCCGTCGATTTTGATATACCGGTGCGAGGCGGGCGGTATCGCCACTTCTCCGGCCAGTTGCAGGCGGGTGACGCGGGCGCTGTCGAAGACAAAGACCATGCGCTCGCTATTTCCCGCCTCATCCGAGAACACCGCGTCATAGCCGCCGGGAAGCGCCGCCAGCACGCGGAACAGATCGCTCAGGTCCTCCTTTACCTCCTGCACCGCGATCAGATCGAACCAGGACAGCATTTCGGCGATAACCTGAATATCGCGATCGGCGCGTGCCTGCGCCGCGTCGCCCAGATTGGCGATGTTCCAACTGCCCAGCAACAGCCGCCCCGCCTGTTTCGCAGGGATCGCACGGCCCGGTTCGGTATCGCGCCAGCTGCGCAGCGCCGCGATCTGATCCTGCGGGTCGTACTCATAAGCAAAGGCGGGGGCCTCAAAGGGGGGCATGGCACGGGCCTCCTGGTAAAAACCCGATCCTACCACATCCCGGCCCGGTCACGAAAAACGGGCAGGCCATTTCGGACCTGCCCGTTTTCAATTCAGTGTACCACGGCCTCATCGGGCGGGCGGCGGTCCGAGCTGCTGATGCGGTCACCCACGATCAGACCATCGGCCCCGGCGCTGACATGCACCGTGGCACCGTCCTTGACCTCACCGGCCAGGATCATCTCGGCCAGCTGGTTCTGCAACGCGCGCTGGATCACCCGCTTCAGGGGCCGCGCCCCAAACACCGGGTCATAGCCTTCATCGGCCAGCCATTTCTTCGCGCCCGCATCCAGATCGAGGTCGATCTTTCGCTCGACCAGACGCTTGCGCAAGAGGCCAAGCTGGATCTCGACAATGCCATCCATATCGCCGCGGCTGAGCCGGTCGAAGATGATGGTTTCATCCAGACGGTTCAGGAATTCGGGTCGGAAATGCGCCCGCACCGCATCCATCACGTCGCGCTTGGCATCGCTGGCATCGGCCCCGTCAGGCAGTTGGCTCAGCGCCTGCGCCCCAAGGTTCGAAGTCAGCACGATCAGCGTCTGCTTGAAGTCCACGGTGCGGCCCTGACCATCGGTCAGCACCCCGTCATCAAGCACCTGCAACAGCACGTTGAACACATCCGGGTGCGCCTTTTCGACCTCGTCGAACAGCACCACCTGATAGGGCCTGCGCCGCACCGCCTCGGTCAACACGCCGCCTTCGTCATAGCCGACATAGCCCGGCGGCGCACCGATCAGACGGGCCACGGCGTGTTTCTCCATGAACTCGCTCATGTCGACGCGCACCATCGCGTGTTCGTCGTCAAAGAGATAGGCCGCCAGCGCCTTGGTCAACTCGGTCTTGCCGACGCCCGTGGGCCCCAGCATCAAAAACGAGCCCAGCGGACGGTTTTCGTCGTTCAACCCCGCCCGCGCCCGGCGCACCGCGTTTGACACGGCGGTCACGGCGGTCCGTTGGCCGATCACCCGCCTGCCGATCTCCTCTTCCATGCGCAACAGCTTCTCGCGTTCACCTTCCAGCATCTTGGACATCGGAATACCGGTCCAACGCTCGACAACCGACGCAATCTGTTCGGGGCGCACGGCCTCTTCGACCATCATGTCATTGTCCTGCGCCTCGGCTTCCGCCAGCTGTTTCTCAAGCCCAGGAATGACGCCGTAAGACAACTCTCCCGCGCGGCCCAGATCCCCGGCCCGCTTGGCCTGATCCAGTTCGGCCCGGGCATGGTCCAGCTTTTCCTTCAGCCCGCGCGCACTTTCCAGCTTGTCGCGTTCGGCCTGCCATTGCGCCGTCATCTCGGATGACCGCTCCTGCAAATCCGACAGCTCTTTCTCCAGCTTTTCCAGCCGGTCTTTCGAGGCCGCGTCATCCTCTTTCTTCAACGCCTCCGCCTCGATCTGCTTTTGCAGGATATCGCGGTCCAGCGCGTCCAGCTCCTCGGGCTTGCTGTCGACCTCCATCCGCAACCGGCTGGCAGCCTCATCCATCAGGTCGATGGCCTTGTCGGGCAGGAACCGGTCGGTGATGTAGCGCTGGCTCAGCTGCGCGGCAGCCACCAGAGCGGCATCCGAAATCCGAACGCCGTGGTGCAGCTCATATTTCTCCTTGATGCCGCGCAGGATCGAGATCGTGTCCTCGACCGTCGGTTCTTCGACCAGCAAAGGCTGGAACCGGCGGGCAAGGGCCGCGTCCTTTTCCACGTATTTGCGGTATTCATCCAGCGTGGTGGCCCCGATGCAGTGCAGTTCCCCGCGCGCCAAAGCCGGTTTGATCAGGTTGGCCGCATCCATCGCGCCATCCGATTTCCCGGCCCCCACCAACGTGTGCATCTCGTCGATGAAAAGGATGATCTCACCGGCGGCCGCGCCGATCTCGTTCAAAACGGCCTTCAGCCGCTCCTCGAACTCACCGCGATATTTCGCACCGGCAATCAGCGCGCCCATATCCAGCGACATCAGCGTCTTGTTGCGCAAGCTTTCCGGCACGTCGCCATCGACGATCCGCATCGCCAGACCTTCGGCAATCGCGGTCTTGCCGACGCCCGCCTCACCGATCAGGACCGGGTTGTTCTTGGTCCGGCGGCTCAGCACCTGCATGGCACGGCGAATTTCCTCGTCGCGGCCGATAATCGGGTCGATCTTGCCCTCGCGCGCGGCCTCCGTCAGGTCGCGGGCATATTTCTTCAGCGCTTCATAGCTGTCCTCGGCGCTGGCACTGTCGGCGGTGCGCCCCTTGCGGATGTCATTGATCGCGGCGTTCAGCGCCTGCGCATTGACATTGCCCGCCTCCAGCGCCTCGCGTGCCTTGGATTTGACCATCGCCAACGCGGTCAGGATACGTTCCACGGCGACAAAGCTGTCGCCGGCCTTTTCGGCCAGCTTTTCAGCCTCGCCCATGACCTTTGCGGTCTGGCCATCCATGTAAAGCTGTCCGCTATCACCGGTCACTTTCGGCAATTTCGACAACGCCAGATCGACCGATTCCAAGACCCGGCGTGCATCGCCCCCGGCGCGGTTGATCAAATTGGCGGCCATGCCCTGATCATCGTCCAGGAGGGCCTTCAGCATATGTTCGGGAACCAGTTTCTGGTGGTCTTCACGCTGCGCAATGGTCTGCGCGGCCTGAAGAAAACCGCGTGCGCGGTCGGTGAACTTCTCCAAGTTCATGTCTCTACTCTCCTTCTCATAAGCGCCTGCCGCTCTGCCCGCCCGCATTCGCGGCACGGGGCTATCTGCAAGCCTTGGAATATAGATGGGGTGAGGCACCCAATTGCGCAAGATTGGGCACCCGGATTTGCGCCGGGTTCCGGGCGCATGCACGCCGCTGAACTTTTTTCACACTAATTTGAAACCCATTGGCCCGCCCACACGACATATCAATATGAAGATGCAAGACACCGCAGAAGCAAAAGGAGCCGGACAAGATGCGTATCGACCTCACCCATGTCGCCTATGACGCCAAAAGCGCCTGCTTTCGCGCCGAGGCGATCCTGCATGACGGCTCCCGTCAGCGCGCCATTTCCTGCGCCTGGCACGGGCCGCAAGATGCCCCTTTCCCGAAAATCAGCGCGGGCCTGAACCACGCGGCCCTGCGCCGCCACAGTTAGAGTTTCCCCCCAGGCGCGGCTCATGTTTGAGCCCTCTCCCCTCACCCCCAAGGGCCGCGCCACCCCAATTACCCCCAGGCGGACCCCTGCCCCTCCGTTCCGCCTGTTTCCCGGCCCGGATCTCGCGGTTTGTCCCTCCCGCAGATCCGGGCCGCCCTTTTTGGCGCATGGACTTGGGCCGCATTGGCGCTTAACCACAGGCGCGCAGATAGAGAGGGAGCGGATATGAGCGATGACCGGTTGATCGTGGGCCTCGATGTGCCCAATGCCATGGCGGGGCTGGAGCTTGCGACCCGGATCGGGGATGCCGTGGGGTTCTACAAGATCGGGCTGGGCATGCTGACCGGTGGCGGGCTGGCTTTGGCCAATGAGCTGAAGCAGGAGCACGGCAAACGCATCTTTCTGGACATGAAACTCTTTGACATCAGCGCCACGGTCGAGGCGGCCGTGCGCGGGCTGGCGCAGTTCGATCTGGACTTCCTGACCGTGCATGGCGATCCGCACGTGATCCGCGCCGCCAGGGAAGGGGCCGCGGGGTCCAGCCTGAAGATCCTTGGCGTCACCATCCTGACCTCGCTCGACCGGACCGATCTGGATGCCTGCCTGATCAAGCCGGGCGATATCGCTGATCTGGTAGTTGAACGCGCCGGGCTGGCCTTTGAAGCAGGAGCCGATGGCATCATCGCCTCGCCACAGGAAGCCGCCCGCATCCGCGCCCTGCCCGAGGCAGAGGGCCGCCTGATCGTCACCCCCGGCGTGCGCCCCGCCGGCGCGGCCCTGGGCGATCAGAAACGGGTGGCCACGCCTGCGCAGGCAATCGCGGACGGGGCCGATCACATCGTTGTTGCGCGCCCCGTTTGGCAGGCCAAAGATCCAGCCGCCGCCGCGCGTGACATACTAGATGAAATCTCAGGGGCTTGAGGGCAGCGCTCGTGGGGGCCAGCCCCCACACCCCCGAGGTATTTTCGCCAAGATGAAGGCAAATCTTAGTAAAAATGGTCTACAGTTTTAATGCGTCAATTATCGTTGATATCGCTGTCGAATGTTTTCACCTGACCCTGACGCACGCCCAGAATGCGGCGCAGCGCCAGCCAGGCGATCAATGACATCACGGCGAAAGTCAGCAGCATCACCGGCACAGTTCCGGCGATCAACGCGGCCAGCGGGCCGCCGAACAGCAGGATCAGCGCGATAAGACCCGCGCCGATGCCAAAGCCAAGTAGCACGAAGGACGGCAACAGAACCTCGCCAATGGCCAACACGATGGCCGCCGCCCCCCAGACCCACCATTCGAACCACATCAGCCGCGCCCTTTCAGCATCTGAAAGGCCTTGCCGAAGGCATCCGCCGCATCGGCAGGCACGACGATGGTTTGCGTTCCACTGCCTTGCGCGATTTTGCCAAGCGCTTCGACCTGTTTCAACGCAATCTGATACTGCGCTGCTTCAAGCCCGTTTTCGGCGATGGCGGCCGCGACCGCCCGCGTTGCATAGGCTTCAGCATCGGCAGCGATTTTCCGCGCATCAGCGATTTTCTCGGCCGCATACAGCTCGGCGTCAGCGTTCAACTCAACCGAGCGTTTGGCACCTTCGGCCTCGGTCACCTGCGCCCGGCGCGCCCGCTCGGCGTTCAATTGTTGCAGCATGGCGTCTCGGGTCGCTTGATCCAGATTCACATCCAGCAGCTCAGCCCGCGTCACTTCGATGCCCCAGTCATCGACCGCCTGTTCGACGCTGGTTTTGATCTCCCGGATCAAATTATCACGATTTGACTGCACCTCATCCAGATCCATTTTACCGATCTCGGCGCGCACGATCCCTGCTACAACTGTGGCAATTGCAGCATCCACATCTCGGATCCGGTAGACGGTCTTTTCGGGTTCAAGAATGCGGTAGAAAACAGAGGTGTCGATCTGCACCAGCACGTTGTCCTTGGTGATCGCGTCCTGTTGTGCATTGGGCAACTGACGCTCAAGGATCGAGATCTTGTGCGCCACCCGGTCCAGGAACGGGATGATGAAATTGATCCCCGGCCCCAGCACCGACCGCAGCCGGCCAAAGCGCTCCACGACGAATTTCTGGCTCTGCGGCACGATCCGAATGCCCAGATAGATACTGAGCAGGATAAATCCCGCCAGCAGCAAGATCACGATGTTGCCGCCAAGCAGCCCATCCAAGATGGCTTGAAAATCCATTATGCTATCCTCGTTTTTCATGCGCGTGACTATGCAATGGGAGAAAGAAATGTGCTAGGTCACAAATGGCCCCAATATGCCCCGGTCTCAACCCCCTGAATGCCCATGCCCGCCTTTTGCCGTGATTGCCTGACCCAGTTTACCGCCGAAACGCGATGCCCCGCCTGCGGGCGGCCACGGGTTCTGGCCCATCCCGAACTGTTCGATCTTTCCATCGCGCATATGGATTGCGACGCCTTCTATGCCAGCGTCGAAAAACGCGACAACCCGGATCTGCGCGACAAGCCGGTAATCATCGGCGGCGGCAAACGCGGCGTTGTCTCGACCGCCTGCTATATTGCCCGCATCAAGGGCGTAAAATCCGCGATGCCGATGTTTCAGGCGCTGAAGCTCTGCCCCGAGGCGGTGGTCGTTCGCGGCCGGATGGAGGTTTATGTCCAGGTCTCGCGCCAGATCCGCGAGATGATGGAGGAACTGACGCCTGCCATCGAACCGCTCAGCCTGGATGAGGCGTTTCTGGACCTCACCGGCACCCGGAAACTGCATGGCGTGCCTCCCGCCGTCATGCTGGCGCGGCTGGTGACCCGGATGCAGGACGAATTGGGCATTACCGGCTCAATCGGCCTCAGCCACAACAAATTCCTCGCCAAGATCGCCTCGGATCTCGACAAACCGCGCGGGTTTTCGGTGATCGGGGCCGCCGAAACAGTGGATTTCCTCAACCCCAGACCGGTGCGCCTGATCTGGGGCATCGGTGCCGTCGGGCAGGGGGCGCTCGACAAGGCGGGCATCCGCACCTTCGCCGATCTCAAACGCTGGGACAGGCAGGATCTGAACACCCGGTTCGGCACCATGGGCGATCGGCTCTGGCATCTGGCGCGCGGCCAGGACCGCCGCCGCGTCAGCCGCAATGCCCCGATGAAAAGCCTGTCTTCCGAGACCACGTTTTTCGACGATACCGCCGACCACGACCTGCTTGATGGCCATATCTGGCGGCTGGCGGAAAAGGTCTCGGATAGGCTCAAGGCCAAACGCATCGCGGGCCGGGTGGTGGTGCTGAAACTGAAACGCAGCGATTTCACCGCCATTTCGCGGCGCAGATCGCTCGATGATGCAACCCAGATGGCCGACCGCATCTACCGCACCGCGCGTGAGCTGTTCGATCAAGTCAAACATGACAAACCTTACCGGCTGATCGGCGTCGGCGTCGGCGATATGGTGCCCGAGGATCAGGCCGACCGCAGCGGCAACCTGCTCGACCCACAGGAAAGCACCCGGATCGCGGCAGAACGCGCCAGCGACCGGATCCGCGCCAAATTCGGCGCGGACGCCATCGTCAAAGGCCGGTCTCTGCGCTAACCCACAAATTAAGGTTAACGTGCGCGCGCCTTCTTCTTTGAAAAAAAACACCCGCCGCAGGCACCCGCATTCTCAACCGGCAAAGGTTGGGTGCCTTATTCCGCCGCCACCGGCATCGCGCCGCCCTGGGCACCGATCATCCGGCCCAGAACCCCGGTCAGCACCGCCTTCACATGGCGGAAATTGCCGTTTGGACGGATCAGCGCCTCGTTCATATAGATGCCGCGGTCGATCTCGATCTGGATGGCGTGCCGCCCGCGCGAGGGGTGCCCGTAATGCTGCGCGATATAGGCCCCGGCAAAGGGCGTGTTGCGGCTGACCACCAGGCCGGTGCCCTGAAACGCCGCCTCCAGCGCGTCGACAACATCTGCGCTGGCCGAGGCCCCGAACCGGTCCCCGATCACCACATCGGGGCGCGGCGCACCGGGCGTGCGCGCAACCGCATCCAGCGCATCGCCGGGCATGGAATGAAAATCGAGCAGGATGGCCGTGCCAAATTCCGCCTGCGTCGCCTGCATCAACCCATCCAGACAAGCGTGATAGGGCCGCCAGACCTGTTCGATACGGTGCTCGGCCTCCTGACGCCGCAACTTGCCACGATAGATCAGCCGCCCATTCGCCACCACGCGCGGGATCACGCCCAGGCCGGAACTGACACGCGGGTTAGACGGCACCCGGTCCAGATCGGCAATCACGGCAGGGTCCAGCTCATCGCAGGACCGGTTCAGGTCAATATAGGCGCGCGGGTATTCGGCGGCCAAGAGAGGCACCCCCATCGCCGGGGCCTCGGCCACCAGCATATCGACAAACGCATCCTCCGATGACCGGATCGTGCGTTCATCCAGAACCGTGCTGCGGGCAAAGCCCCAGGGGTAATGCCGCCCCGAATGCGGCGAGGCCACAATCACCGGTCCAATACGGGTTTCCGGCATCTCCAGCCGATAGGCGGGGCGGGTTGGTGCGTGTTCTGTCATACCCCGCCATCCTGCGCGATTCTTTACGTCTTCAAAAGCCCTTGAACACCTGCCCGACTCCTTTTATAGACCGCCTACCCAACGTGGCGGTGCCGCGGCTGGCCGTTTAGCGGTTTGTCCGGTTCCCGCAATCAAGGGGGTGATTAGCTCAGCGGTAGAGCACTTCGTTGACATCGAAGGGGTCACTG
>CAXBGQ010000046.1:0-13400 GCA_963975135.1 uncultured Nioella sp. | reverse complement strand
AACAGGTCCCCGGGAATTCGACACCCCCACGTTTGTGGTGGCCCCGCCGCTTTTACTACCGCGACCCACCCGTCAGCGCCCGGCGCGCACCGGCACGGCGTCGATGACCGCCACGTTGTCACGCTTTCCGCCCTCGGGATCGTCATCGGCATCCTTCATCGTCATGATCACATATCCGATCTGGACCGAGCCGAACGTGATGGTGCCAAACACCAGCAACATGATCACCGCGATTGGCCCATCGGCGGTGTTGGTCACCAGATGCCACAGATTTCCGATATTGAAATAGAGGATCATCGCGGTGAACCCGACCGAAATGCCAAATCCAAAGGCGGCGTGTTTCAGGATCAGACGGATAAAGGCGGGCATGGCGGGCGCTCCTTGACGTTGTCAACCAACCTAGCATCCGCGATGCAGGCTGCAAGCGTTGAAAATGCCGCATCCCACACCACCGCCCGCATTTTCCTTGCCCATCTCGGTTCCCGCTGGCTAGCCTCGCCACAAAGGGGAGGCCGGCGCAATGGACGAGGCAAAAGACACCGCGCGCAAGACCGTGGCCCGGCGTATGGGCGCGCTCTCGGACTGGACCCGCCAGATCTGGGATTATGGCGAAACCGCGTGGCGCGAATACCGGTCCGCCGCCTTTTATGTCGATTTGCTGCGCCGCGAGGGGTTCGAGGTCGAAGAAGGCTCGGCCGGAATGCCCACGGCCTTTTGCGCCACATGGGCCAATGGCGACGGGCCGACCATCGGCGGCTATGCCGAATATGACGGCATCCCCGGCAATTGCCAGGCCGCCGAACCGCGCCAGATGCCGCGCGCCGGCCTCTCACCCCATGCCGGTGGCCATACCGATCCGCATTCCGCACTTGGCATCGGCGCGCTTGGCGGGTTCCTGGCCGCAAAATCCACGATGCAAAGCCATGACATCAAGGGCCGTCTGAAATTTTTTGGCGAACCGGCGGAAAAGGTTCGGGGCTCAAAACCGATCCACGCAGCGGCGGGCTATTACGACGATCTCGATGCCGCGATCAGCTTTCACCCCTTCTACATGGCCCCCTATTGCAACACGGTCCGATGGGACACGCATTGCGGCGTGGGCTATGGCGTGATCTATGAATTCACCTGCGACGCGCCCGAAACCTGGATGGCGGGGGCCGATGCCTCGCCCATTCCCGCCAGCCATGCAGCCGCCCGCGCGCCGGGGGCCACCGATGCGATGGTGCAGATGTATGGGTCGGCCAAGGGCCTGCGAGAACACATCATGGCCCCGGGGCAAAGCTGGTCGATGAACGAAACCATCCTGACCCATGGTCAGGCCACCGCCGACAACATCCCGGCGCAAATGGCCCAGATCATGTATTTCATCCGCATTTCCGAAGTGGCCGAGGCCGATCACATCATTCGCGGCCTCGATCATTTCGCCGAAGCCGCGGCACGGCTTTGCCATTGCAGCTGGCGCAGGCATTGGGTGGCCAAATCGCGCCCCGGCCTGCCCAATCACGCGCTGGCGCGGGCTACATTCTCCAATCTGCAAACCGTCGGCGCGCCGCAATGGGGCGGGCAAGCCGCTGATTTCGCCCGCGCCGTTCAGCGCGAATTGGGGCTGGACCCCATGGCCGATCCCTTCCTGCCGATGATCTCCGAATTGATCGACCCGGAGGCGGCCGAGGCCCAAATCCGCGCAACCCTGCCCCCCTCACAGCGCCATTTCACATCCGACGATTATACCGAATATTGCTGGCACGCGCCCACGGTCCGGCTTTATCTGGGCCGCCCCGCCCTGACCGCGCCCCCCGGTTTCGCCTATCCGGCCTGGGCGATGAACGCGCTTGGCGGGCACCCGGCCTGCATCGACCCGATGACAGAGGTGGCGGCGCAGGTGGTGGCGATGACGGTGCTGGATTGCCTGGGCGACACGGACGTGTTGGAGAACGCGCAAGCCGAGTTTCGCACCCGCACCGGCGGCGGCATCGGCGGCACCAGATGGCTGGCCCCGCTTTGCGACTATGCCCCGCCGCTCGATTTTCGCTGGCCCGAATACATCACCACCGCGCGCGGCACCGATTGGGTCATTCCATCCGGCGCGGCGTAGAAGAATTTTGAACGAAAATTCTTCGGCCAAACAGATTTTTCCCGAAAAATCCGACCGCAACATCGGCGCTGATCGGCAAAAAACGGCGCATCGACAATTTTCCGGTTTCCGCCAGGGACGTTCAGCCCAATATTACCAAAAAAGAGGATGTTGCCCCATGTTGATGAACGACCATTTCGCCAAAAGCGGCTCCACATTGTTTCGCTGGCGCAGTTTCGTTCTGGGCGGGTTCCTGCCCTTCGTGGCCTATGCGACCTGGCGCGGTGAACTGATCGAGATTCAATTTGGCGATGTGGCCGGCGGCACCTACGAGGCGATCACGCTGACCATGATCTTTGCCGGGCTTGCCCTGCGCGCCTACACGGTCGGCCATGTGCCCGCCGGCACCTCGGGGCGCAATACGCGCGGCCAGGTGGCCAATTCTCTCAATACGACAGGGGTCTACTCGGTGGTGCGCAATCCGCTCTATCTGGGTAACGCGATCACCTATGTCGGTGTCGCGCTCTATCCGCAGACCCTGTTCGTTGGCGTCGCCATGGCGCTGGTTCTGGTGATCTATTTCGAACGCATCATTGCGGCTGAGGAACGGTTCCTAGTCAAAACCTTCGGCCAGACCTATACCGACTGGGCCCGCAAGACCCCCGCTTTCTTCCCCAGTTTCCGCAACTGGCAGCGGCCTGCCCTGCCCTTCAAATGGCGCACGGTGGTGCGGCGCGAACATCCGACCTGGCTTGGGGCCATCACCTTGATGTATCTGCTCGAGATCGGGTCGGACTATGTCGAGGGTGACCCGGTGCTACAGGCCTATGGCTGGCACGCGCTCTTTGCCTTTGCCATCATCGCGCAGCTCACGATTGTCTGGCTCAAAAAGAACACGCGGTTTTTCGTGGTTGAGGGGCGCTAAAGCGCGACCCTGAAACCGAGGCAAATCGCCGGCCCTTTGGGGCGCGCTCTCAAAACGCCTCCGGTTTCGCCTCGCGCGCCATGTGATCCAGCACCGCGTTGACGAATTTCGGCTCGCGGCCTTCGGGAAAAAACGCCCGCGCCACGTCGACATATTCGTTGATCACCACCTTGGGCGGCGTGTCCGATTGGGTCAGCTCTGCCCCCGCAACGCGAAACAGCGCCCGGATGGTCGGATCGATGCGCGCAATCGGCCATTTCGCCACCAGCGCCCGGTCGGTCATCTGGTCGATCGGGGCCTGCCAGTTGACGCTATCGTCCAGCAATTTGCGAAACAGCCCGACATCGCCCTCGGCCAATTCTTCGCCCGCCACTTCCTCGCCGAACCGGTAGGTCTCGAACTCGACCCGCACTTTTTCGACGGTCTGGCCGGATGCCTCCATCTGAAACAGCGCCTGCACGGCATAAAGCCGCGCCGCCGATTTCATCTGGCGTTTTTCTTCCCGGCTTGGGCCTGTGGGGCGCGCGGTGCTCATGCGGTGTCTGGTCCTTTTGCATCGCCCGCGATCAATATCTCTTCGCCGCGCGGCTTGAATCCGATGCCGCCTTTAGGCCGCCCAAGGCTCCGCGTCAACGCAATCAGGTGCAAAGCCGCCGCCGCCGCACCGCCGCCCTTGTTCTGCGCCGCCGGATCGGCCCGCACTTCGGCCTGTTCGCGGGTCTCGACCGTCAGGATGCCATTGCCGATGCACGCCCCGTCCAGCCCCATCAACTGCAGCGCCCGGGAACTGTCATTGCAGACCGTGTCGTAATGCGTGGTCTCGCCCCGGATCACGCAGCCAAGCGCCACGAACCCGTCGAAATTGGCCTGCCGGTGGGCGATGGAAATGGCGGTCGGCACCTCCAGCGCGCCGGGCACCTCGATGATCTCATGCGTGGCCCCCGCATCGGCCAACGTGGCAACCGCGCCCGCGACCAGATTATCGGCGATGTCTTTGTAATAGGGCGCAACCACGATCAGCAGTTTCGCCGGCTTGTCAAAATCGGGCAGCGGCAGGGTGTAATGGGTTTCCGATCCGGCCATGGCTCAGCTTTCCTTTGCAATCGGGCGGGTGCCGACGATAGAGAGGCCAAAGGCATCCAGCCCCAGGTATCTGGTCTGCGGCGAATCGGTCAGCAGGATCAGCTTTTCGACCCCCAGTTTCGACAGGATCTGCGCCCCAAGCCCGGTGTGCTTGATGGTGCGCGGGCCATCCTCGTCATGGGCATAAAGGCTGTGGCGCGGCTGGCGGAAAAGACACACGGCCCCGCGCCCTTCGGCGGCAACCTTCTCCATCGCGGCCTGCAATTCATGTGCCGGTTTCGGGCCGAGTCCCAAGAGATCCGAAGCCTCGTGCAGCGCGTGCGTGCGCACCAGGACCGGCTCGGGCGTGGTGATGTCACCCTTGATCATCACCACATGTTCCACGCCATGCGTCTGGTCGGTGAAAATCCGCATGTCCCAACTGCCGCCAAATTCCGACGTAACGGTTTCGCGCGCGGTCTCGACCACCAGATTGTCGTTGCGCGACCGATAGGCGATGAGATCCGAGATGGTGCCGATCTTGAGCCCATGGGTCTTGGCATAGCGCACCAGATCGGGCAGCCGCGCCATGGTGCCGTCCTCGCGCATGATCTCGCAGATCACCGAGGACGGGTAATGCCCCGCCAGCCGTGCCACGTCACATCCCGCCTCGGTATGGCCCGCGCGCACCAACACGCCGCCGCGCCGGGCGCGCAGCGGAAAAACATGCCCCGGTGTGGCAATATCGGCGGCCCCCGCCTGCGGGTTGATCGCGGTGGCCACCGTCAGCGCCCGGTCGGCCGCCGAAATGCCGGTGGTGACGCCCTCGCGCGCCTCGATCGAGACGGTGAACGCGGTCTCGTGGCGCGAGGAATTATGCATCGCCATCATCGGCAGGCCCAGTTCCTCGATCCGCTCGGCAGGCAGCGCCAGGCAGATCAGCCCGCGCCCGTGCGTGGCCATGAAATTGATCGCCTCCGGCGTGGCAAAGCCTGCCGGGATCACCAGATCGCCCTCATTCTCGCGGTCCTCGTGATCGACCAGAATGAACATCTGGCCCATCCGCGCGGCCTCGATGATCTCCTCGATCGGAGAGATGGCTGCGCGCAGGTCGGTCTCGACCGGGCCGGGGGTCTCGAAACTCATCTCGGTCTCACTTCTGTCTGAACTCGGGTCGGGGATACAGCAGGCGGTCAGGCTGCGCCAGTGCCCGACCCGGCGAAACATGGGCTGGACACGACCTATTTGCGCACCCTAGCCTTTGCAGAATTGCACAGTTGGCGAAGGGATGAACATGCGCGCGTCACGGATGATTACCGCGGTCGAGGCCCATGCCGAAGGTGAGCCGGGCCGCGTCATCACCGGCGGGCTGCCGCCCATTCCGGGGGCGTCGGTGTTTGAAAAGATGCAGTGGCTGGCGCGCGAGGGCGACCATATCCGCAAGCTGATGCTGCGCGAGCCGCGCGGAAATCCGGTTCTCTGCTGCAATGCGCTGGTGGAGCCCTGCGATCCGGCCGCCGATGCGGGTTTCGTGATCATGGAACAGTCGGAATACCCGCCGATGTCGGGATCAAACGCGATCTGCGTGGTCACGGTTTTGCTGGAGACCGGCATTCTGCCGATGGTCGAGCCGGTGACCGAGCTGGTGCTGGAGGCCCCTGCCGGGCTGATCTCGGTGCGCGCCGATTGCGCCGGCGGCAAGGTCACGCGCGTGACGTTTCAAAACGTGCCCGCTTTTGCCTTGCATCTGGATGTCGAGATTGACGTGCCCGGTTTTGGCAAGGTGCCGGTCGATATCGCCTGGGGCGGCATGTTTTTCGTGATCGCCGAGGCGGCCCGGTTCGGGCTGGACCTGCGGCCCGAAACTGGGGCCGAGACAGTGCGGATTTCCGAGGCGTTGCGCAGGGCCGCCGCCGAACAGCTGCCCGTGGTCCACCCCGAGAACCCGGCCATCACCGGTCCCACGATTGCGCAACTTACCGCCCCCGCCAGCCGTCCGGGCACGCATGGGCAAAGCGCCGTGACCGTCTCAAGCGCCGGGCCCGATACGCGCCCGGGGGACGCGTCCGGCGCGCTGGACCGGTCGCCCTGCGGCACCGGCACCTGCGCCAAGCTGGCCTGCCTGCATGCGCGCGGATTGCTGGAGGTGGGGCAGGATTACGTCAATGAAGGGCCGCTTGGAACAGCCTTCACGGGCCGGATCGAGGCTCTGACGACCGTGGGCGGAACCCCCGCGATCGTTCCGACGCTTTCGGGGCAGGGCTGGATCTATGGTATTTCCCAGCATCTGCTCGATCCCGGCGATCCGTTTCCCGAGGGGTTCACGCTTGGCGATATCTGGGGCTGAGACCGATAAAGGTTTCGAATTGCTGCGCAATCCGACCGGGCGGGGGGCCAGCCCCCCGCACCCCCCGAGGTATTTTCACCAAGATGAAGGGGCGAAGAACCTGTCGGCGGCAATGATGCCCGCCAGTTTGCCAGCCGCGCACCATTCGCGTTCCACGGCGGTGGCGGGGATCAGCACTGTGCCGTCGGGGGGCAGCCCGTGGGCATGCAGGCCGGCGCGGATGCGGTCGCGCATGGCCGACCAGCTTTCGGTAAATCCGGGGGCGGGTGTCGTCGCGTCGAGAAGGCCGGGGTTTGCCGCCAGCACGGCTGCGGGGTCGGCGGGCAAGTGGATGGCCGCCAACCGATCCGCCGCCCCGGAAAGATCGCGCAAGCGGGACGCCCGGCCTTCCGGCAATGTGGTGCGGTATTTGACCAGATCCAGAGCATTGCTAGAGAAGAGAAACGCCACCACGTCATGCCCGGTCGTGGCCCGGATCGAGGCATAGGTCGTATAGTCGATGCCAAGCCGTTTGGCCCGCGCCACCCGCACTCGCAAAATTTCGATGGGCAAGGTTTTCAGCAGCGACTTGCGGGCCTTGCCCCAGGCATGTTTGCGAAAGCCAAAGCCCGGTTCCAGAGTGGGGCCGTTATTATGTCCGAGACCGTGCATGGATGGCAGCCTATGGAGGAGTCCCGGTCGGGACCAGCGCCAGGGCAGGTGGGAAACAGGCCCGGGGGCCCGGTCTGCCCAATATTTCAGCGTTTCAGCCGCCCCAATCCTGCAAGCGCGCCACGTAGCGGGCCAGCGTGTCGATCTCCAGGTTGATCCTGTCGCCCACGGCCACCTCGCCCCATGTCGTCACTTCCTGGGTGTGCGGGATGAGGTTGACGCCGAAATTGACCCCATCGACCTCGTTCACCGTCAGCGAGGTGCCATTGAGCGCCACCGACCCCTTGGGCGCAATAAACCGGGCCAGCGCCTCTGGCACCGCAAAACTGACCCGCGTGCTGCCACCTTCATCGCGCATCGCGGTGACCTCGGCCACGCCATCGACATGGCCCGACACGATATGACCGCCAAGCTCGTCGCCCACCCGTAAGGCGCGTTCCAGATTGACGCGTTTGCCGATCTGCCAGCCGCCCGCGCCGATATTGGTTTTCGACACGGTCTCGGCGGAGATATCGACGTCGAACCAGTCCGGCCCGAGCGCCACCGCCGTCAGGCACACGCCATCGCAGGCAATCGAGGCCCCGATCTCGATCGTGGCGGTGTCATAGCCGGTGATGATCCGCGCCCGCAGGTCGCCCTGCGCCTCCAGCCGGTCGATGCGTCCGATATCGGTGATGATGCCTGTGAACATGGGCGGGCCCCTCTTGCGTGTCTCCTCTGACCTAGCCGCCCGCCCTCGCGCAGACAAGCCCCGCGGATCATTCCGCCCACCTCCACGGGCGACGCCACATTCCCGGCCAAAACCGGCCCTCATGGTGCCATTGGGCCGTGCAAAAACGAACGCGACCCGTTACCACAGCTTTCATGACCACGAGGCAACCTGTGCCAATCACGGCCGCAGAACACCGTTCCTTCCTGTTTTTACAGGGCCCCCACGGGCCTTTCTTTCACCGTTTGGGCAAGATGTTGCGCGCGGCGGGGGCCGATGTCTGGCGCGTGGGCTTCAACCAGGGCGACAGCGCCTTCTGGCATCACCGTCCCAGCTATATCGCCCATCGTGGCACGGTTGCGGATTGGCCGGCCCGGTTCACCGGCCTGCTGACCGAGAAAAAGATCACCGATATCGTGCTTTACGGCGATACCCGGCCGATCCACGCCCATGCCGTGGCCATCGCCCGGGATCGGGGCGTGCGGGTGCATGTGTTCGAGGAAGGCTATCTGCGGCCCTATTGGGTGACCTATGAACGCGGCGGGGCCAATGGCCATTCGCGGCTGATGACGACCAAGGTTGCGCAGATGCGCCGCGCGCTGAAGGGATTGGATCTGGATCTGCCCGACGCGCCCGCCCGGTGGGGCGACATGCGCCAACACATTTTTTACGGCGCGCTTTATCATTGGTTCGTGATGTTCCTGAACCTGCGCTACCGCAACTTCCAGCCGCATCGCAACATCACCGTGGCGCGCGAATTGCGCCTTTACCTGCGGCGCATGGCGCTGATGCCCGCCCATTCGATCCTGCGCATGGCCGCCACCTGGCGGATCAAGACCGGCGGCTTTCCCTATCATCTGGCGCTGTTGCAGCTGGAACATGACGCCAGCTTCCAGCAACACGGGCCCTTCGACAGCATGACCGATTTTCTGCAGATGCTGATCGAGGGCTTTGCCGCTGGCGCGCCGCAACATCACCACCTGGTGCTGAAAGCGCACCCGTTGGAGGATGGCCGGGTGCCGTTGCGCCGCGTCATCGCCCGGATCGCGCGCGACCACGGCGTCGGGGCCCGGGTCCATTACGTGCGGGGCGGCAAACTGGCGCGCCTGCTGGACGACGCCCGTAGCGCCGTCACCGTCAATTCCACCGCCGCGCAACAGGCGCTCTGGCGCGGGCTGCCGCTCAAGGCCTTCGGCACCGCCGTCTACCTGAAACCGGAATTTGTCTCGACCCAGAACCTTGATGAATTTTTCCAGGCCCCCAACCGCCCCGACAGCCGCGCCTATCGCGACTATCGCCATTATCTGCTGGAAACATCGCAGATCACCGGCAGCTTCTATTCGGCCCGCGGACGGCGGCAATTGCTGCGCCAGGTGGTCGATATGATGCTGTCGCCCGAAGACCCCTACGAGGCGCTGAATGCCGGGCGACCGGCCCCAAGGCAACACCTGCGGGTGGTCAAGTAACAAAAACTGGCCTTGGCGGAAAATATTCGCTAAAGTCACAAAAAAATAAACGAGGCAGTACAGGCAATAAGGAGCCGAAATCCGTGAAATCGCTGGTTTCCCAAAGGGTGCGGTTCGTCGCCCTCTTGGTGGTTGTGACGCTGGTGGCCCAATGTGGCCTATTACCGCGATCCGGCCCCAATCGTAATGAGCTCTTCCAGGGTTCCGTGCAACGTCAGGGCGATGCCTTTGTCGTCGCCGTCAATGACCGCGTGCTGCGCGCTACATCCGTGGTCGAGTCCCTTGGCTTTTCCGAAGAATTCATCAATGCAGGCGCGCTCGGTTCGGATGTGATCCGGCCCGGCGACACGCTGTCACTTTCCATTTGGGAAAATGTGACTGACCCGCTGCTTGGCGCGGCCGGCACCCCCAGCACGGTGCTCGATGAGGTGCAGGTTGATGGCTCGGGCTTCATCTTCATTCCCTATGCGGGCCGCGTACGCGCGGCGGGCAACACGCCCGACGGGCTGCGTCAGATCATCACCCGCAATCTGGACGAACAAACCCCCGATCCGCAGATCATCGTGCGCCGGGTCGCGGGCGATGGTTCCACGGTCTCGGTTGTCGGCGCGGTCGGCAGCCAGGGTGTTTTTGCCATCGAACGACCCACCCGCACGCTCTCGGCGATGCTGGCACGCGCCGGCGGAGTCGCGATCGAGGCCGAGATCGCCCAGATCACCGTCGTGCGCGGCGATCATTCCGGCACCATCTGGTTTGCCGATCTCTACTCGAACCCCGAGCTTGATATCGCCCTGCGTGCTGGCGACCGCATACTCGTCGAGGAAGACCAGCGTACCTTTACCGCGCTTGGGGCCACCAACGCCCAGACCCGCGTGCCGTTCGACACCCAGACCATTTCGGCGATCGAGGCGATTGCCACCGTCGGCGGTCTCAATCCCAGCCTGGCCGACCCGACCGGCGTGTTCATTCTCAGGAACGAGCCCGAGGCCATCGCACGCGCCGTGTTGGGCCGCAACGACATCGTCGGCACCCAGCGGTTCATCTATGTGCTGGACCTGACCGCGCCCACCGGCATGTTCGAGGCCCGCGATTTCGTAATCCGCGACGAGGATACGCTTTATGTGACGCTGGCCCCCTTCGCTCAGTGGAACCAGGTGATCAGCGCGCTGACCGGCACGCTTGGCACCGCAGGCTCGATCAGCAGCCTGGCCTCCGGCGGCTAGAGCAGCCGATGCCGGGCGACAGTCCAAAACCGCCCGCCGGGGACGCCCCCCGGCGGGCGTTCTATTTCAACGGCGGATTTCTGACCAACGCCCGCGTGCGCCGCATCCTGAAACTGGCGGGCCATGACCTGCGGCTCGGCAAACCGGGACCGGAGGATGATATCCTGGTCTGGGGCCACAGCCGCTATGCCGCGCGCGGCGAGGCTGCGGCAAAGGCCACCGGTGCGCAAATCGTGCGCATTGAGGATGCCTTTCTGCGCTCGCTGCATCCCGGCCGCGATGGCGAGCCGCCGCTCGGCCTGACCATCGACCGGCGCGGGGCCTGGTTCGACAGCCGCCAGCCCAGCGATCTGGAACATATGTTGGCCACGCATCCGCTGGATGATACCGCGCTGCTGGATCGCGCCCGCGACGGCATCGCCCGGATGCAAGCCGCGCATCTGACCAAATATTGCGCCGTTGATCCCGCGATTGCGCCGCCCGCGCCCGGCTATGTGCTGGTGATCGACCAGACGCGCGGCGATGCCTCGATCCGCCTTGGCGGGGCTTCGGAGTCCACGTTCCGCGAGATGCTGGTCTATGCGCGGCAGGAAAATCCCGGGCTCCGGATCGTGATCAAGACCCATCCCGAAACGCAGGCCGGTCATCGGGCGGGCCATTACAGCGACGCGGATTGCGATGCCACCGCGACGCTCTGCACCGATCCGATCTCGCCCTGGGTTCTGATGGAGGGGGCTGTGGCCGTTTATGCCGTCTCTTCGCAACTGGGGTTCGAGGCCATCTTCGCGGGCCACAAGCCGCGCATCTTCGGTCAGCCCTTCTATGCCGGGTGGGGCCTGACCGATGACCAGACCCCGGTCGCGCGGCGCGCAAGAGTGCTGACCCGGGCACAGCTTTTCGCCGCCGCGATGCTGGAATACCCGGTCTGGTACGATCCCTATGGCGACCGGCTGGGCCGGTTCGAGGATGTCCTGGGAGCGCTGGAGGCGCGCGCGCGGGCCTGGCGCGCGGATCGCTTTGGCCATGTCGCGTTGGGGATGCGGGCCTGGAAACGCGCGCCGCTGCAAAAGATCTTCGGCACACCCGGCCCGGCCCTGCGCTTTGCCAAAACGCCAGAGGCCGCCCGTGCCGCGCGCCGGCCCGTCATGGTCTGGGCCGGTCACGAAACCGCCGCCCTGCGCGAAAGCCTTGCCGACCTGCCGCTCATCCGTATCGAGGATGGGTTCCTGCGCTCACGCGGTCTGGGGGCCGATCTGGTCCCGCCGCTCAGCCTGGTGACGGATGATCTGGGCATCTATTACGACCCGACCCGGCCCAGCCGGCTGGAGACGCTGATCGCCGACGCCGCCGCAATGCCCCCTGCCCGCCTGCGCCGGGCCGAGACGCTGGTGGAGAGCCTGATCAAATCGGGGCTCAGCAAATATAACCTGGGCGCGGCAGAGGTGCCGGACCTGCCCGAGGGCCGCAATGTCGTGCTGGTGCCGGGCCAGGTCGAGGATGACGCCTCTATCTTGCTTGGCGCAGGCAAGATCCGCAGCAATCTGGCGCTCTTGCAGGAGGCGCGCGCGCGCCACCCCGACGCCTTTTTGATCTACAAGCCGCATCCCGATGTCGAGGCAGGCCTTCGCGCGGGCCGCATCGAGCCCGCCAATATGGCCGGTCTGGCCGATCTGGTGGCCGAACATGCCGATCCCGTCGCGTTGATTTCAAGGGCCGATCATGTCGTGACGATGACCTCGCTTCTGGGATTTGAGGCACTGTTGCGCGGCGTATCGGTCACCTGTCTCGGCGCGCCGTTTTACGCCGGATGGGGCCTGACGCGGGATTTGGGCCCGGTGCCCGCGCGCCGCGTCGCCCGGCCCACGCGCGCCGCCCTGGTTCACGCGGTCCTGATCGCCTATCCACGCTATTTCGACCCCGTCACCGGCACCGCCTGCCCGGTGGAGGTCGCGGTGGAGCGGCTGGCGACGGATACGGTGCCGCGCCCGGCCACCCGGCTGAGGGCCCTGGCCAAGCTGCAGGGCTGGTTCGCCGGATATGCGCATCTGTGGCGGTGAAGGGGGCGCGCGCCTCGGCAGGCTCCGCCGGAGCCCTTCTCAACCCGCATTGCCATGGAGCAGCAGAGAGGGCGCAGAGCAGGATTGAGACCAGAGGATGGCGCTGAGGCCGGATGCCTCCGGCGGGGATATTTGATGCGCAAAGAAGAAGCCCAATGCGCAAGGCGTTTAGCGGCTGCGCGTCCATTCATGCACGATGTCCGCACCGATTGCGCGGGTGTTGCAGAAGGTAAAGCGCGGCGCTTCGGACAGCGTCGCCAGCCCCAGCGCGCCGATCGCAGGCTGGCCCTCGGCCCCGATGGGCAGCCCCGCCGTGAAGCCCACAAGGTCATCGACAAGATCGCCCGCCAGCAGCGATGCCGCCAGCGCGCCGCCGCCTTCGCAGAAGATGCGCGTCAGGCCCTCTTGCCCCAGCTTTTGAAGTGCCGCGCCCATGTCGATGGCACCATCCGGACCCGTGCCCACGGGCAGCAGCCTGGCCCCAAGGTCCACCCATGCCTTTTGCCGGTCGGTGGGCGCATCGGGAGCGTGCAGTAGCCACAGCGGTACCTGGCGCGCGGTTTCGGCCAACTGGCCCGTTTGCGGCAGATCGAGGTTGCGCGAGACCACGATGCGCAGCGGTTGATGCGCAACGCCCAGCCCCCGCACAGTCAGCGACGGATCATCGGCGCGCACGGTGCCTGCCCCCACCATCACCGCGTCATGGCGCGCCCGCATCCCATGCACCTCCCGGCGCGCCTCGGGCCCCGTGATCCACTGGCTTTCACCGGTGGCCGTCGCGATCCGCCCGTCAAAGGATGTCGCTAGTTTCAGCGTCAGCGCCGGTCGCCCCCTGGTTATGCGGCTCAAAAACCCGGCATGGGCGCGGCGCGCGGCGGCATCCTCG
>CAXBGQ010000045.1:0-13403 GCA_963975135.1 uncultured Nioella sp. | reverse complement strand
CAATCCGTCACAGTTTGCGAATTTTCAACTGCGTCAACCGGTTCTGCGCGCGCTCGGCCACCTCAAAACGAAAGCCATGGAAATTGAACACCTGGCCGGTTTCCGGGATCATCTGCGCCTCATGCATGACCAGCCCGGCGACAGTGTTGGCTTCCTCATCGGGCAGGTTCCATTCGGCGGCACGGTTCAGGTCGCGGATCGTCATGCCGCCATCGACCAGAAATCCGCCATCGGGTTCCGGGGCCAGTTCGGCGGTATCCTCGACATCGAACTCATCGGTAATCTCGCCCACGATCTCCTCCAGAATATCCTCCAGCGTGATCAGCCCCTGCAACGCGCCATATTCATCCACCACCAGCGCAAAATGCGTATGGCGGCGCAGGAACTGGCGCATCTGATCATCCAGCGTCGTGGTTTCCGGCACGAAATAGGGCGTCATGGCCACATCGGTCACCGAAAATCCCGCCAGCCCGGCATCCGAGGCGTCAGGCCCGCGCACCAGCCGGTCCATCGCGCGCAGCACATCCTTGGCATGCACCAGTCCAACGATGTTCTCGGGCTCGCCGCGATAGACGGGCAGGCGGGTATAGGGCGAATGCAGCAACTGGCTCAGGATCGCTTCTCCGGCATCATCGGCATCGATCATCTCGATGTTGGAACGGTGCAGCATGATCTCCTCGACCGTGCGGTCGCCCAGATCGAGCGCGCCAAGAAGACGGTCGCGCGATTCCTTTTCCACGCCGCCCTCGGAATGGCCAAGCGTGATGGCCCCGGCAATCTCCTCGCGCGCCGACAGCACCGCGCTGTCGGGGTCGGTCTGAACCCCGAACAGCCGCAGGATCGCGCGCACCAGCACCTGCACCATGGCCACCACGGGATAAAACACCAGGATCACCAGCTTGATCGTCCGCGACACTGTCGCCGCGGCGCTTTCGGGGCGGGTGATGGCGTAGGTTTTGGGCAGCACCTCGGCGAAGATCAGCACCAAAGCGGTCATCACCAGCGTGGCCAGCGCCACCCCGCTTTCGCCAAAGGCGCGGGTGAAAAGCGAGGTCGCCAGCGCGGCGGCCAGGATATTGACCAGGTTATTGCCGAGCAGGATCGACCCGATCAGCCGCTCGCTATCCTCGGTCAGGTTCAGCGCGCGCGCCGCCCCCGTTGCGCCGCGATCGGCCTGGGCGCGCAATTTCCCGCGCGAGGCCGCCGTCAATGCGGTTTCCGAGCCGGAGAAAAACGCCGAAAGCACCAATAGCGACAGGATCGCCCCGGCGGTGATCCAGAACGAGGCGTCAAGCATGGGGTCGAGGTCCGACATGGGGTCTCCGGCGATGATCAGAGGATTGAACTGAGAATATACCAGCGTTATGGGCGGCACCATGGCCGGGATCAAGCGGCGTGGCGCGCAATGGGGCCGAAATGTGACCAAGATCGCGCATCTTTGCCCCGTGGCGATAGCGGCCCCAAACGCCTGAAATGACAGGCATTCAGCGCTAAGTGACCGTCGCGATCGGTCGCGTCTTGCGAATCAAAATATGGCGACAATTCGCCGAACCCTGCACAATTGCTGCGAAAATATGGCTTTGTCGACAGGTTTTGCACAACCTATGCGTGTGCGATTGATGCGCTTCAAAAAAATATCTGTTTCTCGCGCGGGTCTTGCCACGGCTCCGCCGCCGTTTTGCCGCATTTGCCCGACGTCGTTTCCTCTCCTGCGCGACGGAGACAGAAAATCTGCCGCGCCGTGATCCCGCCGCCCTGACCTGTCCAAATGGATAGGTCACCTGACAAAAATTTTCGACAGGCCGGAGATAAAAGGTTAACCGTTTCCAAATGCGCAACAAAGATCCAGCGGTTGAGCAGGGCTGCACACCCTGAACCGCCGATGCACAGGGTATTTTTCGTCGTTAATCAAGGCGATATCGCCCCAAACGCCCACACACGCAAGGGTTGTATAGCGTAACCATCAATTGACGCAAATACGCCACAAATGCTTATTTGGTCCCGTGCGAAAGCGCTGATTGCGCCGTGACTTCGCGACAACTGGGATATCCGGGGCTGCCACCCCGCCCGGGTGTTGTGTTGGTGGGGACGGCAAAAATCGCAACCGAAGGACTCGGCAGACTGCTCTGCGCCGGTTCGCACCCAAAAATTATTGACTTCGAAAACCGGTCGCTGGAGTCGCGGGGACCGGACGGGAAGCGCGTGTGTCTTTGTGCCCAGATTTTTGGGTGCGGCCCCAAGGAGGGTTCACGTCATGTATGAGCGTTTTGGACTCTATTCAGAAGGCAAGGCCCCTCATGCCTTGTTTTCGGTTGCCCAGCAAAACCATGCCGGAGCCTATCGGCGTCGTCTGAAACGGGCGTTTGACATTGCCTTTGTCTGCGTGGCCGCCATCCCCGCGGGCCTGGTGGTCGGGCTCTTTGCGCTTTTGGTCTTGCTGCGTGAACGCGCCGCGCCGTTTTATCGACAGGACCGGGTCGGGCTGAACGGGCGCGTCTTTGGCATGTGGAAATTGCGCACGATGGTGCCGGGGGCCGAAGCGGTGCTGGAAAGCTGCCTGTCAGCCGACCCAGCCGCGCGCGCCGAGTGGAACAAACATCAAAAGCTGAAAAATGACCCGCGGATCACCGGGCTTGGCCGAATGCTGCGCCGCAGTTCGCTCGATGAGCTGCCGCAGCTTTGGAACGTGCTGATGGGGGATATGTCCATCGTGGGTCCGCGTCCGATGATGTGCAATCAGCGCGCGCTCTATCCCGGCACCGAATATTACGTGATGCGCCCCGGCATTACCGGGTTCTGGCAGATCTCGCTGCGCAATGAGAGCAGCTTTCACGAACGCGCCGGGTTCGATCAGGCCTATTTCCGGGAGCTGTCCTTTGGCACCGATATCCGGGTGCTGTGGCGCACCATCAGCGTGGTTCTGCGCGGCACCGGGCACTGATGGCCGCACGCATCGCGCGCGTGGCACCTCGGCCCCAGGCCTTCCAGTTCAGCTTGTCCTCATAGACCTGCCGGGCGCTGAGGCAGAGAGCGGCATGGGCCGCGGGATCGTCGATATAGCGCTGCACCAGCGCCGCGAAATCGGATGCCTTGGAACCGACCGGCAGAGCATGACCATTTTCCCCGTTCCAGACCGGTACGCCGCCGGCATCCAGGCACAAAGATGGCAGGCCATAGGCCGAGGCCTCGCAAAAGGCGAAGCCATAGCTCTCATAGGACGGCATCAACAGGAAATGTGCCTGTCGGAATGCGGCCTGAAACGCCGCCATCTGGGCCGGGTCGGATTTGTCGAGATGGGGGTGAACGGACATCCCTTCACGGCGAATTTCCGGCGGCGGTGTGCAGCCGATCACCGTCAGGCGGGCATCGACGCCCTGTGCGCGCAACAGGGCCACCGTTTCGGCGGTGATCCAGCCGCCCTTGGCCTCCCAGTCGCGCCCGACCAGCAGAATTTGGACCGGACGGTCCGATTTGATGGGTGGGGCAGGCGCGGCTGGTCCCGGATCAGCGATATTGGCCCCCCAGGGCAGGGTGCGCGACCGGGCCAGATCCAGCCCGTAGCGCGTGTTGACCGCACCGGTCATCCAATCCGAGGGCCAGAGCGCCAGATCGAGGCCGCGAAACACCCGGGCCTCGGCGGCTTCGATCATCGGGTCCAAGAGCCGCGAGGGCGCGAACCACGAGCCAAAGCTCTGGCCGACGCGCGAGGCCTTGTAGGTGGTGGGTGTGGCATCCGAGCTATAGGCCGTAACCATCGGATAGGGCAGCGACAGCCGCGACAGGGAATGAAACGAATAGGCGCAGAACAGCACGTCATATTGGCCTCGTGCCAATTCGGCCCGCACGCCGCGCGCAATCACGCGGGCCAGCGCCAGATGCAGCCGCCAGCGGGCGCGGATGCTCAGCGCTTCGGGCGCGGCCAGAACAGCGCGGCGCAGCGGCTCGGCCAGGCCCCAGGACCGGCCAAGCACGCAGACCTTGTTGCCCTCGGCCCGCAGCGCCGCCAGC
This sequence comes from uncultured Nioella sp., assembly GCA_963975135.1. Lineage (GTDB taxonomy): Bacteria > Pseudomonadota > Alphaproteobacteria > Rhodobacterales > Rhodobacteraceae > Alterinioella. The sequence goes on along the minus strand of CAXBGQ010000045.1, from coordinate 9,395 downwards.
ATGGCCGCGTTGCCGCCCGAATAGAGCGTCGGATCGGAGGGGTCGAAATCGCTGAGATAGGCGATCGTCAACGCTGTACCATCGGTGCCCGCCATCGCTGCCTCTTTGCCCGCGCGCCCCTGTCACGGGGCATAATTCTGCCGTAACTTGCCGCTATAGACCGGCTTGCCCCCCCTTTAGGGGGGAAACCGGGCATAAACATGACGTTGCATAGGAAAGGTTAACACAAGGCCCCCATGCCCAATGCGTTCGCGTCCCTGATGCTGGTCCTGTGGCCGGTCATTTCGGTCTGGCTTTTCGTCAGGCTGGCCCCGGGGCGTGCGCTGATCACGAGCCTTCTTGTGGCCTATCTGATCCTGCCGCCGCCGCCGGCGGGGTTCGACTTTCCGCTGATGCCGCCTCTGACCAAGCAGACGATCCCCAGTTTCGTGGCGGTTCTGGCCGCGCTGGCGTTTCATCGCGGTCGCTTGAAATTCCTGCCGGAAAACCCGGTGGCCAAGGCTCTGGTGATCCTGTTCATCCTCAGCCCGCTCTTCACCGTGCTGACCAATATGGACCCGGTCTATTTCGGCGAATTCGCGCTGCCGGCATTGCGGATGCGCGAGGCGGTGGCGCTGATGGTGCAACAGGCGTTGGTCATATCGCCGCTATTGCTGGCGCGCAATTTCCTGCGCACCGACAGCGACCTCAAGGATTTGCTCTGGGCGCTTTTCATCGGCGGCATGATTTATACGCTGCCCATATTGCTGGAGATCCGGCTGAGCCCGCAGCTCAATATCTGGGTCTATGGCTATTTCCAGCACAATTTCGAACAGATGATCCGGCAGGGCGGGTTCCGGGCGATCGTGTTCCTGTATCACGGGCTGTGGGCCGCGTTCCTGGTGATGACGACGCTTTTGGCCGCCGTCACCATCGCGCGCGCCGATCCCTCGCGCCGCGCCCTCGGCTGGTGGGCCTGTGTGATTTATCTGCTGGTCGTGCTGGTGCTGAGCAAATCGGTGGCCTCGATCCTCTACGGCTTTGCCTTCGCGCCCGTCATCGCGTTTCTGTCGGTGCGGGTGCAGCTGCATGTGGCGATGGTTCTGGCGGTTCTGGCGCTGGCCTATCCGGCGCTCAAGGTGGCGGAACTGGTGCCCGAGGAACGCATGCTGGCGGCCGCCGAACGGATTGATCCCGAGCGCGCCAATTCGCTGCAATTCCGGCTGGACAACGAAAACGTGCTGCTTGACCGCGCGATGGAGCGGCCCTTGTTCGGCTGGGGATCCTGGGGGCGAAACCAGGTATTCAACGACGCAGGCGAAATCATAACCACGACCGATGGCCGCTGGATCATCACCATGGGGGTCTATGGCTGGCTTGGGTTTCTGGCTGAATTCGGCTTGCTGACCCTGCCGATCCTGCTGATCTGGCGACGCACGACCGGGGTTCTGAAAGGCACCATACCCCCCATACTGGGCGGCGTTGCCCTGATCCTCGCGATCAACGTGCTGGACATGTTGCCAAACGCCACCATCACGCCACTGACATGGCTCTTCGCGGGCGCGCTTCTTGGGTATTCGGAACAGGTGCAACTGGCGCGCCGACCGCGTCCCGCACCGATGCAGACCGTGCTATGAGCCGGGCCATGACCGATAAACCCCGCATATTGGTGATTGCCGAGGCCGCGAACCCCGAATGGGTGTCGGTGCCGCTGATTGGTTGGTCGCTGGCGCAAGCCTTGCGCGACGTGGCCGATGTGCATCTGGCGACGCAAACCCGCAACCGTGACGCGATCCTGCGGGCGGGGCTGGTTGAAGGCACCGAATTCACGGCGATTGATTCCGAGGCCATTGCCCGGCCTTTATGGGCGCTCGGGGCCAAGCTCAGGATGGGCGAAGGCAAGGGCTGGACCACGCTGCAAGCCATCAACGCGCTCTCCTATCCGCATTTCGAACGGCTGGTCTGGCGGCGCTTCGAGGCCGATCTGCGGGCCGGGCGCTATGACATCGTGCATCGCATTACACCGCTGTCGCCGACGATTTCCAGTCCGCTGGCCGCGAAATGCGCCCGTATCGGCGTGCCTTTCGTATTGGGGCCGCTGAATGGCGGCGTGCCCTGGCCGCGCCAGTTTGATGCCGAGCGGCGCAAGGAACGCGAATGGCTGAGCTATGTGCGCGGGGTCTATAAGGCGCTGCCGGGGCGCAAGCGGACCCTCAGACATGCCAGCGCGATCATCGCAGGTTCGCGCCACACGGCCGCGGAATTGCCAGCCGGGATGGCCGCGAAAACCGTCTATCTGCCGGAAAACGCGGTCGATCCCGCACGCTTCTCGCGGGTGGCCACCCCTGCCGGGGCGGCCCCGCTCCGCGCCTGCTTTATCGGGCGCATGGTGCCCTATAAGGGCCCGGACATGCTGTTGGAGGCGGCGCGTCCATTGCTCGAATCCGGGCGGATGCAGCTGGAGATGATTGGCGATGGCCCGTTGCTGCCGGCGCTCAAATCCAGCGCCCAAGCACTGCCCGGCGTCACGTTTCACGGCTGGCTGCCGCATGGCGAGGTGCAGGAGGTGGCGGCGACCACCTCGCTTCTGGCCTTCCCCTCGATCCGCGAATTTGGCGGCGGCGTGGTGCTGGAGGCGATGGCGATGGGGCTGGCCAGTCTGATTGTCGATTACGCGGGGCCCGCCGAATTGCTGGCCCCCGGCACCGGCTGGAAGGTTCCCTTGGACGACAGGGCGGCCATTGTCGAAGGCTTCCGCGCCGAACTGACGCGCCTGGCGGATGCGCCGGAAGATGTGGCGGCGGCAGGCCAGCGGGCGCGGGCGGAAGTTGCGCGGGCCTATACGTGGCCGCGAAAAGCGGAACAGGTTTCACAGATATATCAGTGGGTTTTGGGGCAGCGTGCAACAAAACCCGATCCGCTTTCGGAACACGCGCAGGAGGATTCGCATGCCGCTGAGTAGGCCATTTTGGCTGGCGATCATGCTCTGGATCGGGCTGACGGGCATGGCGCGCGCCGATGAGATCCGCGCCTTTGTCTATGGCAATTCGCTGATCAACCATGTCTCCGGCAGCGACGAGACGACGATGCCGCATTGGCTGTATCAACTTGCGCGGGCCGCGGGCCATGACCTGTCTGTCGATGGCGTTTTTGGCTCCGGCCCCGAATTTGCCGCCCGGCTGCCGCCGGAGCCGAACTGGTCCTTTGCGCAAGTGCCATCGGCCTGGGATGCCGAACGGATGGCGTTTCGCCGGGCCGGTTTCAACACGATCATTCTGAACCCGCGCAATTTCATTCAGGATGAGCCGCCCGACGCCCCCTATGCCTGGGACAACCCCGAAGGGCTGAGCCCGGTGTCGACGACGCTGCGCGTATTTGACTGGTCCGAGTTTCAGGCCCCCGCCGCGCGGTTTTTCATCTATGAAGGCTGGTCCGACATGGCGCTGATTGCCGGGGAGTTTCCGCCATCCGAGGCCGATCTGGCCCGCTATTACGCCTACAATGCCGGGGCCTATACCGACTGGTTTCAACGCTATGTGCAGATCATGCAAAGCGAACGGCCGGGGCTTGATATCCGCCTGATCCCGACCGCCTCGGTTCTGGCGGGGCTTCTGACCGAAACGCCGCTCGCGGCTATCCCTGCCACCGCGCTTTATTCCGATGACGCGCCGCACGGCACGCCGACGCTTTATTTCCTGGCCGCCCTCATCAGCTATGCCGCGATATTCAACGAGCCGCCGCCGGTGCTGGATCTGCCCGCCACCGTGCATCCGCTGGTGGCGGAAAATTACAATGCCATCGCGGGTCGCATCTGGGCCGAAGTGTCGGGATCGGCCTTGCCGGATCACGCCAGCCTGGCCCCCGAAACCGGCGTCGCCGACCCGGCGCTTGCCATGGGGCTGAACGGTCTGGCCGATTGGTCCACGCAACTGCCCTTTATCGACCTGATGCGCTCGGCCCGGCCCTGGACAGGGCATTTGCCGGGGCAGTGGGGCGGTATGACGGCGGCCGAAATGGATGCGGCCGGATATCTCGATGAAAATGGCTGGCCGCGTCAGATGCCGCCCGGGGTTGAGGCCTTGGAAAGCTTTATCCTGACCGATCTGCCCGAGGCCGCGACCGGCACCATCGGGCGCTACCGCGTGACATGGCAGGGGCAGGGCGACTTCTCCATCGTCGGGCGCGCCACGAATGTCATGATGACCGACCGGCAGGGCTGGTTCGACTTCACGCCGGGCGAGGGGCCGGTGGCCTTGCGGATCGAGGCGATAGATACGGATAACCCCATTCGCAACATTACCGTGCTGCGTGCCGATCAGATCGCGTTGTGGGAATTGGGCGAGGTCTTCAACCCCGACTGGATTGCGCGTGTGCGCGATCTGCGCGTGGTGCGGTTCATGGACTGGATGGACACCAATGCCTCGCCGCAACAGGTGTGGGAGGATCGCCCGCGCGTGGCCGATTACACCTGGGTTCGGCGCGGCGTGCCGGTTGAGATCATGGTGCGGCTGGCCAATGAAATCGGGGCCGATCCGTGGTTCACCCTGCCGCATATGGCCGATGATGCCTATTACCGGGCCTTTGCTGCTTATGTCGAGTTGCGGCTCGATCCCGACCTGATTGCCTATGCGGAATGGTCGAACGAGGCGTGGAATTTCCTCTTTCCACAGGCGCGGTGGGCCGCCGATCAGGCCGCCGCGCGGTGGGACGGGGCCGAAGGCGATGCCTGGATGCAATATGGCGGCCTACGCGCGGCCGAGATGGCCGATATCTGGGCGGACGTGTTTCAGGGGCAGGAGGATCGGCTGATCCGCGTGGTGGCCACGCAGACCGCCTGGCCCGGGCTGGAAGAGGCATTGCTGGAGGCTCCGCTGGCGCAGGCCGAAGGGCGCGCGGCCCCGGCCTTGAGCTTTGACGCCTATGCCCTGGGCGGGTATTTCGGCTATGAGATGGGCACCGAGGAATATGCCGATCGGGTGCGCGGCTGGATCGCCGATGGCGACGCCACCGAGCAGGTGACACGGGCGCTGCGGCGTGGATCGCTGGCCGAGTTGACCGAGGAATTCTTTCCCTATCATGCAGAGGTCGCGGCGCGTTACGGGCTTGATCTGATCATGTATGAGGGCGGCACCCATATCGTGGGCCGTGGTGCCGCCGCCGAAGACGCCGCGCTGACCGAATTTTTCACCGCCTATAATTACAGCCCCGAGATGGCCGGGCTCTATGCCGATCTGCTGACCGGCTGGCGCGCGGGCGGCGGCACGCTCTTCAACGCGTTTGTCGATGTCAGCGCGCCGACGGTCTGGGGCAGCTGGGGCGCGCTCAGGTATCTGGGTGACGCCAATCCGCGATGGGCCACGCTGGAGGCTTATAACGCCACCGTCGGGTCGGGGTGGGAGGACCGCGCGCAGGGGGCCTTTGCGCAAGGCGTGTATCGGTTTGGCGGCGCGGATGACGACCGGCTGACCGGCACCGATCAGGGCGATGTGTTTCTGGCAGGCGGCGGCAATGACGTGCTGACGCTTGGCCCCGGCGACCGCGCCCATGGCGGGCCGGGGCGCGACCGGGCGGTGTTGCCCGGCCGGGCCGCCGATTATGCGCTGGTCGAGGATGGCATATTGCGCATCCTCAATGGCCCCGGCGGCCCCATTCGGCTGGTGGCTGTGGAAGAAGCGGAATTCAGCGACGAGCCCGGTGTGCTTTATTCGCTGGATGCAGGCGGGGGGTGAGTGAATTGTTAGTCCTGCCCCCAGATCGCCCCGATCAGCATGTCGGCCCCGCGACCGGAGTGGAACCCATCCACGATCCGCGCCCGGCCTTGCCCGGCCAGCGCGGTGGCGCGGGCGGGATCATCGGCCAATGCGGCAATGGCCGCAGCCAGCGCGGCGGGGTCTTTCGGCGGCACCAACACACCGTCGATGCCGTCGCGGATCAGTTCCGGCACACCGCCCGCATTGGTACCGATGGTGGGAATGGCGCAGCTCATCGCCTCCATCAACGCCACGCCGAGCGGTTCGTGCCAGCTGGCCAGTGCAAAGATATGCGCCGCCTGAATATGCGCCTTGACCGTTTCGGCATCTATCGCGCCAAGCAGGCGGACATTGTCTTCCAGCCCAAGCTCGGCGACCTTGGCGGCCAGCACATGGCGATAGCCGGTGCCGCCCGCATCATCCTCGCCCGCGATGGCCAGCTGCACATCGCGGCCCTGATCGAGCAGCAGGCGCATGGCAGCCATAAGATCCTGATGGCCTTTGACGATATTGAGCCGACCGCAGGAGAATATCCGCAAGGGCGCGCCGGGCTGGACCGGGGTATAGGGGCCTGCCGGGGCCAATACATCGGTATCGACGCCCATCGGCTGGATCAGCAGCCGGTCGGGCAGGTCGCCCGGCAGATCGGCCAGCATCTCGGCGCGGAGTTTTTCGGTGATGATGGTGGCAAAGGTGGCATGTCGCCATTTGAACCCCTGCGCCGGGCCATAGTCAGACAAGGGCCCGTGCAGGGTCAGCGAATAATCCGGCCCGCCCATGCGTTTGGCGATGGCCGCAAGCAGCGCCGCACGGCCACAGGAATGGACATGGACGTGGGTGATGCCTCGGGCGCGGCATTCCCGGATCAGGCGTTGCGCGGCCGGGATCGACAGCGCGATATCGCGCCACGCGCCGCCTTTGCGCAGCAATTCGGCGTAAGGAAGGCGCGGCAGAGCGGCAAGCCCGGCCAGCAGATCGGCGCGCCCCAGATAGGTGGTGCGCGCAATCGCGGCATCCGACCAGTCATGCGCAATCAGGCCGGGCGGCGGTGGCCGGGTCGAAAAGAGATGCACCTCGATGCCCCGTGCTTCCAGCTCGGCGATTTCGCGCCAGAAAAAGATATGCGTCTGGCCGGGGAATTGCGGCACCAGATAGCCGAGTTTTCGCGTCAAATTGGGGCCTCGTCCGATGGGATCGCGGCCAGCCTGCGGAAAAACCGCCGCGACGTCAAAGGCAAAAGGGGTGGCGTATGATCTCGATCATCATCCCGGCGCATAATGAGGAACGCCTGCTCGGGGCCGCTTTGCAGGCTCTCCTCGCCGCCGATCCGGTGGTGGGGCCAGTAGAGGTGATCGTCGTCGCCAATGGGTGCCGCGATGGCACCGTCGCCGTGGCGCAAAGTTTTGCCGATCAGATTGAGCGCAAGGGCTGGGACTATAAGGTGCTGGATCTGCCGCAGGGCGGCAAGCCGGCGGCCTTGAATGCGGGCGATGCAGCTGCGCGCCATTCCGCGCGGCTCTATCTGGACGCCGATGTGACGATAGCGCCGGGGATGCTGGCGGCGCTTTGGGCCGCGCTGGACCGCCCCGACCCGGTCTATGCCAGCGGGCGCGTCTCGATCTGTGCCGACGGAGTGGTCAGCCGCAGATATGCCCGGTTTTGGGCGCGGCTGCCATTTATGGCCACGGGCGTGCCGGGATGCGGGCTTTTTGCCGTCAACGGGCCGGGCCGGGCGCGGTGGCAGGAGTTTCCGCAGATTATCTCGGACGATACTTATGTGCGGCTGCAGTTCCGCCCCGGCGAACGCCAGCTTGTCGATGCCCGCTATGACTGGCCCATTGCCGAAGGCTTCGGGGCTATGGTGAAAGTGCGCCGCAGGCAGGATGCGGGCGTGGCCGAGATAGCGCGCAATTATCCGGCGCTTCAGGCCAATGACGACACCGACCGCATTGGCGCAAAGGGCATTTTCCGGCTTGCGCTGGCCGACCCCCTGGGCTTTGCCACCTACGGGTTGGTGGCCCTGATCGTCAGGCTGTTGCCCGCCCCCAAAACATGGAGCCGGGGCAGATGATCGCGGGCATTCGCAACCTCACCCAGGGCACCGGCCTGATGCCGCGCGCGATGCGCAGTGCCGGGCTCAACCTGATGGGGTTCGGGTTTTCACAGGTGCTGAGGCTCGGCTCGAACCTGATCCTTACCCGACTTCTATTTCCCGAGGCCTTTGGCGTCATGGCCATGGTTTCGGTCTTTCTGATGGGGCTGGCGATGTTCTCGGATGTCGGCGTCGGCCCTGCCATCATGCAGAGCAAGCGCGGCGATGACCGGGATTTTCTGAACACCGCCTGGACCATCCAGATCATCCGCGGAACCTGCTTGTTTCTGGTCGCCGTTGCGCTGACCTGGCCGATGGCGCTCTATTTCGGAGAACCCGATCTGGTCTGGTATCTGCCGGTTGCCGCGCTGACGCAGTTGATCCTCGGGTTTCAGCCCACCCGGTACGAGACCGCCAACCGCCACCTGCGCGCGGGCCGGGTGACGGTGCTGGACATGACCACGCAGGTGATCGGCGTTGTCATCGCGATTGCGTTGGCCTGGTGGTGGCAGAGCGTCTGGGCGCTGGTCATCTCGGGCGTCATTTCAGCCGCCGCTCAGGTCATTTTGTTTGACCTGTTTTTGCCCGGCGAACGCAACAAACTGCGATGGGAGGCCGAGGCTCGCCACGAATTGATCCATTTCGGAAAATGGGTGTTTCTCAGCACCATCGCGGGCTTTGCCATCGGGCAGGCCGACAAGGTGGTGATCGGCGGCTATCTCGGCACGCATGATTTCGGCATCTACAATATCGGATTCTTCTGGGCCTCTTTCCCGCTGATGATGGGCTCGGTCGTGGTGCGCAAGGTGATGATCCCGATCTACCGCGAAAGCCCGCCGGGGGCGAGCCGCGAGAACTTCCTGCGCCTGCGCCGGATGCGGGTGCTGGCCACGGCCGGCATGATCGCGCTGGTGATGGTGCCGGCGTTTTTCGGTGGGTGGCTGATCGCGCTGCTGTATGATCCGCGCTATCTGGCGGCGGGCGGTGTGGTGGTTTTGATCTCGGCCATGCAGATCCCTGCGATTATCGGGGTGACCTACGATCAGGCGGCATTGGCGGCGGGCGACAGCAAGCGGTTTTTCGTGCTGGCCGCGACGCGGGCTGTATTTGTCGTGACGGGCATGGTTATTGGCATCACCTATTGGGGCCTGCCGGGGGCGTTGGCGGGGCAGGGGGCGGCGATGTTGGCGGCGCATCCTGTTGTTGGCTGGTTGGCGTCGCGGCAGGGGGCGTGGGATCCGCTGAATGATATGGGGTTTTACGTGATCGGCGGGGCGCTGGCGACGCTGGCGCTGTGGCTGAACTGGCCGTTGATCGAGGCGCTTGGTACGTTCCAGCCGGGGTGAAGCCGTTTCGAAACGGCTTTCTCACGCTGGATCGAACCAGCGTGAGAAAGGCCTTCGAAGGCCTTCGAAGGCCTTTGTCCAACGCGCTTCGAAGCGCGTTTTGCCCGATCAATTGGTGGAAAGTGCAGGCTTCTGTTGCCAGGTGCCTGCGAACCCCGCCTTAGGCTGCTAGGCCCAAGGACTTAGTTTCGGCGACTTAAGCAGCTTACGCTGCCAGAGCCATTGCCG
>CAXBGQ010000044.1:0-13521 GCA_963975135.1 uncultured Nioella sp. | reverse complement strand
TGCCACCCCTTTGCCCGCATAGCTGTGGATAACCTTGACCTGACGGTCCCGGCACGTCAGATTCAGCAGCAATAATAAACGAGCAGACATATGAGGCAGGGCAGATGCGCCATTTCGATGAGCAGGCCTTCTACAATAAACGCACGTTCGAGGCGACGGGCTGGACGTATCTTCAGGAATACGCGGTCGATTTTCTCGACTGGTATGAGGAATGCCTGAAAACCGCGCCGAAACGGTCCGGCAAGGACTGGATGATCGCGCATGACAGCCTGTCGAAAAGGGATTTCTGGCGGGCAATGCGGCGCGGCATCGGCAATTATTTCCGTGCCCAAGGCGTGTTCCCCGATTTCCGCGAGGCGCGCGATTTCACTGCGATGACGCTCTTGAATTCGATCATTTCGCCGATGCCGCGCGTCAATCCGGCCGACAAGCTCTTGGTGGGCGACTACATCCCCAAGGGGTTTCGCACCAAGATCCGTCCGCCCAAGGTCTTTGCCGCCTATAGCGATGCCGATGATCTGGACAAGGCCAAGCTGAAACCCGGCAATTACGTGATCAAGTCAAACCATGGCTCCACCCACGTGATCCGCGCCAAGGCTCCGATCTCAAAGGATCTTATGGCCGAATACAAGGGCACGGCGGCGACATGGCTCGCGGGCGATCATGGCACCTATTCCTCGCAATGGTGGTATCGCTTTATCGATCGCAAGGTGTTCATCGAAGAAGATCTGTGCCGCAGCGAAGGCGAGATCGTGCCCGATTTTAAGTTCCACTGCATCAACGGTAAGGTGGCCGTCTTGCAGCTGGATGTGGGCTTGGGTACCGAGCGCCGCGACAACCCGGTTTTTGACGGCGATCTGAATTATCTGCCGCATGATTTCCTGCGCGCCAACAAGGGCGAGGTCGACCTGCCCAAAGGGACCGATATTGCCCGTGATGCCGCGCGCGCCATCAGCAAGCCGTTCCCTTACGTCCGCGTCGATACCTATGTGCGCGATGGCAAGGTGTTCCTGGGTGAGCTGACCTTTCTGCCAAATTCGGGTCGCCGCAAGATCCGTTCACCGGCGCTCAATGAAATGCTGTGCAGCTATTTCGACCCGATCCCGCAGGTCGTGGCCATAGGTGACTGACTGAAATCGTCGGAAATTTTCGGATCCGGGCTTGACCTTCGGGCACCGGGCACTCCATTTGTGAGCCAGTAGTGACGCGAACAACAAGGGGCCCGACCGATGGCATTCGAACTTCCCGACCTTCCTTACGCCCATGATGCGCTGGCCGATCTCGGCATGTCGAAAGAGACGCTGGAATATCACCACGACCTGCACCACAACGCCTATGTCACAAATGGCAACGCCGAGATTGCGGGCACCGAGTGGGAGGGTAAATCCCTCGAAGAGATCATCACCGGTACCTATGATGCGTCTTCCGTTGCCCAAAACGGCATCTTCAACAACATCAGCCAGCTTTGGAACCACAACCAGTTCTGGGAGATGATGGGACCGGGCGCGTCCGCGATGCCGGGCGAATTGTCCGCCGCGCTGAGTGAAAGCTTTGGCTCGGTCGATGCCTTCAAGACCGCATTTTCCGCCGCCGGTGCGGGGCAGTTCGGCTCGGGCTGGTGCTGGCTGGTGAAAAACGCCGATGGATCGCTGGCCGTGACCAAGACCGAAAACGGCGTCAACCCGCTCTGCTTTGGTCAGACGGCACTGTTGGGCTGCGATGTGTGGGAACATTCCTACTACATCGATTTCCGCAACAAGCGGCCCGCTTACCTGTCCAACTTCCTCGACAATCTGGTGAACTGGGAAAACGTCGCCAGCCGGATGTAAGACGGCTTGAGCCGGGAATGAACGGAGGCCCGTCTGCGCAGATGCAGGCGGGTCTTTTTTTGTTTTACCGCCGCGCCCGGTGCAGGGCCTGCATCAGGGCAGGCACATCGGCGCGGGTGGTGAAAAACTCCAAAAGGCTGGCATCGGCAAAGCCCTGGGCCACGATATGATCCAGCAATTCAATGAGCTTGTCCCAGTAGCCTGCTGAATTCAAAAGGAAAATGGGTTTGTCGTGCAATCCGAGCTGACGCCATGTCAGCACCTCGAAAAACTCATCCAGCGACCCGGCACCGCCCGGCAGGACGACGATAGCATCGGCGTTCATCACCATGACCTTTTTACGCTCATGCATGGTTTCGGTGACGATGAACGTGTCCAGATCGCGTTTGCCGACCTCAAGGTTCAACAGATGCTGCGGGATGACCCCGAATGTGGCACCGCCCGCCGCCATCGCGGCGCGCGCAGTGATGCCCATCAGTCCGACATCGCCCGCCCCGTAAACCAACCGCATTCCGGCCTCGGCCAGCGCCGTGCCGAGCGCGGCGGCGTGTTCTGAATAGGTCACGGATCCGCCTGCACGCGATCCACAATAGACACAAACCGAATAAGTCATTGGTGTATTGCCCCAAGATATGGTGTTTTGACCCGTGATAGACCTGTTGCTAAGGTCGCACAACTGCGGGGCCCGATCGGGGAGGGTACCGCATTCGGGGAGAGCGGAAAAACATGGCATTCTGGTCAAGCTTCGGCCTGAGCAACGGCATGGCGGCGGCAGGTGCTGCGGCGACGGTGGCCGTGGCGGGCTTTGTGGGGTTCCAGTTTCTGGGCGAGGCCGATGGCCCGGCGCCGGACATAACCCAACCTGCCGCTGAGACCACCGAACTGGCCGCCTTGCCCGAGCAACCGGTGCCAGCGCCCGAATTGACCGATCCCACTCTGGCCACGCCCGATCCTGTCGCCCAGACCGATCCCGCCGCCCCGATCCCCCCCAGTTTCGATCTGGTGCGCGTCGATGCCGCCGGGGGGGCCGTCATCGCCGGACGGGCCGCGGCCAATGCCGCTTTGCGGCTGCGTCTGGATGGCCAGGAGATTTACCTCTCCAATAGCGACGGAACCGGCGCTTTCGTGGCCATGCTGTCGATCCCGCCTTCTGATCTGCCGCAGGTTCTGAGCCTTGAAATGGTCCTGGCGGGGGGCGAGGTTCTGGCGTCGGATCAAAGCGTTATCATCCAACCCGCCGCGCTTGAGGCTGCCGATCCCGCGCCCGATGCCTCACCGGAATTGCCCGATCCGGACATGGGTCTTCCGACACTGGCCGCCACCACTGATGCGGCCCCCGCCGGTGGCACCGTCGATGCGCCGCAACTCGGGGTGCCAGAGGCACCCGGCACACCCCCGGCGACCGAGCTTGCCATCCTGGAGGCCGAATTGCCGGATGCGTCCCCAGCAGACAGCACCAATGCCGACCCGGCACCGGCACCGACAGGGGCATTGGATGAGATCAGCCCCGAGGTCGCCGCGTCCGCGCCGGGGTCCGTGGCAGGCCCGCAGGAAGATGGCCCCGCGCCCGAGCTTCCGGCGACCGACACCACCGCGACACTGCAATCAGTGCCTCTCGCACCAACCGAGGTGCAAGACGGAACCGAAGTTGCGGCCACCGATACGGAGGTAGCCGCGCCAGCAGCCACAGCCGCCCCGCTGGCCGGAATTGCGCCCGACGAGACCGGGACCGCCGGCCTGGCACCCGCCCCCGAGACGCCCGCATCGCCCCCCCAGGATACGGCTGAGCCACAGGTTCCAACGGTCATGATCGCCGACGCCCAGGGCATCCGCGTGGTGCAGGCGGCAGGGCCCGAGCCCCAGGTGCAGGTGGTGCTGGATACGATCTCGTATGACACGACCGGCGAAGTTGTGCTGACGGGCCGGGGCCCGGCGCAATCGGATGTTCGGCTTTATCTCGACAATCAGCCGGTGCAATTGGCGCGGATCGACACCGCCGGGGGCTGGTCGACACAATTGCCGCAGGTCGATCCCGGCACCTACACGCTGCGCGTCGATGAGGTCAGCGCCGAAGGGTCCGTTCTCAGCCGGGTCGAAACCCCCTTCCTGCGCGAAGAACCGGCCACGCTGGAGGCGCTGCCGCAGCGTGATGGCGTTTCGGTGATCACGGTTCAGCCCGGCCATACCCTGTGGGGCATTGCGCGTGAGCAACTGGGCGAGGGCGTGCTTTATGTGCAGGTCTATGAGGCCAATCGCGATCAGATCCGCGATCCGCACTGGATCTATCCCGGACAGATCTTCGCCATCCCCGACGCATTGCGCGGGCAGTAGCGCGGAATTCACAAAAACGCACAAGCCAATAGCGCGCCTGTGATCTGGTCATCCGCCCCGGTTGGGAATAGGTATCACGTTCCCCGTGTAACAAGACCGAAGGCCGCGCATGCCCCCTAGCATAATGACCGATCACCCCACCGGGGCCGAGGCGCGCCGATCCGGGTTGCGCACCATCCGCAAGGTGGCCCCCTATCTGTGGCCGGATGCGCATCCATGGGTGAAACATCGGGTGTTGGGGGCGCTGGCGATGCTGGTGGTGGCACGGCTGATTTCGGTCTACACGCCGTTTCTCTATGCCGATGCCGTCGATACGCTGGCCGGTGACCGCGACCCGGAGATGATGCTGGCGCTCGGCGCGGTCGGTCTGACGGTGGCCTATGGCGTGGCGCGGGCAATGTCGGTCGGGTTCACGCAATTGCGCGATGTGATCTTTGCCAAGGTCGGCCAGCGCGCGCTGCGCCAACTGGCGCTGGAGACGTTCCAGCATATCCATGCCCTTAGCCTGCGCTATCACATCACCCGTAAGACCGGCGGGCTGTCGCGCATTATCGAGCGTGGCGTGAAGGGCGTCGAGTTTCTCCTGCGCTTCATGCTGTTTTCCATCGGGCCCCTGATGCTGGAGCTGTTGATGATCGGCGTCGTTTTGGCGGTGATTTTCGACATCTGGTATCTGGTCGTCGTCACCGTGACCATCGGCATCTATATCTGGTTCACCTTCAAGGTTACCGAGTGGCGGGTGAAGATTCGCAAGCAGATGAACGATCAGGATACCGATGCCAATCAAAAGGCCATCGACAGCCTGCTGAATTTCGAGACCGTCAAATATTTCGGGGCCGAGGCGCGCGAGGCCGAACGCTATGACGCGGCCATGGCGGGGTATGAGGCGGCGGCGCTCAAGACCTCCTATTCGCTCGGGTTCCTGAATTTCGGTCAGGCGGTGATCATCACCATCGGGCTGGTCGGGGTCATGGTGATGGCCGCATTTGGCGTGCAATCGGGCGACCTTAGCGTGGGCGATTTCGTCATGGTCAATGCCTATATGATCCAGATCACCCTGCCGCTGAATTTCCTGGGCACGGTCTATCGCGAGATCCGGCAATCGCTGGTCGATATGGGCGAGATGTTCGACCTGTTGGGTCAGCCCGCTGATGTGGTTGACGACGCAGAGGCGACCACGATGGTCTGTCCCAAGGGCGAGGTCGAATTCGAGGATGTGGAGTTTGGCTATGATGCGGAGCGTCCCATTCTGCGCGGCCTGTCCTTTTCGGTCGGGGCCGGAGAGACCGTGGCGCTGGTCGGCCCATCAGGGTCGGGCAAATCCACCATCGGGCGGCTCCTGTTCCGGTTCTACGATGTCGGGGCCGGGGCCATTCGCATCGACGGGCAGGATCTGCGCGACGTGACGCAATCCAGCCTGCATGATCAGATCGGCGTGGTGCCGCAGGATACCGTCCTTTTCAACGACACGATCCGCTACAACATCGCCTATGGCCGCCCCGAGGCCAGTTTCGCCGAGATCGAGGAAGCCGCACGGGCCGCCAAGATCGACGGGTTCATCAAATCCCTGCCCGAAGGCTATGAAACCCAGGTGGGTGAACGCGGGCTGAAACTGTCGGGCGGCGAAAAACAGCGGGTGGGTATCGCCCGGACGCTGCTGAAGGATCCGCCGCTTTTGTTGCTCGACGAGGCGACATCGGCGCTGGATACCGAGACCGAGCAGGAGATCCTCGAAGAGCTCAAGATGATGGGGCAGGGGCGCTCGGTGATCACCATCGCGCATCGTCTGTCCACGGTCGTCCATGCCAATCAGATCATCGTGCTGGAAGCGGGCGTGATCGCTGAGCGTGGTACCCACGAGGAACTGTTGAAACACGGCGGGCGCTATGCCTCGATGTGGTATCGCCAGGCGTCGGAACGGGAAATGGCAAAGCCGAAGCTGCGCGCCGTGGGCGACGATGACGCCGCATCGGGTGATCCCTTTTGGAAATGGCCGCCGAACACGGGCTGATCCGCAACTGCGCGGGCGCGCCCGGCACGCTGCCCGCAACCTCGATCAGATGCCGCGGGCGGATGCGGGTCGGCCCGTCGGCGGGGTCGCGCTTGGCGAAACCTATTCCGCTGCCCGCAAGGGCGCGTCCGGGGCGGAGCCTTCTTCTTCCTTTTCGCGGGTCTCATCTACAGGCGCGTCGGGGCCAGGTTCCAGCATCACAACGGCTGGCTGCGGCGGGTCCTCCCACATGATCACCGGCAGGTGGGCGTGGCGGGCGGCCCGTGCCAAGGCCCAATCCTGGGCCCGCAGGCTGAACCGGCGCGCCCCCAATCGGCCAAGCGCGCGCGCCATTGCCGTAAAGATCGTCACCGCCCAGACCCGCAGCGCCAACAGCGACGGCGTCATGATCAGCGTCAGCACGGTGGCGATCCCCAGACCAAAGACAACCGCCGTTGCCAGCTGTTTCCACCACAGCGCGGTGGGGCTGTCGATGGTATAGCCACCGGCCCCGAAATCGAGACTGATGCCATACATCATCGGTGCCAGACCGGCCATCGTGGTGATGGTGGTCAACAGAACCGGCCGGATGCGGGCCTCGGCGGTGCGGGTGATGGCCTCGATCTTGGGCATGTAGCGGCTGTATTCCTGATAGGTGTCGATCAGGACAATGTTGTTGTTCACCACGATCCCCGCCAGCGCCACGATGCCGGTGCCGGTCATGATGATCGAAAAGGTCTGGTCCATCACCAGCATCCCGATCAGAACGCCGGTGGTCGACAGGACCACCGCAACCAGCACGAGGACCGAGTTATAGACCGAATTGAACTGTGCCAGCAGGATGATGAACATCAGCCCGAGCGCACCCAGAAAGGCCTGACCCAGAAAGGCCTGGCTTTCCTCCTGCTCGGCCTGATCGCCGGCCCATTCCCAGGAAACCGAGGCCGGCAGCGGGTTGGTCTCCAGCCATTCCGTCAAAACCGCAATGCGTTCATTGGCGGTCACCGGCACCGTGGTCATCGTCCCATCCTGAAGACCTCGTGCAATTGCGGCATCAGTTTCCAGAGCCGAGGCTTCGATCATCCGGGTTTCGCCGGTTTCGGTATTCGTCAGATTGACCAGCCCGTCCTCGATATCCGAGCGCACTGAAAAGACGCGGGACTGGTCGCGGCGGTCGATCTCGGACAATTGTGCCACCGGACGGCGGCTGATGAAATTGGCCAGCGGCACCAGACCGTCCGCCGTACGCACCCGCAATGTATCGAGCGTCGACAAAACGCGTGCTGCTTCGGGGAACCGAACGCGAATTTCGACACGCCGGGCAGGGGCAGGGTGTCCTCGATCAGGGTGAGGGCCGGTGTGGCCTCGAACCGGGCGCGGGCGATGCGGGTGGCGTCCTGCAATTCTTCCCAATTGTCGCCCGACAGGCGCAGGCTGACCGGTTTGCCCGAGGCCGGCCCGCGTGAGGCGGCAAGAATCTCGGTTCGGATGCCGGGGATCTGGTCCAGCCGGGCCTGAAGGTCATCGAGAATGTCGTTGCCGGGCGGGCGTTCGCCCCAGGGTTCCAGATCCAGCTGCACCTGTCCGATGGTATCGCGCGGGGCCTCGGCACCGCTGGTATTGTTGTTCAGCCCGCCTTCGCCGGCAAAGGCAAAGACATCGCGCACGCCTTCGGTGTCCAGAACGATGGCCTCGACCAACCGCACCTGCGCGTCCATCTCCTCGATCGACAGGTTGCCGCGGGCGCGGACATAGACGATGGCGTTTTCGGGTTCGGTCTCAACAAAAAACTCGACGCCGTTATTGTTGTTCTGGAAGGTCACGAAGACAACGCCGACAAAGGCGATGACGGCCCCGATCGCGACCAGCGGCATCACCGGGTTGCCGACGATGGCGTGGATGATCCAGCCAAACCAACTGCGCCGGTATCCCGCCTGAACGGGTTTTTCGCGCTTGGGCAACTGGACCGAGCCCACCATGACCGACATCAGGACCGAAGCGGCCACAAAAAGCAGCCCCCCCGGCAGCATTGCCATGAACGGTGAGGCGTCAGCGCCGACCGGGAACAGCACGCCGGGGCTGATGGTTTGCAGCGCGGCCATGAACATCAGATACCCCACGGCCAGCACGAGGGCCGCACGCAGTGCCCAGAACGGCAGGATACGCTTGACCACGGCCGTCCCGGTCTCGACAAGCCGCGAGAACCGGGCCGCGACCCCGCCCAGAACCGGCAGATAGATCAGCGCCACAATGAGCGAGGCCGACAACACGAAGATCAAGGTGACCGGCAGCATGCCCATGAATTCGCCCGGCACACCGGGCCAGAAGAGCATCGGCAGAAAGGCACAGAGCGTGGTGGCGGTGGAACTGATGATGGGCCAGAACATGCGCTTGGCGGCATCGGTATAGGCCTGCATGGGCCGGGCCCCTTCCGCCAGCCGCTTGTCGGCGTATTCCACCACCACGATGGCCCCATCGACCAGCATGCCAACCGCAAGGATCAGGCCGAACATGACGATGTTCGAGATCGTGATGCCAAGGATTCCCAGCAAGATGAAGCTCAGAAGAAACGAGGTTGGAATGGCAAAGCCCACCAACAGCGCAGATCTTGTGCCAAGGGCTGCCAGCACCACGATCATCACCAGCGCGATGGCGGTCAGGACCGAGCCTTCCAGCTGGCGCACCATGCTTTCCACCGTCACCGATTGATCGAGCGATGTCGAAACCTGCACCGACTGGCGCAACTCATCGGGCCAATCGGCCTGCGCGGCCTCGATCTCCGAGCGCACCAAGGCGGCGGTATCGATGATGTTGAAGCCAAGCCGCTTGACCACCTGCAACGCCACCGCCGTTTCGCCATTGAACCGCGCGGTGCCGGCCTGATCCTCGTAGGTCAGGCGGATATCGGCCAGATCGCCCAGGGTGACCACGCGGTCGCCATTGACCTTGACGGGCAGGGCGAAAATATCCTCGGTATTCTCAAAACTGGACGGGATCGAGACCGAGATGGCCCCGCTATCGGTGCTGACCTCGCCGGCGGCGATCAGCTGGTTGTTGTTCACCACCGCGTCGATCAATTCGCGCGCGGTGACGTTATAGGCCTCCAGCGCCAGCGGGTCGATGATGACCTCGACCATCTCGTCGCGGTCGCCCGCCAGTCCGGCTTCAAGGATCGCCGGCAAGGCCTCCAACCGGTCCTGCAATTCGCGCGCCAGGCGCAAAAGGGTGCGTTCCGGCGCATCGCCCGACAGCGACACGATGATGATCGGAAATTCGGAAAAGTTGATCTCGTTGATAGAGTAGGCTTCGGCCCCTTCGGGGAACTGGGCCGAGGCCGTATCCATCGCGTCGCGCACATCCGCGATGGTGGCCGATTTGTCCCAGCCGAACTCGAATTCCAGAAACACCCCGGCATAGCTTTCGGCGGCGGTGGCCGAAATGGTGGTCAGCCCGTCGAGATCCTGAAACTCGGTTTCCATCGGTCGGACCAGCAGGCGTTCGCTGTCGGCGGCCGAAATGCCGGGAAAGGGGACAGAGACGAAGAGGCCCGGAATGTCGATATCGGGCTCGCCTTCCTTGGGCAGGCCGATATAGGCGGCGGCACCGACCACGACCGACAGGATCACAAAGGCCACAACCATGCGTGCCCGTGAGGCAGCCCAATCGACCAGACCGGTCATTGTGTCAGATCCTCGAACCGGGGATTGACCAACACGCCGTCGGTCACGAATTCCTGCCCCACGACAATGACATCGGCCCGTTCAGGCAAGCCCGACAGCAGCACGCCATCGGCATTGGCCCGCAAGAAGGTGACCGGGGCAAATCGCGCGATCTGATCTTCATCCACGATGCGCAGGCCAAGAATGCCCGCATCGTTCAGCGTCAGGGCCGAGGAGGGCAAAAGATGCGCCATGACCCCGTCTGATGCGATGAGGATATCGGCGGTCTGGCCGTCACGAATGGACAGATCGGTATTCTCCACGGTGATTTCCGCCCGGAAGGTGCGGGTTTGCGGATCGGCGGAGCGGCTAAGGAATGTCACCGTGCCCTGCACTTGCGCTCCGGTGGCCAGTCGCGCGGCGGCGGGGGCCCCGACGGTGACGCGGTCGACTTCGGCCTCGGGCACGAACCCCACCAGTTTGATCGGGTCAAGCTGGATGACGGTGGCGCAAAGCGCGCCGGGCTGCATCAGCGAGCCGATCTCGGCGGTGTCGCTCTCCAGCAGCCCCTCGAAGGGCGCAAAGATCCGCAGACGCTCGATCTCCTGCTCGGAGCGCTGAACACCGGCTTCCGCCGATTCGATGCCGCTCATGGCGGCCTCGACACCGGCCTGCGCCGAGCGGATGGCAGCCTGTGCGCCGGAAACGGCGGCGGCGGTCGAAACGGCCCGCGTTTCCGACGCAAAACCGCTTTCGGACAGACGGGTTGCGGCGTTGTTGTTGATCTCGGCCTCGGCCAGGCGCGCCTCGGCCTCTGCGACCCGGGCGCGGGCCTCGGGCAGGCGGGCGCGGGCCTCCGACAGGCGGGCCTCGGCCTCGGCCAGGGCGGCGGCGCGAGTGCCGGGGGCGATTTCACATAAAAGCTGACCTTCTTGCACATATGCACCGGCGCGAATGGGTTGCGACACGATCAGCCCCGAGGTCTCGGACCGCGCTTCGACCTGGCGCGCGGCCTCGGTCCGTCCCCTCAGCTGAACTGCTGCATCCACTTCGGCGGCTTGCGACCGGCGCACAACGACCGAGACGTGGCCCCAGGTCTCGGCCACTGGTGCGACGCTTTGGGCAGGCTCGCCTTCGCCGACCGGGTCAGGTGCCTCGGTGCGGAAGCTTTCGGCGAAGTTGACCAGGCGCTCACGCTCCATCACCACGGCATAAAGCACGGCAGAGACCAGCAAAGCAGTCAGAATTGGGAATAGTCGCATCGGTGCCTCATCGGGGGGGCGGAAAAAGTCGTATGATCGTAAATCGGCGTTTTTCGGGGAATTGCAACCAGGGGCTGCGCATGCTGAACCGTTTCGTTCAGTTTACTTTGCGATCCGGCGCACCGCAAGACTGAACTGTTCGGTTCAGATTCGCGGGATCAGGGCCGCTTTTGACACCCGATGCCTTGGCAAAGGGGCGGTGTTCGCGCTAAGAGGCGAGGAGTGATGCAAAGGCTGCGCGAAACAGCGAAAATCTTGGGGCGGACATGGCCAATACCGACAGTTTCATTGATGAAGTAAACGAGGAGCTTCGCCGCGATCGCCTGTTTGCGATGTTCAGGAAATGGGGCTGGATTCCGATCCTTCTGGTGCTGATTCTGGTTGGTGGTGCCGCCTATCGTGAATATTCCCTGGTGCAGAGCGAAACCGCCGCGCGTGCCTTTGGCGATGCCCTGATCGGCGCGATTGACGCGGATGAAAGCGCGGACCGGCAGGCGGCTCTGGCCGCGGTCAGCACCGAAAATGAAACCGCACAGGCGCTGTTGGCGTTGCTCTTGGCTACCGAACAGGCCACCGACAACGACCGCGAAGCCGCTGCGGCGGGCTTGCGCGCCTTGGCCGATCAGCCCGATCTGGCACCGCGTTATCGCGATCTGGCGCTGCTGAAGGCGCATCTTCTGGATCCGCAGGAGGCGACGGTGGCGCTGGCGATGCTTGATCAGTTGGCATTGCCTGGTCGGCCTTATCGCCCGCTGGCGATGGAACAACAGGCGCTTGTGCATATCGGCCAGGGCGATATCGAGGCAGGCATCGCGCTTTTGCGGCTGCTTGAACAAGACAGCCAGGCCACGCCGGGCTTGCAACAGCGCACAAGTCAGTTGATTGTGGCGATCGAGGCCGGATCGGCCCTGCAGGACGCGCCAGCGGAAGGCGCGGCCGAGGATGCAGGCGAAGATGGTCCCGCGGAAGAAAGTGAGCCGCTCTTGCCAGAAGCCCCCAGTGATGTGGGCGAGGGCGCGGCGGAGGCAAACGAATAAGATCGGCGCGGGTGAAAACCGGCAGCAGCAAGAAGGCGGCAGGCAGATGAGCAGGATTTCAATCGGATTGATCGGGCTTGGGCTGCTGACAGGGCTTGCTGGCTGTGCCGAACGTGAGGTGATCCTGGAAGGTGACCGTTTCGGCACACGGGTGCCGCTTGCGGCGGCCTTTCCGGCGGAAGACGGTGCCGAGCGGCCTGCGGACGCGGTCGCGGATGCGCCCCGGCCCATCACGCTTGGCGCACCGCAAAACCTTGATGCCTGGCCAATGCGCGCCGCGAACGCACAAAACCGTATCCCGCATGTGGCGCTGGCAGGGACCCCGACCGAGATATGGGCCAACGATATTGGCCAGGGCAATTCGCGCCGCAATCGCATCACCGCCGATCCGGTGGTGGCCGATGGCCGGATCTTCACGCTGGATGCCGAGGCCGGGCTGATGGCGACCGGTCTGAACGGTGAGACCTTGTGGGCGGTGGACCTGACCCCTGGTTTCGAACGCGGCGGCGGCATTTCGGGCGGAGGTCTGGCCGTGGCGGGCGGTGCGGTCTACGCCTCGACCGGATATGGTGAGCTGGTCTCGCTTGATCCCGCGACGGGAAATATCAACTGGCGCCAACGTCTGGCCGCGGGCATCACCGCGCCGACCGTGACGGGAAACTCCATCTACATCACCAGCCGCGACAGCCAGGCCTGGTCGTTGAACCCTGAAGATGGGCGTATTCGCTGGCAGTTGCCGGCAGGAGCCGCGGATGCGGTTCTGTCGGGCGGCTCGGCCCCGGTGGTTACCGACCGGCTGGTGATCTTTCCGTTCGGGTCGGGCGAATTGGTAGCGACCCTGCGCCAGTCGGGCGTGCGTGTCTGGGGAACGGCCGTGGCCGGTGTCCGGCGCGGTGTGGCGTATAACAACCTCAACGATATCACCGGGGACCCGGTGATCGTGGGCAGCGTGCTTTATGCCGGCAACCAATCGGGCCGCGTCGTGGCGATGGAGGCGGCCTCGGGTGAGCGTATCTGGACCGCCCAGGAAGGGGCCTATTCGCCGATCCTGCCGGCAGGCGACAGTGTCTTTTTCGTTTCCGACCGGAATGAGCTGATCCGCCTGGATGCGGCAACCGGCGCGCGCATCTGGGGTACGGAATTGCCGCTCTATGTGCGCGAACGCGAGCGCCGACGGCAGGCGGTCTTTACGCATTACGGGCCGATTCTGGCGGGCGGGCGTCTGGTTGTGGCTTCTGGCGATGGGCTGATCCGATTCTTTGACCCTGAATCCGGGGCCGAGACCGGACAAGTGGAGCTGCGTGGCGGTGCTGCGACTCATCCCGTTGTTGTCGATGGCACGCTCTATGTCGTTTCCGGCGACGGCCGGCTACGCGCGTTTCGCTAGGTTGTTTCGCTGACGCAATCCGCGTG
>CAXBGQ010000043.1:0-13675 GCA_963975135.1 uncultured Nioella sp. | reverse complement strand
CCCGATACCCATCTCCGCGCCAAAGCGGATCACGCCGACAGGCGTGAAGCCAAGCCCGATGGCCAGCGCAACGGCCAGCCCGGTCAGGGCCCATCCACGCAGCCCGTTCACGCCACCATATCCAACCGCAACTCCGATCAGAACCGCGCCGATCACACCGGGGCGAAACGCGCCGCCGGTGGTGAAAGACAGCAATACGGAAATCGCCACCGCGATCACATAGGCCCACAGCACCGCGATCTGCGGTCCGACCAACCGTCCCTGTCGCAAGCCGCCCATCACAGACCCTCCTTCATCTTGGTGAAAATACCTCGGGGGGTGCGGGGGGCAGCGCCCCCCGCCCGGTCGGGGCCGAAGGCCACGAAACCATGCATCCTCATAGCCCCTCCTCCTGGCTCATGAACCGAAAGAACCCCCAGGAGAAACACAACAAAACCAGCATGATGACCACGGCCACCGCCGCCCCCGCCCCGATATTGGTCAGGGCAAAGGCCTGCTCATAGACATTGACGGTCAGCGTCCGGGTGCCGGCATTGCCGCCGGTCAGCAGGAAAATGTCGTCGAACTTGTTGAAGGTCCAGATAAAGCGCAGCAGAAAGAGAACGCTCAAAATCCCCATCAATTGCGGCAGGCTGAGATAGCGGAATTTCTGGAACGGCGACGCCCCGTCCATATCGGCCGCCTCATACATATCGGTGTCGATCGACTGCATCCGCGCCAGGATGAACAGGAAGCTCAGCGGGAAATAACGCCAGATCTCGAACACCGTGACCATGATCAATGCCAGGGGCCGCGCGCCAAAGAAATTGATCGCGCTTTCGCTGACCCCCATCTGGATCAGCAACGCATTCACCGACCCCGAGAATGGATCGAACAGGATCACCCAGGAAAACGCTACCGCGATCACCGGGGCGACATAGGGAAAGAGGTAGAACCCACGCAACAACCCCTGCCCGCGAAATTCGCGGTTCAGCAAAAGCGCCGCGAAAAGCCCCACCAACAGCGCCCCGATAGTGCCAAAGACGGTATAAAAGAGGGTCGCGCCAATCACGCTCCAGAAATCGCGGCTGTCGAACAGGCGGGCAAAGTTCTCAAGGGTGAATTCGCTATTGGTCAGAACAAAATCGCCGTCCCCCGTCAGCACCGGCTCGGAGGCTCCGACATCGACATCCAGATCGAAATAGGCCTGCGTAACCGTGCCCGTGATCTCGATGCTCTCGCGCGCACCGCCGTCGAAATCGCCCAGGTCGCAGAACATCACGCCATCCGCGATGTCGCAACGCGGGTCGATCTCGGCAATCTCGAACCCCTCGGGCACCGCATCGCGCAAGGTTACGCCCGTGATCACCGCTTCGGGGGCCGAGTTGCGCACCCTCAATCGCCATGTCGCCGCATCGCCCGCCGCTTCGGGGCGTCCGCGCATCTGTTCATTGACCACCGGCACCGGCGCGCGCAGATCCGACAGCGCCACCGGCTTGACGCTGATCCAGAAGATCGCGATCAGCGGCAACAGCACCACCAGCATCACGGCGGTCAATGTCGGCAGCAACAATCCCCAGGCCAGGCGCGCTTCGCGGCGCGCAAGGGGACCTGCACCCTTGGGTGGGACGGCAGAGCGCATGGCATCACCTCCGGATGAATGTATCAAGTTTGGGCTGGCCCCGGTTCATCATGAAAAACCGGGGCCAGCACAGGATTTGGCATCACATCATTCGATGGCGGCCAGTTCCTCGTTCATCAGCGCCACGGTCTCGCCTGCGTCACGAACACCATCCATGTATTCGCGCACCAGCCGGTTGATGACCTGGCTGTTGATGATACGGCTGGCCAGTGCCAGCTGATTATCGGCCACACCCCAACGCTGTGCCACATCCAGGCCGCCGACGATCTCGTCGATCATTTCCTGGGCATAGAGATCGCCCAAAGGTGCGCGCCGGTCCACGCCGACATCGAGCATTGACCAGGCCTCGGTGAACATGTCCGGATCTTCGGCGGTGCCGCGACGCACCGGGAACTTGCCCTCGGGTGCGATAGCCAGCGTGGCCGTGTAGCCTTCGTTCATCGAATATTCGATGAATTGCATGGCGGCATCGGTATCGGCATCTACCGTGATCCCGAAATAGCGCACATCGCCCCAGGCGGCCCCATCGGGGTTCGAGGGTCCGGCAAAGTTGGTCACGATGCCCGTGGCCGCCGCCAGTTCGCCGGTGGTCGGATCGTCGTTGATGGTGGGCGGGGCAGAATCGCGCAGACCGGCCAGTTCATCAAGGATAAACGGCGACCAGATGATCATCGCGGCGCGGCCCGCGAAGTAAAGCTCGCGGCTTTGCTGCCAGTAAAGCTCGCCCTCGGGGCTAACCTCGGTGATGGCGGCGTAGAATTCCAGCACCTCGGTGGTCGCCTCGACATCCAGTTCCTGCAACCCGTCCGGGCCCACGGGGCTGACGCCATTGGCCAGGAACACATGCTCCAGAACCTGGCTCATGAAGTTCTCATCCACCTTGGTGGCCGAGACAAAGCCATACATCTCGGGCGGGTTATGCAGCGCCTCGGCGGCGGCCAACACGTTTTCATAAGTGGTGGGTGGCTCCAGCCCGGCCTCGGCGAAAAGATCGGCGCGATAGAGCAACATCTGGGTCCAGCCATCGACCGGCACCGAGGCATAACCATCGGCGAAGCTGGCCATGTTCAGGGGCCCCGCGGCAAATGTGTCACCGCCCAGATCCTCGATCACATCGGTCGCGGCATCGGTGTCCAGAATGCCCGCCTCGGCCCAGGGCAGCGCATATTGCAGCGGGTGATAGATCACGTCCGGCAGATCGCCCGCGGCAAAGGCCGCCGTGGCGCGCGTGCCCAGATCGCTTTCGGTGACCGGGATCACCTCGACCTCGATGCCGCTCTCGGCCGTGAAATCGGCGGCCATCGCCTCTTGCCGGGCCAGACGCTCGGGCTGCTCCTCGGTGGTCCAGAAGCGGATGGTTTGCGCCCCCGCAGCCGCACTCAGCGCCAGCGACGATGCCGCCGCCAAGAGCAGCGCGCGCCCTGTTGTTTTCATCAGTGTCATATCGTTCTCCCTTTTTTGATATGATGTGCAAACCGGGTTTATCCCGGCGGTTTCAAGTCGATGCGGGCGCAGGCCCGTCCGAGCCGCGCGCCACAAGATGAGCCGGCGCGGTTTCGCGCAGATGAATGGGATCGGTGCCCCGAATGCGGTGGAACAAAAGCCGCGCCAGACGCGCGCCCGCGGCCCGCGTGTCGACGGCATAGGTTGTCAAAGGCGGCAAGGCGGTCGCGGCCTCGGGAATGCCGTCATAGGCAACAACAGACAGATCGTGGCCAATGCGCAACCCGCGCGCCTCGGCGGCGCGGTAGACGCCAAGCGCGGCCATATCCAGCGCGCAGACAATCGCCGTGGGCGGTACGGCCAAGGCCAGCAGATCCGCCCCGTGTTTCTCACCCTGCGCAATCGTCGTGGCCCCGCCGCGCACCAGATCCGCATCATAAGGCAACCCCGCCGCCGCCAACCCGGCCACGTAGCCCGCCTGCCTGAGCGGCGCGTAATTGTAGACGCCCGCGCCATTGATGAAACCGATGCGTCGGTGGCCCAGCCCGTTCAGGCGCAGAACCGCATCGCGCATCGCATCCTCGCCCGAGATGTCGAACCAGGCACAGCCCTCGGGATCACCGGTGCGCCCGTAAAGGACAAATGGCACGTTCAGGTCACGCAGCAGATCAATCCTGGCATCGCGGATCTTGGTGCGCGGCAGGATGAAGCCATCTACTTTGTGTTCCTCGACCAGCCGCGCCATGGTGGCGACCTCGTCGGCCTCGTCAAAAGCTGTCGCCACGCTCAGCGACCAGCTTTCTTCCGACGCGGCGCGCGAGATGCCATCCAGAAAATCGGTGAGGAACGGTTTATGCGCATTGCCCGGCCCCGCATTCAGCACCAGCCCCAGCGACCGCGCCAACCCGGTGCGGATCGCCTGCGCCTGCGCCATCGGGCGATATCCCATCCGGTCGGCGGTGCGCGCAACGCGGGTACGGGTGGTTTCGGCAATGTCGGGATAGCCGTTCAAGGCGCGGCTGATCGTGCCCTTGGCCAGCCCCAGTTCCTGCGCCAGATCATTGATCGTGACACGGGCGCGCGGCCTGGGTTGTGGTCGTGAAACCGGCATGAATTCCCTCTCCCGACTCAAAGGCTGGGCTCCGAAACCGGTTTCGGCAAGGATTTTTTGCGCGCCTGTCCTGATCCGCCAGATTGCAGCCTATTCAGCGTGGGAAAATGCCGGGGGGTCACGGGCAGAATTTGACGGGGACAGGCGATGCTCAGCCCTGTTCGGCCAGCACCTCCTCCAGCGCAGTGCCGATCAGCGCCAGGCAGCCCTCATCGGAAAAACGGTGGTCGGCCCCTTTGACAAGCGTCAGCCGGATATCGGGGCCTTGCAGATGATCCAGCAGACGCAAGGCGACCGACATATCGACATCCGCGTCGGCGGTGCCCTGCAACAGCCGCACGGGTGCCTCGATGGCAAGGGGCGCGCGCAGCACCAGCTGGTCGCGGCCATCCTCGATCATGCGCCGCGTGATGATATAGGGTTCGTCGTAATCCGATGGCAGCGCGATTTGCCCCTCCTCCAGCACCTGGGCTTTCTGGGCTTCGCTGAAGCCCGCCCACATGCTGTCCTCGGTGAAATCGGGGGCCGCCGCGATGCCGACGAAACCGGCGACCCGATCCGGGTAACGGCGCGCCAAAAGGCACCCGATCCAGCCGCCCATGGAAGAGCCCACCAGGATCTGCGGCCCCTCCGTCAGGTTTTCCAGCGCGGCGGCTGCATCCTCGGCCCAGTCGCCGATCGCACCGTCGGTAAAGCTGCCGCTGCTTTGGCCATGGCCGGAATAATCAAAGCACAAAAACGCACGCCCGGTTTCCTGGGCCCAGGCCTCCAGAAAGAGCGCCTTGGTGCCCTCCATGTCGGATTTCAGCCCACCCAGAAACACGACCCCCGGGCCCCGCCCCGCGCTTTGGTGGTAGGCCAAACGGCGGGTCTTTGCGGTGGTCAGAAATTTGGGGCGCATCCCGGGAGGTCCTTGCATTTGCGGTCGCGCTTTTTTTGGCCAGCTTTGGCGGAACTCTCAAGGGCGGATGCCTCCGGCGGGCGTATTTTTGACAAAGAAGAAGACGCGGGCATCAGGAATTTGGGCCTGGCAGGACCTGCCCGGTCTTGACAGCCGGGGCGCAAAGGGCCACCAAACGAACAGAAATACATACCCGCAACCGGGCGTTTCGTAGGCGCCAAACCGATGAGGAGCATGGCCGCATGAGCCAGATTTCCCTGACCTTTCCCGATGGCAATTCGCGTGACTACGCGGCTGGCGTGACCCCTGGTGAAGTGGCCGCAAGCATCGCGCCGTCGCTGGCCAAAAAGGCCATTTCCGCACAGGTGAACGGCGCGCATTGGGATTTGCATTGGCCCATCGACACCGACGCCGCCATCGCCATCAACACGCTGGCAGACGATGCGGCCGCGCTGGAGCTGATCCGCCATGACGCGGCCCATATCATGGCCCGCGCGGTGCAGGAGATCTGGCCGGATGTGAAAGTCACCATCGGGCCGGTGATCGACAATGGCTTCTACTACGATTTCGACCGGGCCGAGCCCTTCACCCCCGAAGACCTCGGCCAGATCGAAGCCAAGATGCGTGAGATCATCAACAAGCGCGACCCCGTAACCACCGAGATCTGGGACCGCGACCGCGCGGTGAAATTCTATCAGGCCAACAATGAGCCCTATAAGGTGGAACTCATTGAGGCCATTCCGGGCGATGAGCCCCTGCGGATGTATTGGCACGGTCATTGGCAGGATCTCTGCCGGGGCCCGCATCTGCAACATACCGGCCAGGTGCCCGCCGATGCCTTCAAGCTGATGAACGTGGCCGGGGCCTATTGGCGCGGCGACAGCGATCGGTCCATGTTGCAGCGTATCTATGGCGTCGCCTTCAAGACCAAGGCCGACCTCAAGGCGCATCTCAATATGCTGGAGGAAGCGGCCAAGCGCGACCACCGCAAACTGGGCCGCGAGATGAGCCTGTTTCACATGCAGGAAGAAGCGCCGGGGCAGATTTTCTGGCACCCGAACGGCTGGACCATCTATACCGAGCTGCAAAACTACATGCGCCGCAAGCAGCGCGCCGGCGGCTATGTCGAGGTCAACACGCCGCAGGTGGTGGACCGCAAGCTGTGGGAGGCCTCGGGCCATTGGGACAAGTATCAGGAACATATGTTCATCGTCGAAGTGGACGAGGAACATGCCCGCGAGAAATCCATCAATGCGCTCAAGCCGATGAACTGCCCCTGCCATGTGCAGGTCTATAACCAGGGGCTGAAATCCTACCGCGAATTGCCATTGCGCATGGCCGAATTCGGCTCCTGCAACCGCTATGAGCCGTCAGGCGCGCTGCATGGCATCATGCGGGTGCGCGGCTTTACCCAGGATGACGCGCATATCTTCTGCACCGAAGAGCAGATCGAGGCCGAATGCGCCCGCTTCATCGAATTTCTGTCCTCGGTCTACAAGGATCTGGGGTTCGAAGAGTTCGAGATCATGTTCGCCACCCGGCCCGAGAAACGGGTCGGCTCGGAAGACTCATGGGATCATGTCGAGGCGGCGCTGGAAAACGCCATCAAGAAAACCGGGCATGAGTATACGCTCGACCCCGGCGAGGGCGCGTTCTATGGCCCGAAGCTGGATTTCAAGCTGACCGACGCCATTGGCCGGGTCTGGCAATGCGGCACCTTTCAGGTCGATCCCAACCTGCCCGAACGGCTGGATGCGGTCTATATCGGTGAGGACGGGGCCAAGCATCGCCCCTATATGCTCCACCGGGCCTGTCTGGGCAGTTTCGAGCGCTTTATCGGTATCCTGATCGAAAACTGGGCCGGGAAATTGCCGTTCTGGATCGCGCCGCGTCAGGTCGTGGTGGCCTCGATCGTTTCCGAGGCGGATGCCTATGTGGCCGAACTGGTCGCGATGCTGAACGCCAGGGGTGTCCGGGCCGAGGCCGACATTCGCAATGAAAAGATCAACTACAAGGTGCGTGAGCATTCCGTCGGCAAAGTGCCGGTCATTCTGGCCATCGGGCGACAGGAGGTTGAAAACCGTACTGTCACGCTGCGCCAATTGGGTGAGAAACAAACGCGGGTTGTCGATCTGGACAGGGTGGTGGCGGATCTGGCCACAGACGCGATCCCGCCTGACCTGCGCTGACCCATCGCCGCCTCAAAGGCCCTAGGCGGCCCTTTTTTGACGCGCGGGTTTGACACACATCATATCCCGGCCCGGTGCCCTGCCCCACCTTATCGGCATCGTGCAACAAATGGGCGGGGGCCATGGTGGCCAGCGAAAAGAAACATTTCCTCGTAACCGGCGGTGCCGGGTTTCTCGGGATCAACCTCATCCGGCATCTTCTCGGACGCGGCCATCAGGTTCGCAGTTACGACATCGCGCCGTTCACCTATCCCGAGGCCGACAGGATCTCGGTGCTGCAGGGCGACATCCGCGACGCCGATCTGCATGACCGCGCCTTCGACGGCATCGACGTTGTGGTTCATTGCGCCGCGGCACTGCCGCTCGCGGACCGGGCCGAGATCATGTCGACCAATGTCGATGGCACGCGGCAGATGCTGGCGGCTGCGCAGGCCCGCGGGATCGGCCGCTTTATCCATATCTCCTCGACCGCCGTCTATGGCATCCCCGACCACCATCCGCTGCTCGAATCCGATCCGATGCAAGGCGTCGGGCCGTACGGCGTATCCAAGGTCGAGGCGGAACTGGTCTGCGCCGACTATCGGCGCAACGGATTGGTGTTGCCTGTCTTGCGCCCGAAAAGCTTTGTCGGGCCGGAACGGCTTGGGGTTTTCGAGCTCCTCTTCGACTTCGCCTATGACGGGCATAATTTTCCGGTCCTGGGCTCGGGTGACAATCTCTATCAGCTTCTCGATGTCGAAGACCTGTCCCGTGCGATCTGCCTCTGCGCCGAAGGCGCACCGGAGACTGTCAACGACACCTTCAACGTGGGTGCCGCGCGGTTCGGGTCGCTCAGGGAAAGCCTGCAGGCCGTTCTCGACCGCGCGGGCCATGGCAAGCGCATCATCGGATTTCCCGCCGCTCCGGCGATCTGGACCCTGCGCGCATTGGAGGCGGTGCATCTTTCGCCGCTCTACAAGTGGATCTACGAGACCGCCGCAAAAGACAGTTACGTCAGCATCGAACGGCTGCAGAAACGGCTCGGGTTCACCCCGGAACATTCCAATATCGACGCGCTGATCCGCAACTACGACTGGTATCTCGCCAACCGCGACCGCATCTCGAAGGATGCCGGCGTGACCCATCGGGTGCGCTGGAAACGCGGCGCATTGGCGCTGATCCGCTACGTGATGTGATGGCCGGGGCCGACATCCGCAATGAAAAGATCACCGGCGAAGGCCGGGGACATTGCGTCGGCAAGGTGCCGGTCATTCTGGCCATCGGGCGACAGAAAGTTGAAAACCGCACCGTCACGATGTGCCGTTTGGACGAGAAGCAGACGCGTTTGGTGGGGTTGGACAGCGTGGTGGCCGATCCGGCAGCCGACGCGATCCCGCCCGACCTGCGATGAAGGGCGACCTCAGTCCGGACCGGCGTCAGAAACGACGGGCATGTCAGAAATGGCTGACTTCCTCATCCGGGCGACCGGCAGCAATCGCCAACAGCCCGCCAAGCCCGGTCAGGGCGATCGGGAAGATCGTAAAGACGCCAAAGCCGAAGGCGTAATACATGCCGCCCGCGGATAGCAGCAGCAATATCCCGGCCCACAAGGCCCGCGCCCGCGCCATCGCGCCGCCTGCCAGCGCCAGGATCGGAGCCACGATACTGGTCGCCTGAATCAGGCCGGGATTGTCCACCTGCGTCGCGATATCGGGCACTTCGCCGAACCAGTTGACAAACTCGACATAGCCATAGCCGAAGAACCCGACGATCATGCCAAGGACCCCGCCAAGGATTCCCAATACGAGGGCTGCGTTGCGCATCGGTGCTATCTCCCGTTCTGTTTCGCCCAATCGGCGGGCTGACACCCCAAATAGGCGCGCAAGGCGGGCATTCCAAGCTGAATCGCCCCGTCGGGTTTGAAACATTTGCCCGATTCCCCCTTCATTCACCTGACACATTTCCGGAGGCTTCATACTAACCATGTCAATTAGCGCATTGATTTATTTGATATATTTTCCAATGCCCGTAGGGTCGCTTTCCTGCACCTCCATAACATCGGCTCACGCGGGCGTGCTTGACGGGCCTGTGATTGGCCTGTGACCGGATCGCCCCGTTACCCCTATGGCTGTCAGATCCAATTCCGGATTTCGGCGATTGAATTGAAAAACTGTTTTACGGGAGCTTCCCTCATGTCGACCCAAATCAAATCCCTTGCTCTGCTTGGTGCCGTCGCAACCGCCATTGGTGCCATTGGAGCCACTGGTGCCGCCGCGCAAGAGATGGAAAAATGCTATGGCGTTTCGCTGGCCGGCCAGAACGGCTGCGCCGCCGGTCCCGGCACCACCTGCGCCGGCACCTCGACCATCAACTATCAGGGCAATGCCTGGGTTCTGGTCCCCGTCGGCACCTGCACCACGATCGAACTGCCCGATGGCCGCGTGGGTGAGACCCTGGCCACGCTTGAGGCCGATGGTTATGGCGGCCTGGCCCGCGACCTGCCCGAGGGGCTGTCGGATGACGTTCTGGCGCAGTATCGCGACACCATGATGATGGATATGGACGAAAGCTGAGCTCTGCACCCGGATCGTCGCTGTCGCGCCGGCACGCCCGGCGCGGCGCATTTGCCCGGAGCCGGCGATACCGCCGAACCGGCAAGACCTACGACCGACAGCATCACGAGGGACCGCCCCGACATGTATGATATTGCCTCGGACAACCGCCTGCCGCCATTGGCGGGCGTCGGCTACAAGGCCAGCCACTTCGCGGAAC
This sequence comes from uncultured Nioella sp., assembly GCA_963975135.1. Classification (GTDB taxonomy): domain Bacteria; phylum Pseudomonadota; class Alphaproteobacteria; order Rhodobacterales; family Rhodobacteraceae; genus Alterinioella. The sequence goes on along the minus strand of CAXBGQ010000043.1, from coordinate 3,659 downwards.
TGCGCGCCGATCCCGGCCCGGTCAGGTGGCTGGAAATCCACGCCGAAAACTACATGGGCGATGGCGGGCGTCCGCTGGCGCAACTGCGCGCGCTGGCTGACCAGTTTCCCATATCCGTGCATGGCGTGGGTCTTTCCATCGGCGGCGAGGCACCGCTCGATACCGATCACATCGCGCGGCTGAAGCACCTTTGCGACTGGCTGCAACCGGCCAGCTTTTCCGAACATCTGGCCTGGTCCACGCATGGCGATGCCTATCTGAACGATCTGCTGCCGCTGCCCTATACCGAAGAAACGCTGGCGCGCGTCTGCACCCATGTCGATCAGGTTCAGACCGCCCTTGGCCGCACCTTGCTGCTGGAAAACCCCTCCACCTATCTGGCCTTTACCGAGACCACGATGGCCGAGGTCGAATTCCTTTCCGAAATCGCGCGCCGCACCGGCTGTGGCCTGCTGCTCGATGTCAACAATGTCTTTGTCTCCGCCACCAATCAGCAGACCGATCCGGTGGCCTATATCGACGCCTTCCCGTTGGATGCGGTGGGCGAGATCCATCTCGGTGGCCATGATGAGGATGCCGATGATCACGGCGCGCCGCTTTTGATCGACGCGCATGGATCGGAGGTCGTCGATCCGGTCTGGGCGCTTTATGCCCATACCATCGCGCGCGGCGGGCCCCGACCGACGCTGATCGAATGGGACAATAACGTGCCCGAATTCGCCGTGCTACGCGCCGAGGCCGCCCGCGCCGAGGCGATCCTTACCCCGGTCAGGGCCTGAGCCATGCGCCAGACCGATTTCACCGCCGCCCTGCTGGACCCCGAAGCCCAGTTGCCTGCCGGCATGGTCGATCCCGAAGGTCGACCCGCGGCCAAGCGGTTCGACGTCTATCGCAACAATGTCGCGGCATCGCTCACCGAAGCGCTGGAGATCGGGTTTCCGGTGCTGGTCAAGCTCTTGGGGGCCGAGACCTTCAAGCAACTGGCGCTGATATTTCTGCGTGCCCACCCGCCCAAATCGCGTGCGATCTCGCAATATGGTGCCGAAATGCCCGCCTTTCTGGAAGGCTTCAAGCCTTTGGAAACCCTGCCCTATCTGGCCGATACCGCCCGGCTGGAACTGGCCATGCGCCGGTCCTACCACGCCGCCGACACGGTGCCCCTGGACGCCAGCGGGCTGGACCCAGAGGCTCTGATGGCGCTCAAACCGCATCTCGCCCCGGCGACCATCCTAATCGCCTCGCCGCATCCGATCCTGTCGATCTGGCTGTTCAATATGGTGCCCGACGCCCCGAAACCGCAGGCCGGGGGCGAAAACGTCATGATCACCCGCCCCGGGTTCGACCCCGCGCCGCATTTGCTGCCGCCCGGTGGGCTGGTGCTGGCCCGCGCGCTGAATGGCACCACGACCCTCGGCGCGGCGCTTGAGGCGGTGCAGGCCGCTGCCCCGCGCGCCGATATTGCCGGGCTTCTGACCCTGATGCTCGGCTCTGCCGCCCTTACGCTATAGAAAGCCTTTGCCATGAACGCCCTGATTTCGCTGCATGACCGTCTGTTTGATACGCTGGAAGCCCGCATCGCGCCCGCCCTGATGCCGACGCTGGCGCGGCTGGTCTTTGCCGGCACGTTGCTGCTCTATTACTGGAACTCCGCGCGGACCAAACTGGGCGAGGGCGTGGCCGGGATATTCCAGCCCGATTTCAACGCCTATGCCCAGATCCTGCCGCGCCTGTCCGAGGCCGTGGGCTATGACGCCAGCCAGCTTGGCACCTTCTGGCGGTTGCTGGTCGTTGCCGCCACATGGGGCGAGTTCGTGCTGCCCCTGCTGATCCTGATCGGGCTGTTCACCCGGCTCGGCGCGCTTGGCATGGCGGGCTTTGTCGTGGCGCAATCCTGGGTCGATATTTTCGGCCATGGCGTCACGGGTGCCGATCGCGGCAGCTGGTTCGACACCGCATCGGGCGGGCTGATCCTCGATCAACGCGCCTTCTGGGTGTTTTTGCTGCTTTATCTGGTGGTGCGCGGCGGCGGGCCGCTATCGCTGGATGCGGTGTTGCGGGCGCGCATGGCCCCTCAGCTCAGCGCCGCCTGAATGTCCTTGCCCCACCCCAGATAGAGCCTGCCGTCTTCGGCCCGGATCACCGGACGCTTCATCAGGGCCGGATGGGCTTTGAGCAGATCAAGCGGCGCGCCTGCCCGTTCCGCCTCGCTCAGGGCCCGCCAGGTGGTGGACCGGGTGTTGAGCAGAGCGTCCCCGAACTCCGCATAAAACGCCTGCAAAACCGCCGCGTCCAAAGGCTCCGCCCGCACATCCACCAACACCGCGTCATGGCCCGCAGTTTGCAGAGCCTTCACCGCCTTGCGGCAGGTGTCACAGTTTTTCAGCCCGTAGATCAGCATTGCGTGCCCCATATCGTCCGTTCCGGCCCCAATCTGGCGCGCCGCCATCCCCGCCACAACCCAAAATATCTTGCCTTTTTTCCGAATCGCGGCATGATTTTGCGCGTGAAAACCGGCGCATGCGCGTTTGGCCATCAGATGCGCGCGCCGGTGCCACCGCACCGCCGCACTGTCGCGGGCGGGTCAAGACCGGGAAGGAATTGGGATATGCCCACAGGCACCGTGAAATGGTTCAACACGACAAAGGGTTTCGGTTTTATCGCGCCCGATGAGGGCGGCAATGATGTGTTTGTGCATATCTCGGCGGTCGAACAGGCCGGCCTGACCGGGTTGGCCGACAACGAAAAGATCAGCTTCGAGCTGCGCGAGGGGCGCGACGGACGATCCTCGGCGGTGGAGTTGAAGAAGCTCTGAGGCGGTCGCGGGCGACCGTCGGTAGGGCACCCCGCCCTACCCGATCCGCCGCAGCAATTCCCGCACCACCGCGCGCGGCCCCGTCGCGCGCAATTCCAGCGCCCCGAGATCGCGCCAATCCGCCGCGTCGAAATCCGGGAAATAAGCATCCGCATCCGGCACGCGCATATCCACCTCGGTCACCAGCATCCGGTCGGCCAGGGGCATGAGCGCCCGGTAAATCCCTTCGCCGCCAATGCCATAGATCCGCCGATACCCGGCCGCGTGGGCCATCTCTACGGCGGCCTCCACACTGGCGCAGACATGCTCGGCCAGCCCCGTATCGCGGCTCACCACGATATTCATCCGCCGCGCCAGCGGTTTCACCGGCAGGCTTTCCCATGTCCGCCGCCCCATGATGATGGCCCCGCCCAGGGTCTCGCGCTGGAAAAACTTCAGATCCTCGGGCACCGACCACGGGATATCGCCATCCTTGCCAATCGCCCCGTTCGCCCCGCGTGCAACAATCAGGCTCAGCATCGGCTCACACCGCCACCGGCGCGCGAATGGCCGGGTCCGGGTCATAGCCGTCAAAGGCGAAATCCTCATAGCGAAAGTCGAAGATCGAGCCGACATCCCGCGCAATGCGAAGCTGCGGCAAATCATGCGGGGTGCGCGCCAGTTGCGTTGCAACCTGATCCATATGGTTGGAATAGATATGTGCGTCGCCGATGGAATGGATGAAATCGCCGGCCTCGTATCCCGTGACATGCGCCAGCATCGCCAACAGCAGCGCATAAGAGGCGATGTTGAACGGCACGCCCAGAAACATATCGGCCGAGCGCTGGTAAAGCTGCAAATGCAGCTT